>CAZHQD010000058.1:8546-15723 GCA_964533835.1 uncultured Puniceicoccaceae bacterium | reverse complement strand
GGCAGAAAGCCAACCGGGCTGGATGCCATAGAGTGGGCGCAGAAAGTGGTTTCACTGGGGGCAGGGGAGATACTGCTGACCTCAATGGATCGAGACGGGACGAAGAGCGGCTACGATCTTGAGCTTACGCGGCGGCTGAGCGAGGCGGTGGAGGTGCCTGTAATCGCGTCGGGAGGGGCAGGGAATCTGGCCCACATGGCCGAGGTGCTGAAACAGGGCAAGGCCAGCGCAGTGCTTGCGGCTTCTATATTCCACTTTGGCGAATACACGGTTGGGCAGGCTAAAGCGTATCTGGCGAGCGAGGGAATAAAAGTGAGAATGTAGAATTATAATGATGAGATAATCTCTTGGGAAACCGAGATGGTCTCGCTGCTTTCGGGGCAGCTGGTAGGATTTGGCGAAGATGGCAACTTACACTATGAATGCATACCCTAATATCATCTGGATTTTTGGTGATCAGCACCGCGCGCAGGCCATGGGGCATGCTGGTGACCCTAACGCAAGAACGCCCAATTTGGACAAGATGGCGCTGAACGGGGCATCTTTTATAAATGCAATATCGGGGTGCCCATGGTGTACGCCATTCAGGGGGTCGCTGTTGACCGGGCAATACAACCATAAGTGCTTGAGCAAGACACCGCAGGCGCTGAACCCAGAAATGCCGTTGATAACAGATGCGCTCAAAGCGGCAGGCTATGAGACGGCCTATTTTGGAAAGTGGCATCTAGATGGGCATAACGGAATGACCTATGTGCCACGAGAGCGCAGGGGACGCTTTGATACATGGATCGGCTATGAGAACAACAATGCGCAGTATGATTGCTATGTGCATGGGCATGATACGAATGGCAGGGATGACACTGAGCCACTTGCCGAAAAGCTAGAGGGTTATGAGACTGATATGCTAACGGACTACTTGCTCCGATACGCACGGCCCAACAAGGAGAAGCCGTTTTTTGCTGTGCTGTCCGTGCAGCCGCCGCATGATCCGCATGTGGCGCCGCCAGAATACATGGAGCGCTATTCACCTGAATCATTAACACTAAGGCCGAATGTGCCGCAGATAGGGCGGATCGTTGAAAGAACGAGAAAGGATTTGGCGGGCTACTATGCGCAAATTGAGAACTTGGACCACAATGTGGGGCGGGTGTTTAGGCACCTAAATGAGCAGGGCTTGAGCAAGAACACGTGGGTCTTCTATTTCTCGGATCATGGAGATATGCATGGCTCTCACGGATACTTCCGTAAGAGCAGCCCATGGGAAGAGGCTGTCAGGATTCCCTTCATAGTGCAGGGGCCTGATGGAGCGGTGGTTCCGCGGGAGGTAAAGGCACCTATGAATCACGTGGATATTGCGCCTACCACTTTAGGTCTGTGTGGCATAGAGGCACCAGACACCATGCAGGGGACAGACTGGTCGCACACGTTGCTGCCAGATAAGCAGGCACCAGACAATCTACCAGAGTCTGCATTCATGCAACAGGTTTATCGAAAGCGATTTGACTGCCTAAACCGAACATGGCGCGGGGTGCGCACCGTGGATGGATGGAAATATATCTGCCTGGAGCATCAACCATTTGGGTTGTTTAATCTCAACGAAGATCCTTACGAGCTTAATAACCTAGCGTTCCTGGATAATCACAATACAGAGAGGGAACGGCTGCAGGCATTGCTGGCTAAATGGATTGAGCTAACGGATGATACGTTTTCACTGCCCAAGGATTAGTAGGATTTGGCGAAGATGGCGCGGCGGGGGCTGGGCCAATCGCTTACCTACGGATTCCTGAAGAACGATTTACGGAATTATCTACGTTAGCGAAAGACTTTGACGCACTAGTTTGCCTACCAGAATACACAGCAACCTGGTCGTCCAGATTTTTACGTAAAACCTCGACGTTTCGATAGATAGCCTCGTTTTGCTGACGAATTTGCCTAACGCTTTTTTCTAAGGTTTGGCTCATTTTTTCTGGTCGTGAATGGTTTTAGGCGGCTTTGAATATTGGTAAATATTCTTTTCTTAAGAAACTGATACTCCAAAAGGCACATGAATGCAAGTAGATAACGTTCTACGAAGTCGCACATTTCTTCTTTGGATTGAAAAAAGCTGTGGTTGTGAAATTCAATATTAATAATCCCAAGTTTTATATTATTGCTAGATATAACAAAACCAAAATAATGGTTAACATTAGGTCGCAGATTGCTTTTTTGGTAGTCGCTACAATCAAACTTTACTAGAGTTTTATTGTTTGCCTGTAGAAGACTAACGCATTCATAGCTTTCGAACTTTTTGTTTGTTATGTCAATTTCTCTAGATGAAACTATGTCCCTAGTGCTATCAAAGTGGGTAATATATATTAACTTATTTGAATTAGTTTTATTAAATTCGAAGTTTTCAAATTTATAAATGCTTATAAAAATATCTTTTTGAGTTAATTTGTTATTGAAGCAACTAATTATGTGCTCACCCATGTGCAAAACACAAAGGGCTATATTTGTTTCAAACTTATGTGCATGTTTAAATAATGTAGGATCAATTTTGATGTTATTTACGATTTCACGTATATGTTCATCAATTTCATTATTAATGTTTAGAAGGCAATGATTAACGCCCTTGGGATTTGGCGCTTGTGTGGTTGTTATTGGAAACCTTCTTGATATAATCTGAAAGATTTTACCTATAAGCGAAAATATTAATAGTAGTCCAAATAGCCTCGAAATTGAAATAGTTAGTTCAGGCTTGAAATATAAATCAATATATTGAGCTAGCGAAAAGCTGAAAAATATTAGAGCATAATTAAAGCCATATAATAGAAGTATGATATCTATTAGAGTCGCAGTAATCTTATTTTCAAAGAAACATGCAGCTTTTCTGTAAAGTCTAGACCACATCCGTAATTACAAATTCGATTACGGAAGAGTGTATAAAAATCGTTACACCTCAAGAAAATAACACAGTTATTTACGTCACAGGCAGCAGCTAGTAGGATTTGGCGAAGATGGCGCGGCGGGGGCTGGGCTGGCCTGTGAAGATGCAGGTGCCTGGGCCTGGAGTGCCCGGGAGGGAGGACTCGTCGAGCGGGAGGCAGCGGACGGTGACTTTGAGGTCGGATTTGAGCTGGTCTTCGAGGTCGGGGGAGCCGTTGTAGTGGGCGATGGCGAAACCACCGTGGATTTCAGGCTCGTTGGTATTTTTTGGGGTAAAGTAGGCGTAGAAATCTTCTTTTGAGGAGATCTCGCGGGTGTTTTCCGTGCGGAGGGTTTGGGCGCGCTGGCGGAGGTTGGCCTGGATGGAGTCGAGGATAGCGGTGACGTTGGCCAGGAACTCGGCGCGGGGGACGGGCTTTTTCTCGCCAGTGTCCCGACGGGCGGTGAAGAGGGTGTCGCTGGCGAGATCACGAGGGCCGACTTCGATGCGGACGGGCACGCCTTTTTTGACCCAGCTCCACATTTTCTCGCCGCCACGGATGTCGCGGGTATCGAGTTCGACTTCGAGGGGGTGGCCGTGGTAAGAGATGGCGCGGAGGGCTTGGCGGAGGTTCTCGCAGTATTGGAGGACAGCAGCGCGGTGCTCTTCCTGATGGAGAACGGGGAGGATGACTATATGGGAAGGGGCTAGGCGGGGAGGGAGGATGAGGCCATCGTCGTCCGAGTGAGTCATGATGAGGGCACCGATGAGGCGGGTGGAGACGCCCCATGAGGTGGTCCAAGCGTGCTCGCGGGTGCCTTTTTCGGAGAGGAACTCTATGCCCGCAGCCTTGGCGAAGTTTTGGCCGAGGAAGTGGGAAGTGCCTGCCTGGAGGGCCTTGCGGTCCTGCATCATGGCTTCTATGCAAAGGGTAGATTCGGCACCAGGGAAGCGCTCACCAGCGGTTTTTTCACCTTTGATGACGGGCATGGCCATGAACTCCTGAGCGAAGGTTTCATAGACATCGAGCATCTTGCGGGTTTCGACCCAGGCTTCTTCTGCTGTGGCATGGGCGGTGTGGCCTTCTTGCCAGAGGAATTCTGCGGTGCGGAGAAAGAGGCGTGTGCGCATTTCCCAGCGGACGACGTTGGCCCACTGGTTGATGAGGATGGGGAGATCGCGGTAGCTTTGGACCCACTTGGCGTAGAGCTCGCCGATGATGGTCTCGCTGGTGGGGCGGACGATGAGTGGCTCTTCGAGGGGGGAGGCAGGGCGGAGGATACCATCGGGCCCGGCTTCGAGGCGGGAATGGGTGACGACCGCGCACTCTTTGGCAAAGCCATCCACATGAGCAGCCTCTTTCTGGAGGTAGCTCATGGGAATGAAGAGGGGGAAGTAAGCGTTTTTGTGGCCAGTGTCCTTAAACATTTTGTCTAAGGCGCGCTGCATATTTTCCCAAAGCTGGTAGCCCCAGGGCTTAATGACCATGCACCCACGGACGGGGGAGGATTCAGCGAGGTCGGCAGCCTTGATGACTTGCTGATACCACTCTGGGTAGTCTTCGGTGCGTGTGGGTGAGATGGCGGTCTTGGGCATGGAAAAAAGGCAAAATTATAAATTCAAAAGTATAAATGAAAGGCAGAAGTAAAGGCAGGTTCACCACAGAGGCATAGAGGAGCAGGGAGGTACGCGAGATTGAGGAAATGGGGGGCGGGGGGCAATGGGAAATTAGTGGTTAGCCGTGATAACCACTAATTTTAAGAGGCTGAGGTGGTGAAGCGGTCGCGGAAGCGGAGGGCGAAGTAGACGAGGGCGATAAGAGCGGGAACTTCGACGAGGGGGCCGACGACGGTGGCAAAAGCAACGCCAGAGTTTATACCGAAGACGGCGATGGCGACGGCAATGGCGAGCTCGAAATTATTTCCCGCGGAGGTGAAGGCGAGTGAAGTGGAGCGGGGGTAATCAGCGCCGAGCCATTTGGCCATAAAGAAGCTGACCGAGAACATAATGACAAAGTAGAGGACCAGTGGGACGGCTATGCGGAGAACATCTATGGGAAGGGTGACGATGGTTTGCCCTTTGAAGGTGAACATAACGACGATGGTGAAGAGGAGGGCGACGAGAGTGAGGGGGGCTATGGTGGGGATAAATTTTTTGTCATACCAATCGAGCCCTTTGGCATGAACGAGGAAGAGGCGGGTGAGGACACCAGAAGCGAAGGGGATACCGAGGTATATGACGACGCTCCAGAAGACATCAATCATGCTGATGGAGACGATCTTGCCCTCGATGCCGAAGAAGGGGGGAAGCCAAGTGATGAAGACCCAGGCGTAGAAGCTGTAAAAGAAGATTTGGGCAATACTGTTGAGAGCGACAAGACCTGCGGCATACTCGCTACTGCCTTTGGCGAGGTCGTTCCAGACGAGAACCATGGCGATACAGCGAGCCAGGCCAACGAGGATAAGGCCTACCATATACTCGGGGTAGTCTCGCAGAAAAATGAGGGCGAGGGCAAACATGACGATGGGGCCCACGAGCCAGTTTTGAACGACAGAGAGGGTGAGGATACGCGTATTGGCAAAGACTTTGGGGAGCTTGCCGTAGTTCACTTTAGCAAGCGGGGGATACATCATGAGGATGAGGCCAATGGCAATGGGGATGTTGGTGGTGCCAACAGTCATGGGAGCAAAGAAGGCTTCGGGGTCGCTTATCAGGAAATTGCCAATGAGGACCCCGAGGGCCATGGCGGCAAAAATCCAGAGGGTGAGGTAGCGGTCCAGGAAGGATAGGTTCTTGGCGAGGGAAGTGGTTTCGGATTTCATGAAAGAAATGAAGAGGAAGAAGTTTCTGAAATTATAAATTCAAAATTATAAAGTATAAAAATGGATACAGGTCTTTTGGATTAGGTGAGTAACTAAGGGCATTGACGATGAGCTAGAGAAGAGTCGGAACATACGAAGGGGTTGGGGAGGAGGGAGGCATAGAGGATTTTGCGACGGTGGCGGTCTTCTGCGAAGAGAGGGTCTTCGCGGAAGCAATCCTGGAGGCAGGCGAGGTTTCTGGAGAGGATGGGAGGGGGGGAAGCAGGGAGGCTGTAGATGATCCAGTTTGCCTGGCGAGTGGTCTCGACCATGCCATGGCTTTTAAGGTAGCGGAGGTGCTTGGAGATTTTGACTTGGGGCTCTTCAAGGATTTGCTGGATGTGGCAAACGCAAAGGGGCCCGCAGAGGAGGAGGTTGAGGATGCGAAGGCGGGTGCGGTCGCAGAGGCACTGGTAGAGATTGATGAGTTCCATGGGAGGGGAAGATGAAGGCATCCGTTTTAGGTTTTCAGTATTCAGACCCGAAATTGTTGGTGTTTAGGTTAGGGCTTGGGAAATGCACAATGTATAAATTTTGATGCAGTGGGATGGTGGTGGTGAAGGTGGGTCGTGTGTGCTTGCTTGGGAATATACCTATAAGAGAATATAGTTTGAGAAAATAAGGCGAGAAAAAAGATTTTGGTCGGTGGGGGTGAAGGTTTGCGGGCAGAATATGCCTGTAGGGGAATATAGATGGGCGTTAGGAAACGAGTGAGTTGAGAATTTTTGGGCGGGACGGGGGTTACTTGGAGGATTGAGGCTCCAAGGCGCACTTGGCGATGGAGAAGGCAGCGATGGCGCCGATGATTGGGCCGACGAAGTAGATCCAGGCATTTCCGATTTGGCCGCCGAAGATCGCCGTGCCAAAATGGCGGGCAGGGTTGAGGGCGGCTCCCGTGAGTGGCCCGATGCAAAGGATGGCTGCGGCCAGGGTGAGGCCGATACCGAAACCACCGAGCCCCGTGGGGGCTTTACTGCCCGCGGCCGTGCCGTAGACGGCAAAGGCGAGGAAGAAGGTGGCAAGGATTTCGAGGCCGATGACCTGTGCTGTAGAGGTATCCATGCCAGGGGTTGGGGTGCCGAAATTGACTAAAGCAGCGGCTTCGGCTGGGAAGAGGAACTTCAGGGCGAGGCCTGCGAGGGCAGCACCGATGAGCTGGCTGACGACATAGGGAATGACGAGAGAGGGCTTGTGCCTGCCGATGCAGGCGAGACCGATGGTGACGGCAGGGTTTATGTGGCCGCCCGAGATGTTCATGGTCGCGGAAATGACGACGGAGAGCATGAGGCCGTGAGCGAGGGCGACGCCGATGAGGCCGACGGAGCCACCTGTATGCTGGTCTATAATTATGGAGCCAGCGCCAACGAATACGAAGATAAAGACGCCGAGGAGTTCAGCGAGGAGAGGTTTG
>CAZHQD010000058.1:1734-8446 GCA_964533835.1 uncultured Puniceicoccaceae bacterium | reverse complement strand
ATGGTGCAGGTTGTTGGGGAGTTGGCAAGAGCGGAGAGGGTGATGGGGAGGTTCCAAGTGGAAAGTTTCAGGTTACAGGTCAGGGGGTAAATGGATAGTGGTGACTGGTGAGGGAGAAGGTGCGAGGGGTGGGAAAAAGAAGACGCGCCCTGCAGGTGCGGGGCGCGTCTAACGGTTTGTGTAGGAGATGCTAAAGTGTTACTTAGTATTCTTGCGCTTAGAGCGGTAGACAGTGAGGCCTGTGAGGAGGGCGCCAAAGAGGGCTGCGTAGGCACCAGGCTCTGGGATGGCGCTGACAATGCTGATATTATCGAAGCCACGGATAGCGCTTGGATTATGGTCCAGGCCGAAGCGGAAGATCACAGAGCTGTAGCCAGCGGGTACTATGACTTCCTGAGACTTGTTGAGCCACTGGCTAGCAGTGTCTCCCAAGCTGCCATCATAGAGGACGGTGCCGCCAGTAGGATTGGAATAAACGCCACCGAGATCGCTGACCGTAGCACCAGTTGGAACACCAATGATATCGAATTGTGAGCCCCATGGGCCGCCAGCGGTGCGGTAGTCGATGCTGAAGGTCATGGTATCACCTGCGGGGGATACAGAGGTGGCCACCCAAGCGATGGAGTTCCAATCGGCCATAGAGAGCCAGCTATCCGGGTTACCGCCAGTGGCAGGAGTGGAGGATTGAAGGCCCCAGAGGTATATTCTGTTTTGGAGATCTACGCCGTCGGTGAAGCTACCTTTTTGGTCGGCGCCATTGGGGTCTGCGAGGGAGAAGTCGGTTGCCGAGAAGACAACCGCGGCTTGAGCTGACAATCCAAAGGCATTGAGGAGTGCTACAACTGAGAGGATTTTTGTGTTCATGGTCACTAGATTACAGAAGGAATTAGTGTGTGTTACGAATTTGAGGAAAAACGAGAAGGGGAAGGAGTCGCAAAAGGGAAATCCATGAAGCCGTTCATGGTGGGGATGAAATGGGTTGAGTCGAGGGTGGTAGGTGGTAGGGTGTGGAGGGAATGAAGCGAGTGAGCATACGGGATGTAGCAAGGCACTGCGGGCTGGGGGTGTCTACCGTATCGCATGCGATGAGGGGGGACGGGACGGTGTCTGCAAAGACACGGGAGCGCGTGCAGAATGCGGCGAAGGAGCTAGGGTATGTGCCTGATCCGTTGTTGGCATCGATAGCCACGCGGAAATTTAAGCAGGCGCCAATGAGGAAGGCGATTGGGATAGCTTACTACGATAAGGAACGAGCGGAGGCGACCTGGGATGAGAACTACTGGAGCTACTACTCGGTAATAGAGCCGCGGGCGAAGTCGCTAGGCTACTGGACGGAGCGCATAGACGGGAGAAAACATAAGCTGGATGCGCGATTGGCGGGGACGCTCTACGCGAAGGGCGTGGGGGCAATCATTTTGGGGAATCTCAGGGACGCGAGCATAGACCAAGGGTTTGAGTGGGATCGGTTCACTGTGGTGTGCTGCAATAATAATCCGTTTCCGTTTGGGTTTAATCGGGTGGCGGGTGCGGTCTTTCAGTCGTTTCGGCTAGCGTGGAGCAAGTTGTGGAATGCCGGGTATAGGCGGATAGGGGCTGCCATTTGCAGCCATGAAGTAGAGCTGGAGGACGATACACTGCGGTATGCGGCCTACCTAGAATGCAGCAGGCACTGCGGAGAGAGGGCCATACCTGCCTACCGAGGAGGGATAACCAACAAGGAGGCGTTTTTGAACTGGCTGCGCGAGCATAAGCCTGAGGCAGTGATTGGGTTTAACAATTTGCATTGGTGGTGGCTACAGGAGGCGAGAGGGGAGTGGAGCAAGGTGCCGATCGTGTTGCTGCATATTTTGCCAGACGGAACGAGGACCGCGACATTTACGGGGATAAAGGGGACTGAAGTAGCGATTGCCGAGCAATCGGTGGATCTGGTGGATAAGCTGTTCAGGATACGGGAGGTGGGGCTTCCTTCGAAGGCAACGACGATTTTGTGTTTGCCAGAGTGGCAGGATGGGAGGGAAGGAAGAAGGCAGAATGAAGAAGTTCTGAAAATATGAAATCAAAATTGTAAATTATAAGTGAAAGCAGGGAGGGGAAGGCAGGGTTATAGGTTTGGCTGAACCCACACTTCGTGCTCGGTGCCGTTTTTGGAGGGGAGTGGGGAAGTGTGATCGAATGTAGGGTGGCTAGGGGAGCGTTTGACCGTCCCACCAAGAGGGGGTAACCAGATGGTTTATGCAATTTTTAGGAATGCCTCGCTCTTCGTGCCTAATCTGGCGATCCAGGAGTTGAACTGCCAAGGTACCTTCATCGTTAATGTGGCTCACGCAGCCTGAAATAGTAGCCAATTGGTGACGTTCGTTTATAGAAACGGAGCAAAAGGCGACGTCTTGAGGGACGCGCCAACCACCTTCGACAAGCCACCAGTAAACGAGGTCGCTACCACCTATAACTACCTGGGGTTTGTAGGTTTGCATCCACAGAAAGAAATTGGCTTTGGCCTCTGCGAAGTAACCATCCAAAAAGACAGGGATGCGAAGGTCGGGAGGGATATACTTGCGTTCGTAAAAGAGATAGGAACCTACAAGCTCGATGGTGTTGGAAGATTCGTCTGGATGGAGGAGAGCGGCGCCGATGCGTTTGTAGCCGCGTTTTTTGATTTGTTGCCAGCAGGTATGGATGGCGAGGTTGCTATTGGGACCAACGGTATTGATGGGCCAGGCATCCCTGTAGTGGGTAAGGCCGACAACGGAGAAGTGTTCCCATGAAAGATCGGGCAGTGGGATAGGGGAATTGGTGCGAGAGAGAATGACAGCGACAATGCCTCTGCTGAGGAGGATTGAGTCTATTCGTTTGTGGGAGAGGTTTTGACAGGAAAAAGATTCAATAGAGTAGCCGAGGTCGTGGGCGCACTTGATAATTTTGTCCTCTGTAAATACATCGTAGGGAGCTTCAATTTTTTCAAAGAATTTAAGGTAAGCAATACTGGCGTCACGTGTTCGGGCAATTTTGCCCCAACGGTAATTGGACATGCGCTGGATGACGGGGTCGGGCGTGTAGCCTAGGGATTTAGCGGCTTGGAGGATGCGCTCTTTAAGGGAGCGTGTGATACGAGGGCTATCCTTTAGGGCGAGGGAACGGATGATTTGGAGATGCCCAGAGAATCTGCAATAGTCTGCTGGGTAACATAGTTAGTTCGTCTGGTTCGATTTTGAGGCACTTTTAATGTGCGAGGTAAGGGGTATGCTAAGTGTAGGTTATTAGGCTACCCCATAGAACTAATGGCTTATACTCACTAGTTACAAGAACATACTACCTCAAAATAAGATGAATGAAAAAAGTTACCCTAAAATAATTAATCGTGTCAAAATGGGAGGATTTGCCATTTTGGCATTAGCGTTTGGAACCGTGAATATGAACGCGCAAACGCATCCGCGCACAGGAGTTGGGTTGGGCGGATTTTCGTATTGGACGGCGCACTACCCGTTTGCTGATTGCATGAAGCAAGCCAGCCAATGGAGAGTTGGGCAGGGCGGCGGTGTGGGAGCTGATGTGCCAGCGGCTAATATTGATGCTAATGGGTATGTGCACACAATGCCATCCGGTGTCTCAGCCGTAACCACAATACTTGCATTTGAAAACACGCCAATTGGCGGAGCTGGTTCGGCGACGCGGTCTGGGAATAACATAATTATTCCTGGTGGAGATTGGGTTGTAACCTGGAGTGGAAATGGCACCGTGGAATTGCTTGGGCGGACAGGAACTGTAGGGAATCCAGGTCCTGGAGTAACGCTGAAATCCGGGTCAGATGCGGAAAGGCGCAAAGTCTATACAATAACTGCCGGAACAGAAGTGGCGCTTACACTGAGTAACCTCGGCAGTCCGTATCCGACGGACATCAAGGTATGGCTCCCCGGACTAGAGGGGAATCTATTCAACAGCGCGTGGATTAACTCCCTCAAGCTGAGCAATGGGAACAGTATGTTTGATGTGCTGCGATTTATGGATTGGAACGCCACAAATCATTCTACGGCGACGAACTGGCCTGGCGATCGCAGGTTGCGGAGTTACCGGACGTATGTAGGCGATGGAGTAAAACCCGGTGGCGTGCCATACGAAGTGATGCTGGATTTGTGCAACACACTGAATGCGCATATATGGATCAATGTGCCTGAACGGGCAAACAATGATTATGTGACGAAGCTGGCCAATCTAATCCGCTACGGCGATGAGCGTGGCTAGGCATACACCAACAATAGCCAGCGCTTGAAGGATGGGCTGAATGTTTACTTGGAATACTCCAATGAGATTTGGAATGGAGGCTTCACCGCCGGAGGATGGATACGAGATAATATCTCTGCGCCTAGCTCTGGAACGAGCGACTACCACAAATATGGCAAGCGCTCTAAAGAAATTTGGCAAATATTTGAAGGCGTGCTGGGCGATAGTCGTGTAGTGAATATTTTGGGCGCACAGACGACGAACACCGGAGTAACCGAGCAGGCTTTACAGGGTGCAGAGAATACAACCACGGTAGGGCCGGCGCAATTTACTGAGGCTATTGCGATTACTTACTACTTTGCGCATGATTACGGGAACACCATCTGGGCAAACAATTGGCATACCGCATCTGATAAAGCAGCCGCTATGACGAGCGCCTTTGCGGGGATTTCTACTGACGCAGACACCACTTTGAATGATATTTTTGCGAACAATGCGTGGTCTGACAAAGGTGTGGCCGCTAAGTGGGGGAATCTGCAATTGCTGACGTATGAAGGCAACTGCCATATGATCCCAAAGACGGACGAACAGCGTAACAGCGCTGCATTTAACAACTTCGTGTGGGATTTATATGAGGACCAGCGGATGGCGGATCTGATTAAGCGCATGATTGATCGGTTTGAGGCTGAGGGCGTGAAAGCGAACTGCGCATTTGTGGATTACGGACGGTGGTCGCAGTGGGGCTGCTGGGGATTCCGCAGGACACTGACGGACAATTCCAAGATGTGGACAATGCTTACGACATGGGCAACGGGAGCTAGCAGCAATGGCGGCTCCAGCTCCAGCTCATCGAGCAGCAGTAGCAGTTCGTCTTCCTCAAGCTCCAGTAGCTCCTCATCGAGTAGCAGTTCGAGTTCGAGCTCAAGCACATCTGGCACCGTAACGATTCAAGCTGAGGACGGCACCGTGGGTAGCGGATCGGTAGTGGCAACTAACCATACAGGCTACAATGGCACGGGCTTTGTTGATTACGGAGGCAACGGCTCATGGAACCAAATAAGCATAAGCGGAGCTTCAGCCGGCAACCATACACTCACGATACGCTATGCGAATGGCTCTACGTCTAATCGCACCTGCTCGGTGAGCGTAAATGGTGGAACCGGTAGTGACCGCACCCTACCCGGCACAGGAGGGTGGACTACTTGGAATACAGTTACGCATACGGTAACTCTGGTTGCGGGCTCTAACACCATTCGCCTCACAGCAAATACTGCTGATGGTGGACCAAACATAGACCAATACAGCCTAGTTGCCGTGAGTTCCAGTTCCTCTTCGTCCTCGTCCTCTTCTTCGTCTAGCTCATCGAGCAGCAGTTCGAGTTCGAGCAGCACGAGCGGGACTGTGGTTCAATTGGCAACTTGGGAATTTGCCAGCACAAATGGTGCAAGCAGCAAGGCAGCTGCATCGAACGCGACAGGAGTAACGGCTTCTGCTGCTTCTTTGGGGAGTGGGCTGACAGCGCAAAACTATCTCAATGATGGGCTGACAGCGCGAAACCAGAATACTACCACATTGGCCGCAGCAATCTCCGGGAATGACTACCTGACGTTTACGGTAACGCCCGGCAGTGGCAAGAAGCTCAATATATCTTCGATCAAGTTGCGTCCGATTAGCCAGAACAGAAGCCGGACGTTTACGGTAATGTCTTCTGTGAATGGCTTTACGAGCAGCAGCACAGCGCTGGGAAGTTTTAGCTTCTCAGGGAACTCGAATGGAGCGATCCAGACGATCAATGTAAGTGGCCACGGAGCGGTAACGAGCGCGGTGGAGTTCCGCGTGTATATCCACGGGCATACGGATGTATGGGAATCCGTTGGCCTAGGCAATGGCACTGGCGTTGACCTGATTGTGGAAGGGATCGTATCCAATCAGTAATTTGCAGGGGATACACTGGAATAAGGAGTTAGAATAGGGAAGTGGGCGGGGCGTGAATAGCGTCCCGCCCACGTATTTTTTAGTGGCGGCAGGAGATTTCTAGTGGCGACAGATTTTGGCGGGAGTGGGGTGGTAGGATTAAGGGTAAGCCATTGGTGGCGATGGTATGAACCTTTATCCTAGAGAGGGCTAGTGTTATGAATACGGAGAGAAATGGTGTGGTGGGTGAGGCGGGAAGCGATATGCGCGCAGGGCGTGTACTGGCAGTGCGGGAGGGATTGCCCGCGGAGTATGGAACGGGGCGGAGGGCGGTGGGGTATCAATTTCCCGAGATGCGTTTGCAGGTGGATTTGCAGGGATCGGTGTATTGCCCTTGGGGTGGGTGTGACACGAGTGTGATACGGTATTTGTGGAGGCAGTGGGCTTTTTTTGTGTATGCAGATGAGAGCGGGAAGGGGATGTGCGCAACCAGGTTTGGGAAGGATCCGCTGTTTTATGATTATGAGGCTGAGGTGGAAGAGCGGGTGGATTTTCGGAGGCTGTGCGGGGAGACGGCAGA
>CAZHQD010000058.1:0-1634 GCA_964533835.1 uncultured Puniceicoccaceae bacterium | reverse complement strand
CCGTTACTATAAATGGGGAGTATGTGAAATAAGCTTACTTGCGGCGGCGCCAGAGAGTGAAGCCAGCTGCCAGCGCACCTAAGATCATTGCGTAGCTGGAAGGCTCGGGAACGGCGGTGACGGAGATGTCATCCAACGCGAATCCGACACCCCAGCCGCTGTTGACGCGGAGATTGTCAAACTTGACGTAAAGGTAGTCGTTGTTGGCAACGGAGGCGCTGATCGTGCCACCTTTGGTGCCTTGACTGACCCAGCCAGTTGTTACCGCGCCAGTGACGCTGTCAAGAGAAGTATAATCCGTATTGTTTGTAGAGTAGGACATGGTGAAGTTCGACATGTTGTTGCGGCTATTTTCACCATTCATCCAAACTTTAGTAGTAATATCCCACTCATTGATGGCGATGCCTGTCACGTTCTGAATTCTCAGAACGATGGTAGTATCGCTGTAAGCATTGCTACCGAAATCAGCACTGGTAGAGTCAGCACTCATAAACAGGCCGTGGTCTGACGCATTTGGGCCAAATGTGGAATGTTTTCGGAGATAAATAGCGTTCGCAACACTCACTAGATCTGCGGTGTCGCCATCATTGTTATAGTCGCCGAAAGCGGTTGCTACGTTACCTTGGAAGTTGCTATTGCGGAGAGACCAAGCCTCGGAAGAGAGGCCCCAGTTTGTAGTATCGTTACCCCAAGCAAAGCTTCCGTGCTCTATAAGGGCGCGGCGATTGGCGCCGTCCTGAATGAACTTAAAGACGTTATCGCTGGGATTGTTGTCATTTTGGTTCCAACCAAGATTACTTTGGAAGTCGATTACTTGGGCGACTTCCAATTGCGTGATCTGGAATGCTGCGTGGGCGACAGATGTCAAATAAAGACAAGAGGCACCGATGGAGAATAAGTGAGTGAATTTCATAGGAGAGAATAAGGTTTTTTAACGGACAGGGTTGAAAATAACGGACAGTGTAGAAAATGGGGTGTATGCGCTAAACTTCGATATGTATTTTAGCTAAACGCTTAGGTAGTGAATTGATGTTAGGAGGTACAGGCAGTGTGAATAACTTCCAATTGTTTGCGTTTGCGTGACGGGGTGGGGGCGGTATTTTTCGAGGGGTATGATAGACAAGGTGCTTCAAGCAGGAAATGGGAAGAGGCCAGTGGGTTTTGCGCCAGTGCCGAAGTGGCCGTTTTACGCGAGCCATGCGCTGCTAACGGTAGTGGCGGTGCTGTGCCTGGCGTTTCAGCAGCCGCTGGATGCGGTGACCGTGGCCGTATGTGTGCTTACGGTGGTGGCAGGGACGGGGCTTACGCTGTTGCCGCACTGGGTGGAATGGCGAGAGCTGCGGAGGAGGCCTGTGGTGGATGGGGAGCTGCCGAAGCAGATGAAGGCGCTGGCGGAGCGGGTGAGTAGTGTGAGCCGCGATTTGACGGAAGCGAAGGAGCTATCCGCGCAGGTTGCGGAGATGGGTGATAGGGAGCTACGGGATTTGCGGGTGCTGCTGGATGGCATCGGCAAGACAGTGGCGCTCTTGCAGGGGGCGGCCAATAGGACGGAAGCGCGGCTGGTAGCGCTGGAGGCGGCACAAGAGGCCGCCGAGGTGGCCGTGGCTCTAGAGAAGAAACAGCCGCAGACGGCT
>CAZHQD010000057.1:10198-17945 GCA_964533835.1 uncultured Puniceicoccaceae bacterium | reverse complement strand
CGCGAGAGAACTTACGTCGGGCAGGCTTTGGGCGCCCATGATGCCTTGGAGATCGCCATACATTCCCGAGATATTGTCTATAACCGTGTCGATTTGCTTGGCGCGTGTATTCCAGTGCTTGTTTAGGGCGCGGCGTTCCTGCTGCAGTTGCTCGTGCATGGCATTGAAGGTGTTCACCATGTTTTCCACACGGATGCGAAATTCATTTCCCGCCAGGTAATTATAGAGCAGCTCCATCTTCTGCTCACGATTCACGGAAGAGCTGCGGGCTCCATCCAGCGCGATGAGCTGGGTGCGGAGCGCGACTGCCAGCGCGAGCCAACTGGACAGGCTGCACACCCATACCCCATCCACCAGGTCAAATGTAGTCACGCCTTCAGGCAATGCCACAGATACGAGAACAGCCAGATCGCTTTTGCTGGAGAGCTGGTCCTCGCGAAGTTTTTCCAGCCACTTGGTGCCCCATGATTTGGTGTTTTTGGCCTCCCAGATAATTTTTCCGCACACACGACCACCTGGCGCAATTACGGTTTGTATGATGTCAGCGCCCCGCTCGCCTTTGCCCACCTCGACAATGGTGTCCATGGGGAAGCGGGCACGCAGACCTGCCTCTATAGTGAGCTCCAGCGCCTCTCCCTGTGTTTGCTGGCTACCTTGCTCCATCTTGCGCTTCAAATCCTCCGCGCTATTGCGGGCGTCTTGAAGCTGCTTTTCCAGATGGGCGCGTTGCAGGCTCCACTCCTCCTTTTCCTTGGCTAGGGCGAGCTTGGCTTTTTCTGCTTCTTGCGCAGCCAGTGTCTCCCGCATCTCATTGCGGGCAGTGTTCACGGCCTGCGCGATCGCGGTCTCCTTTGCGGCCAGCAGGTCGTCCATCTCGCGCCGCAGCTTCAGCTCGGCGGCATTCTTCGCGCTCAATGCTTCCCGCAATTCCCTCAAAAGCGCCTCTGTCGCCTGTTTGGACTGCGTAAGCTCCTCCTCGCGGAGGCGGAATCGCTCGGCCTCGGCGGCTCTCGTGGCCTCCTTTATTTTTTCCCGCTCAAGATTAAGCTGCTTGGCGTTCTCCAGCTTGAGCTCCTCTTCTCGATTGGCCAGGCGAGCCTTTTCCCGCTCCAGATCGGCTTGCAGTTTTTTGATTTCGCGGTTTTCCGCTGAAAGTTTTTCCAGGTCTTCTTTGAGCCGCTTATTATCCTGCTCTGCCGTTGCTTTGGCTTCTGTTCGTACCTTTTCCAGAGCTTCCGCGGCAGCCAATCGCTCCTTCTCTCGCCGCTGTTTTTCAGACTCCAGCTGCTGCTGTATTTCAGAAAGATCGCGGCTGTGTTTCGCCTGCACCTTTGCCTGGATTTGCGCATGTATCTCCGATTCAAGAGAGCGTCGTAGTTGCTCAGAGGCATCCAGGCTCTGCTTTTGCAGCGCCTGGATAGTCGCCTGCCCCAGGCCATCCTTCAGGGGAAATCGGTGGCTTGGATCAATCGGACAAACAATTTCCTGCGATAGGCTAATGAAGATCTGGTCGGTAGGCATGGCGATAAATATGGAGGGTGAGGTGGATTCGAGCGTGAGCGTTTGCCCATGTTTGGCAAGCGTAGGGCATTTATACCTCGCGCTCACTCATTTTTGCGAATCTTTAGGCGCGCTTCCTAGGGAAAGTCCTTAATCCTTGGCAGAGGTATAGACCGTGAGCCAAAATTGTTGCCAGCTTTCGGGGCGTTGCCTAGCTTGAGTCCGATGTTGCGTTGTATATCCCCAAGATTCCGACTGATCGTGCAGGCATGCTTGCCGGTCGTGCTTTTTCTCTTTTTTGCCCAACTACAAGCACAGACTACGCCTCCAAGATTGCTCACCACCGCTGAAGAAGTGCTTCAGGCCTACCTTGATGCCAATGGAGGTAAGGAACTGGTGGACAACATCAGGAGCGTCCGCCTTACAGGAAAGATCACCGAAGATGGCGCCACCTACGACATCGTTTTGGTTAAGAAGCGGCCCAACCTCCGTAAGCTCATCATGCTCTACCAAGGCAGCAGGATTACCCTCGCCTACGATGGGCAAACTGCCTGGCGCGAGGTCGTCGGGCGTGGTGGCCGGCTTCTGGCCATCTTGGAGGGGGAAGAGAAGCGCACCTTTGTCGAAGACTCCTCTTTTGATGGCCCATTGGTAGACTGGCAGCAAAAGGGCAATACTATCAAACTCGTGCGCACGGAAGAAATGGGCCGCACCGATGCCTATGTCATTGAAATTACCGAACCGGGTGGCAAGCAATCCGAGGTCTGGATTGAGGCCCAGACCATGCAAGAGATAAAGACGCGCACTTTTCGCTCTAAGCCTGATGGCGGTGTGTCTAAAATTGAAACACTCATGAGCGACTACAGGAAGTTCGATGGCATTTGGATGGCGCTCACCGTAGAAAGATTTGTGGACGACAAAAGCGTTTCTTTGATGAAAATCTCCGACCTGAATACCAACTTTGGCGTATTCAACGATTACTTTGCTCCCCCTGCGGAACCCACAACCGAATAATCATGAGCAGCACTTGGCGCAAAAGGCGGGCACGGCAACAGATGATTCGCTGGCTGCTTCTGTTGGCTCTGTTTTGCACGTCTCTTGTAGCGTTGTGGGTCTTGGTGGTGCCCCGATTGGCAGAGAAAGTGGTCAGCGGCATTCTTAAAGACCAAGGCATAGAGCTAAAGAGTTTCGAGCTTGCGGGTGTGAGTCCTTGGTTTGCCCGCGTGGACTCCATAAAGGTGGTCAAAGATGGCCTGACGCTCAGCATCGCGTCCGTGGAAGTGGATTACCTGCCTTGGGAATTGGCAAAGGGCCGTCTGCACACCGCTCGTATTAGCGGACTGGAAGTGTTGGCTGATCTGGACGCGCTGGAAAACACCCTCTTTGCACAGAAGGCCGACACTGATCTGCAAACCTCGTCTCCCGCTGTGCAGTTGCCCATCTTGCCTATCAAAAAAGTTCTTGTTGGCGAAACCATCCTAACGCTAAAGCGGCAAGACGAAGTCTTGAGGCTTCCCCTCTCTTTAGACTTCTCACAGAATGCCGAAGGC
The DNA here is from genome assembly GCA_964533835.1 of uncultured Puniceicoccaceae bacterium. Taxonomy (GTDB): domain Bacteria; phylum Verrucomicrobiota; class Verrucomicrobiia; order Opitutales; family Oceanipulchritudinaceae; genus CAZHQD01. Next base: position 14,895 of record CAZHQD010000057.1, on the reverse strand, counting down.
GGCATTTCGCTTCTGGCCCGTGGCGATGCCCGCCCCGATTTGGGGCTCTCCCTGGATGTCGGACTGGATAGAGAACTCAGTGGTGAAATTACTATCGCGCTGGAAGTGGGCGAGGGCTTTCCTGCCAAAGCGTTGGCGGGGCGTTTTTGGCCCAAGGAGGCAGACTCCCTCTCGCAGCCTTTGCCAAACATAGAGGCCGATTTTCTTTTAGAACTCGAAAAGGGTAAACTCAAGCAGACCGCTTCCGCTCTCGCTCTCAAGGGCAATCCTGTGCGTTGGCAAGGTGTGCTTCCGAATGCCGGGAGCAACGATCAGTTTCAAGCCGTTCTTGCCGATCTGCAGGGCTTTTTGAAAGCAGCATTCGTAGAGGACAAGCTCACTTACGAGGTGGGCGGCACAGGCGGCCTTGCCGTTCAGCACGGCGAAAATGTGCTTCAGGCAGGCACTCTTGGGCTGGGCCTTAAGACAGACGGGAGCGCGTGGTTGGGCATGCCTGGTGCCCGCTTCACTCAGGCAGACAAAGTGGATGCCTACTTCGCCCTCAGCGCCAGCACGGATAACGCCTTTGCCCCCTTACAGGCCAGCCACGCTGCCAATGCCCAATTTGGCCAGTTGAGCTTGGCGGGGGTGCGTTTCAAGCCGTTCGGTATCGAACTCCGAGGCAAAGTTGACTCACTGGAGGCATCGGTCTCTGCTCTGGTCTCGGAATCTTTTCCTCAGGTGCGCACCGATGCAATGAGCCTCACGGTAAAGGGCTTGCCCAAAGTTGCCGAGGTGGAGCTCAAAGCGCCCGTTTTCTGGAAACCCATGCCTGCGCCACAAGCAAAGGAGATTGGTATCCAGCTCCACTTGCAGGCCAGGCTGCCGCTGGATTCGCTCAAATCCGATGCTCCTCTTTCGCTCACCAATTTGCCCAGGGGCCTTCAAGTTTACTCCCGGTTCTCAAACAGGGAGCCGAACATTTCGCTTCCTTTTGGTGACAACCTGATTGCCCTCTCGGGCGGTATCAATGCCGAGGCCACCCTGCGGGATGGCCTGTTCTTGGCGGGCGCGGATTGGGCATTTACCGAGGCAAATCTCACCCAAAAGGGCGCTCCATTTCTGTCCGCTACGGAGGTCACGGGTATGCTCGAACTGGAGCCCACTACTCTCGATTCCCTTGCAGCGAGCCTCAGCGCTCTTCCCAAGGATTGGCCTGCACAACTGGCGTGGGCTCGCAGGATGGTTCGCAATGCCAGAGCCGAGGGCACAGGTATCGAGCAGGATGGCGGCGTGCGTCTTGGCGCATGGTCGGTCGCACTGGAACCCAAAAACCCTCAGGCCGATAAGCGCGCTATAGCCTTCACTACCGACTCTGTTCGCTGGCAGCGCTATACCGCGGAGCGCGTGGAAGCTTACGTGGAGACCGATAGCAATGGTGTTAACGGAGAAGTGAATGGGCTTTTTGGAGACTACCAGTTGCCTTGGGCGGCTGAGTTTTCTCTCGCCAAAAGTAATACAGGCTCCTTTGCCCTCGGCGTTGGCCCTATGGAGCTAAACGCGGGGCGCATCTTCTTAGGTCTTATAGACAATCTTTCCGACTTGGAGCTCACGGGTAATTTCAGCCTTGGAGCCCAGGGAATCTTCAAGCTGGCCGATGCAAAATCGCCTCTCAGTTGGTCGGGTGCGGCGGGTCTGGCTTGCAGCGATGGCAAGCTCTACTTTGCCAAGCACAAGCTCACCGTGGAGGGCATCGAATGCGTGGTCGAGCTAGAGTCTCTCTTGCCTCTCAAGTCTAAGGGTATCCGCACCCTTACCTTTCGCCGCATGGCTTCTGGCGATTTGCAGATGTCGGACGGCGTAGTCGAGTTTTCCATCGAGGAAACGGGAGAGCTTGTGGTTCACAAAGCTGAGTTCACCTGGCTCGGTGGGCGTATTCTTGTCGCGCCTTTCAAAACCTCTCTCACGGCCCCTGCCTTTACTTTGGCCTTCGCCTGTGTGGGTATAGATCTGGTCGAGATGAGTGCCCTCTTTCCGCAAACAAATACCAGAGCGGCTGGCCTTATTGATGGCACCCTGGGCATAAAGTTTGCCAATGGCGAGGTGGAGCTACTGCCTGGCCGCTTCGAGCTTCGCCAGGGCACCAAGGGCAAGATCATCTATGACAAGCGCGGCTGGCTCACCGCGGGCATGCCCAAGGAGGGCGTCAACTACCTCACCATGGTGTCAGTTGAGAGCGCTGTGGAGAATCTCGATGTCTCCAGGCTGGAAATCACCATAAGCCCTGTGGCGGGCCAGCAAATGGTTCCCATAAAGTTTCTCATAGTAGGGCAGGGGTGGGGAGAGGGGCTGAAGACGGTGGTCCCCATCGGCGGGCTTACCATAAACGCCATGGTGGATTTCTACGAGATACTGGATATGCCTGTTCTTCGCCAAATTGAGGGCATGAGCGTCCGCTAGAATTGGCTTCCGACTTGCAAATCTATTCAGCCAGCGCAATTATCTGAGGAACACCGCTGCCTCTCCTTCTGTCCATAATCCATATTTCCAACAACTTCATACGATGTCCAAATTCTTTCCCATCCTAGGGCTCGCGCTGCTTCTGGGCGGCTGTCTAAACATTAAGACAGAACACGAAATTAAGCCCGTTTACATCACCGTTGATGTTAACCTGAAGGTGCAAAAAGAATTGGATAATTTCTTCGGCGATATCGACGCGGCCTCCGCGACTCGCAACTACTCAGAAACCACCACCGAATCCAAATAGCCATGAACCGCAGAAACTTTATTGCCATGCTCGTTGCCCTCATGGGCGTTGTCTTCTTCAGCCAGGCCGTGTTCGCCCAAGATCCCGCCCTTGCCGAGCGTATGCGCGCCAGACTGCCCAAGGTAGACGCTCTCCTCTCCGCTGGCTTGGCTGGCGAGAACAACGAGGGCTACCTCGCCGCCAGAGGCAGCCTCAACGAAGAGCAGCAGAAGACGCTCAATGAAGAAAACGCCGACCGCTCTGCCGCCTACAGAGCCATTGCCGCCAAGACGGGCCAGCCCGTTGCCGTAATCGGCAAGCAGCGCGCAGAGCAGATTAGGGCACGCGCTGTTTCAGGCGTCTGGCTGCAGGATGCCGAAGGCAAGTGGTATAAGAAGTAATCGTCTTTATGGAGATAACGATTACGACTCCGGCGCTGCTTTTCCCAACGGTATCGTTGATAATGCTCGCCTACACGAATCGCTTTCTCGCTTTGTCCTCTAGGGTTCGGGAGCTGCATACCCAGTATAAGCTCCATCCCGACAACATTCTGAAGTGGCAGATTCAGAGCCTGCGGCACCGTGTGGTGCTGATTCGCAACATGCAGGCCGCAGGCATCCTGAGCCTTATCTTTTGCACGGTCACCATGGCCCTTCTCTTCTTCGATTTGATTGCCGCTGGGTATGTATGCTTCGCGCTGGCGCTTATACTTCTCTTGGTCAGCCTAGCCATTTCTTTCAGAGAAATTCAGCTCTCTGTGGATGCCCTCAATCTCCATATCGATGGCATGCGTTCCATCGCTCAGCGCAATGAGCACAGCAAGCGCGAGGACGAGCTTCCCGTAATCTAGCTAGCCACTTAAGTCTGGCAGCGTGTTTCCTTCCTTGTATTCCATCGGTAGCACAAGCGTGCTGGGCCGTGAGAGCAACCCTCGCTCGTTGTGCCTTATGAGCTGGTCTAGCTGCAGCATCGCTCGCTCCCCGATATAGGCTTGATCCATAAGGATTCCTGATATCCCGCGATCCGCATCTAGGCTCGGTATGATAAGTAGAGATGCGTAGGCCACCTCTTGCGGTATTTTCATCCCTCCCTGTATCAGCATGTAGTGGACAAAATTGTTGAATCCTATCACCACGTCCAACTGATTGGTTCGGACAAACTGGATCAGCTCTTGCGGGTTATACTCGGTCTTCAGTTCATAGAGCGGTAGTTTTTCTCCGTAAAAAACCCTGCTCGATTGCAGGTAGCCCGCTTCGCGTCGAGCGTCGTCTTGCACTGGAGGGTTCACTGGTATCAGCACCACGCCTGGCCTTTTGTAGCCTCGCTGGTGCACTTCCTGCATCAACTTCACAAACGTTCCTGTGATCGAAGGCCTTACTCGGGTCACGGGCGGTGCGTGCCGCCCTTCACCAATTGCCACCACTGCGAACCGGGAAAAATCAATATTGTCGAATTGATTGGGCGCGCTCGATTGCGCCAGTACTAGCCCGTCCACCCCTTGCGCATATAGGCGGCGCATCAGGAGCGGGCGGCTTTCCCACTCAGGCAGCTTCACCGCAGACGCCGTATAGCCCAGCTGCGCAGCTGTCTTCAGCACCGCTTTTGCGTATGCCGAGTTCTTTCCAAACCCATAGTCGTCGGAGTTATCCAGATAAAGGTAGATTATATTGCTGTGCTGTGCCTGCTTCGGATTCTTCTGTTGCGACCCTTCCCCCATTCGCGAAAACCATGGGTTCGGGCGATAGCCTAGGCGCTCGGCTGTTTCCCGCACCTTCTTTACCGTCTCTTGGGCCACCTGCGGCTCCCCTCGCAAAGCATACGCCACCGTGGACTTGCTTAGCCCCAGCTCCATGGCAATCGTGCGTATTGTCGGCGGCTTAAAGGACATACGGGCTATATTGATAGGTCACTTTTTATTGTAATTTGGACTTTGTCCAATCTATTCACTATCGTCCCTATCCCTTCTTGTTAA
>CAZHQD010000057.1:0-10098 GCA_964533835.1 uncultured Puniceicoccaceae bacterium | reverse complement strand
GGTGACACTACCCAACTCCTTACCGAAAGAGATTTTGCGCCTGTAGTGTTCAACGCCAATGTGGCTGATGGCTCTTACTTGTATTTGCAGATTGCCAATCTGAGGCCGAATGCTGTCGCAGCTGCCAACGGTGGCACGTTCACCGCTGGCTCTGGTTCTGGCGCTGCTTTGGCCATCGACAACTGGAACGTCACCGCCATCCCTGAGCCTTCTACGGTTGCCTTCTTTGCCTCGGCTCTGGCAGGTCTCGCTTACCTGTTCTTCCGCAACCGCCGCAAATAATAACGGCCATTGCCATTTCCCAAACCCGTCGGTTCGCCGACGGGTTTTTTCATGCCTTCCCTCAGGAATGCGCCCCGATTGCAATCTTGCCGTTGACAGGTTGCGTTGCTCCACCAATATCAAAATTTTTGCGCGCGGTGCCTGCTCTCCAAAGTAGGTGCTAGCCAATTGTTTTTTTCTCAGACACCAAACACCAAACCTATACAGACGGATGCCCTCCAAAAAAAGCACCCCGAAGGCCGCAGCCAAAAAAGCTGCTCCGGCCAAGTCCAACAGCTCAAAAGGCACGAAGTATGTTTATCACTTCGGCCAAAAACGAACCGACGGTAACACGTCCATGCGCGCGCTCCTAGGGGGCAAAGGCGCCAATCTGGCAGAGATGGCCAGCATCGGGTTGCCGGTTCCTTCGGGCTTCACGATCACCACGGAAGTGTGTACCTACTACTACGCCAACAAGCGCACCTATCCCGTGGAGCTTCAGAGCCAAGTCGAAGAGGGTATCGCTCTCATGGAAAAATCCATGGGCACCAAGTTTGGTGACAAGAATGGCATGCCCCTCCTCGTGGCCGTGCGCTCTGGCGCTCGCGATTCCATGCCGGGCATGATGGATACCATTCTCAATCTCGGCCTAAACGACGACACCGTTCAGTCCCTCACCAAGGCCACCAAAAACGAGCGTTTCGCTTGGGATTGCTACCGCCGCTTCGTTCAGATGTATGGCGACGTCGTTCTCGGTGTGCAAAAGCGCCCTGGTGAAGACCACGAGCCTTTCGAAGTGGTCATCGAAGGCCTCAAGCACGAGCGCTATCACGGCGATGTGGAAGATACCGTCCTCACCACCGACGACCTCAAGGAGCTCGTCAGCCGCTTCAAGAAGCTCGTCAAAGAGCGCACTGGCAAAGACTTTCCTGCCAACCCATGGGACCAGCTCAAGGGCGCTGTTGGCGCCGTGTTTGGTTCATGGATGAATGACCGCGCTATCGTTTATCGCCGCAAGTATAACATCCCCAGCGAGTGGGGCACCGCCGTCAACGTCCAGTCCATGGTGTTCGGCAATACTGGCGAAACCTCTGGCTCTGGCGTCGCATTTACGCGCGACCCCGCCACGGGCGAGAAGATATTCTACGGCGAGTTCCTTATGAACGCTCAGGGCGAAGACGTCGTTGCAGGTGTCCGCACCCCGCAGCCCGTCATCGAGCTCAAGAAGATTATGCCCGATGCCTACAAGGAGCTGGAGCGTATCCGCGGCGTCCTCGAAAAGCACTTTACGGACATGCAGGACTTCGAGTTTACCATTCAGGATCGCAAGGTCTACATGCTCCAAACTCGTAACGGCAAGCGCACTGGTGTTGCTGCCGTTCGCATCGCTTGCGAAATGGTCAAAGAAAAGCTCATCGACTGGCAAACCGCCGTCATGCGCGTCCCAGCTGACCAGCTCGACCAAGTGCTCGCTCCTATTTTCGATCCTGCCGCTGTTAAGAAGGCAGAGCAAATCGCCACTGGCTTGCCTGCAGGCCCTGGCGCTGCATGCGGCAAGATTTACTTCAATGCTGATCGCGCTGTCGAAGCCGAAGCCAAGGGCGAAAAAGTGCTCCTCGTTCGCGTCGAGACTTCTCCCGAAGACTTGCGCGGCATGATCGCTGCCGAGGGTATCCTCACCGCTCGTGGTGGCGTAAGCTCTCACGCCGCTCTCGTTGCTCGCCAGATGGGCAAGGTTTGCGTATGCGGTGCCGCTGCTCTTCAGGTGGACTACGAAAAGCGCACACTCACCGTGGGCAAGCACGTCTTTAAGCAGGGCGACTACCTCTCCATCGATGGCACTTCTGGTACCGTCTATGCAGGCGAAGTGAAGACTGCCCCCTCCGAAGTCATCCAGGGCCTTCTCGAAGGCAAGGCTGAGGCTAAGAAGGGCCGCACCTACACTAACTTCGCTCAGCTCATGAAGTGGTGCTCTCAGGCTACCCGCATGCAAGTGCGCACCAATGCCGACACCCCCGAGCAGACTCGTAACGCCGTCAACTTCGGCGCCACCGGTATCGGCCTTTGCCGCACTGAGCACATGTTCTTCGAGGGCGATCGTATCGACGCCATGCGCGAAATGATCCTCGCTACGGACAAGGCTGCCCGCGAAACCGCTCTTGCTAAAATCCTTCCCTACCAGCGTGCTGACTTCTTCGGCATGTTCAAGGAGCTCAAGGGCTTCCCCGCCACCATCCGCTTCCTCGATCCTCCGCTCCACGAATTCCTTCCTCACACCAAGGAGCAGCAGATGGACCTCGCCCGCAAGATGGGCATCGAGGTAGAGCGCATTATCCAGCGTGTTGCTGAGCTTCATGAGTTTAACCCCATGCTCGGTTTCCGCGGTTGCCGCTTGGGTATCGTTTACAGCGAAATCAGCGCCATGCAGGCCCGCGCCGTGTTCGAGGCCGCTGCCGATGCCCAAAAGAAAGGCATCAAGGCCAAGCCCGAAATCATGATTCCTCTCGTAGGATTCAAGAAGGAGCTCGACCTCCAGGTGGCCGTCGTTCACGAAGTCGCCAAGCAGGTGGAAAAGGAAAAGAAGGTTAAGCTCAACTACCTCGTCGGCACCATGATCGAAGTGCCTCGCGGCGCCTTGACTGCCGATGAGATTGCCCAGTCCGCTGAGTTCTTCTCCTTCGGCACAAACGACCTCACCCAGACCACCCTCGGCATGAGCCGTGATGACTCTGGTTCCTTCCTCACGCACTACGCCGAAATGGAAATCGTGAAGAAGAATCCGTTTGCCACAATCGACCAGAGCGGCGTCGGCCAGCTCATGCAGATTGCCATCACCAAGGGCCGCGCTACTCGCCCCGATATCAAGCTCGGTATCTGCGGTGAGCACGGTGGCGAGCCTGAGTCCGTCAAATTCTGCCACAAGATCGGCCTCAACTACGTCAGCTGCTCTCCTTTCCGCGTGCCTGTTGCTCGCTTGGCTGCCGCTCAGGCTGCTATTGCCGAGGCAAAGGCTGCCGCGAAAGCTGAAGCCAAGCCTGCCGCTAAGAAGCCCGCCGCCAAGGCCGCCAAGCCTGCTGCCAAAGCCAAGGCCAAGGGCAAGAAATAAGCCTCGCTTAGTTAAATAAATTCAAAGCCCCGACCTACTCTTAGGTCGGGGCTTTTTTATTAAAGCTGGAGCAGTAAAACGGCCGTCTTTAGTGCCTCTATTTCTCTACTAAAGCGTAGGAAGAAATAAGAAGCAGAGCGCCATTATAATCGTAGGTATAAGCGCCGCGACCGCGAGATGAAGCGGAGACACGCCACCGGGGAAGTATTTTTGCAGAATGGATTGCCCGGCGGGATTGGGCGCATTGGCAATCACTGTCAACCCACCACCCGTCACCGCGCCCGCTACTACCGAGTGCTGAAGGTTCATCATCAGCTCTTTGTTTGTTGCCAGATTCGGATCAAATGCAGGCACCTGTGAGGCCAGGAATGTAATCGCTGCATTGTCGTTAAAGGCCGTCAAAATGGTGGCCCCTATAAATAGCGGAAGCTCGCCCAAGCTGCTCAGCACTGGCGCTATCCACCATTGTTGCAAGGTTCCGTGGGTTACCAGACCCGCCAGAAAGAACCCCACGAGCAGCGGACTCTTAATCGAGATATCGTCATGGTGCGTTCGGGTGGCCATCGCAAATGCTAGGAATACGAGAAACATCCCCATAAATAGGGGAGGGTGGTGAAGCGTTAGAACGGTCCACGCCATCGCCCCTATCGTGATTACCGTAATCCATGCGGGCACGGGTTCCTCCCCGTTGTCTCGCCCATAGCCTGGCACACTGGTTACTTTATTCTTTAAGTCGTCAAATTCTTTGCGGAAGTATGCAAAGTAGATCGCGTTGCTTATCAGGATGCCGACAACTGCCTGAAACCCGAAGTGCGTGAACATAAATTGCATATTCCAATCCCACTTGCCCGCTACCATCAACACTGGCGGAGCGGCAAAGTGCGTCAGCGTCCCCCCTACAGACACATTTACAAACAGTAGGCCAATCGTGGCATACATCAGCTTTACCGATGGCTTATGGTCATAAAACATCTTGGCCAGAAGCAGCGCGGAGATGGTCATGGCTGCGGGCTCCGTGATAAATGAGCCCAGTATAGGCCCCACTGTGAGTATTGAGAGCCACCAGGCAGCGGGTGAGCACTTGCCTAGAGAGGCCACAATCCGCAGGCAGGTCTCGGCAAATTTCAGCACAGGGCGCGTGGAGGCTATCGCCATGATGATCACTACAAACACTGGCTCCGTAAAATGAACCTTATGGTCAAAGTAGTGCGTCATCGCTCCCCAGCCATGGAAGGCAACTATAGATCCGATGAGCGGGATTACCCAAATTCCAAATATGGCCTCCACCTCCCCAAAAAAGTGCATCACCTCTGCCTTGAAGCACACATCATCTTTCGCGTTCAGGTAGGGCTTTTTGCCCGCCGTCCGCCCCTCATGGATAATTCGCTCCTCATGCTCATGCTGCAGGTGGTGCGCGTAGTTTCTTATCTTGCCTGCCAAAAATGTATGAACTACGGCACACCCAAAAATTACTGTCGCTATCAGGTTGAATGGTTCCTCCTTTATTCTGGATAGCAGTGTGCCTGCCAGGTCGGAGATACCCGCTTGTTTTTCTATGCTTTCATAGTGGGAAAGACTGAGTGGAAAATCAATTTCCGCATCCCCACCGCCTTCAGTGGCAGCATACATGTTGCAGGCGCTGATGAGCAGTAGCGCAAATAGTAATACCCGACCTATAGCAGACGAGCTGGTTTTCATGGAAGTGACAATTACTGGCAGTTTAGACAACGTTTTGCAAATCCTCTCCGTGGGCACGGTCAGAGGCATGCTGTTATTCGTAAAGCAAATAGTATTCCATCGGATTTACTTATGCTCGAAAATCGTACGCCGCTCTACTTAATGAGCATTTTTGATTTTCTCGTTTACAACCCAATTAGGCAAGGCTATCTCAGTAACTGTTACGGTTGCAGTTTCCTAAATCGTAACATTGTACCTAAATTTCTACCGTTATGGAAGACCTCGATACTGGTTCTGTGTCCTCAGCTGCTGAGAGTAGTTCATCAAACAAGATGGGCCTCGCTTTCGGTCTCCTGGGTGTGGTTGGGATTGTTCTCGGAGCTACCGGCATCTTTATGGCCAATGGCTCCCGCAAAGAAATGAGCGAGCTCAAAGCCGCTATCGAATCGCGCCCGGACCGCACTGCTGAGCTGGAGCAAAAGCTCGCTACTCTTGAGCAGAGCGTCATGAATGTAGGCGCTGAAACCGTCCGTATTGACCGCGCCCTCCGCGCCGAGCTGAAAAACGTGGTGGACGCCGTTGGCCGCGAAATCCGCACCAATCGCGAGCTCATTTCCAAGGTCTCCGAGGAAATGGCAAGCGCGGCTACCGCCAAAGTTTCTGCTCCTGCTAAGGCCGAAGGCGGCAGCGGCGGCTCTACTCCTCCTGCTGATGGCGTGCACACGATCGCCGCGGGTGATACCCTCGGCAAGCTCGCCTCCCGCTACGGCGTCAGCCTCGATGCCATTCTCAAGGCAAATCCTGGTGTTGACCCTCAGCGCTTGCAGATTGGTCAAAGAATCAATATTCCGTAATCAATCGCTTTTTTGCTTATCAAGCCGAATACCTTAGGGTGTTCGGCTTTTTTCTTTGCGCACGGGCACGCCTCACCCCGCTATCTCCGTCTTTGCTTCCTCGCAATCTTGCTCTACCTACCTTCCCTCAAAATAGAAAATCGTCTCGTCGGGTCTTGCGTAGCCCAGCTTTGAGCGCACCACCCGCTCCAGAAAATGGCTGTCCGTTAGCACAAGCCTCAAGTATTCCTCTTTGCGCTCAAGATCGATCCTGGTGGCTTCCAGCTTGGCCGTCACCTCATTGTCTCGTTGCTTGAAGGTCTGGTATTCACGATACGTCTGGAGGAATACCGTGCCCAGCATGGTAGCCACGCCTACGAATACGAAGACCAGGAAGATGACTAGTAATTTGCCAAACTTTGCCATTGGATAAGCGTATAGGACATCCCTAAATATTCTCGATGTCAAGCATTCTGCTTAGGCCGCTAGAATACTCTCGCCCAAATCACTTTGAGATAGCGAGACTCTGGGCAATTCGAGAGTACGGGGTGGTCTGCCCCTGGCCCCGTGCGCTCCAGAATCTGCAATCGCCTATTCTGCCTGTGCGCCGCGCGTATCACAATTTGCTCAAAATCTTCTGCGGGCAGCAGCCCCGAGCACGAGCAGGTCACAAACAGCCCGCCTGACTCCACGAGGCGCAGGGTTACCCAGTTCAAGTCCTCATACGTCTTCCGCCCATCCATTTCCTCCCTCCGAGACAGCACCAGCTTCGGCGGGTCGAGCACTACCACGGGCCACGTTGTCCCATTCCGCTGCATCTGCCTCGCATACGCAAATGCATCCGTGTGCACCAGATTGAGCCGTGTCTGGTTCAGGTTCATATTGCGCTTGGCCTGCGCGATAGCCTTTTCATCCAGGTCAACCGCAGTCACCTCCTCCGCGCCGCCTAGTAGCTTTGCGGATAGCGAGAATCCTCCGGAATAACAGCATAGATCAAGCACGCGGGCAGCCCCCAGCTGCTTGACGTATTCCCCCAGCTTGCGCCTGTTTTCCCGTTGGTCGCAAAAGAAGCCCGTCTTGTGCCCTTCCGAAAAATTCACCTCGTAGCGTATGCCGTGTTCCTTGATCTTTACCAGATTCACGTTGTCACTGCGCTGCAGGATTTCAGGGACGCGAATCCCCTCCATTTTTGCAATCGCCGAGTCCACATGCACCACCTGTCGCTTTGTCCCCAGCTGCCTGTGCAAATACTCCGTGAATGCGGGCAGCCGCTGCCAAATACCCAGGCTATGCACCTCTATGCTTAGTGTGTCGGCATAGCGATCCACCACTAGCCCCGAGAGATTGTCCCCATCGGAATGCACCACGCGGCAGGCATCCGTTTCATCCGCAGAAAATAGCCCCAGCGTTTCCTTTCGCAAGTGCGCTGCTCTCTCCAAATGGGTGGCCAGCAACTTGTCCGTGGGCTGTTCCTGCCCATGGTAAAAGACGCGCAACGGCACCTTGGCCGACGGATTGTAGAGACCCCTTCCAAACGGTTGCCCGTTGCGGTCATAGATTTGCACCCAGTCTCCTGCCTTGGCCTGTGGCGATACGGCGGCCACCATCGTTTTGAAGATCGCAGGGTGAAAGGAGAAATACTTCAGTTGCACCCATGGCTGGATGCGCTCGCTTATCGGTATCGGTGGCGGCTGCGTTGCCGTAAACACCTCGGCGCTTTCGGCCTCCTCTTCAGTCACCGATTCGCTCGGTGGCGCGTCGCGGCGTGGCAATGCCTTGCGCGCAGGGTAAGGCTTTCGGGTCGGTTGGCGGGAATCGGCTTCCATGTATTTGCCGCGCATAATCCATCACTCCGCCATCTCGTGCAAGCGACAAAATTGCACGCCCTCTCGCTCTCTGAATTCCATTGGAGGTTTCCCCGCTTGACCTTTGATTTGATGCCTGTGAGATTAACACTAAACAGCTACAATCTATGGAAATCACGCATACGGGGAAGCCCCGCTACCAGCGAATAGTAGTTAAGCTCAGTGGCGAAGCTCTCAGAAACGACGACACTGGAGAGCCCATCGATCCCACTATTTTGCAGTCCATTTGCGAGCAGTTAAAAGAAGTCCACGATCTCGGCGTGCAAGTTGGCGTTGTGGTCGGGGGCGGAAACATCTTTCGCGGCCTCCAGGGCGCCGAAGTGCGCGGTGTTAATCGCACCACGGGAGACACCATGGGCATGCTTGCCACCGTTATTAACGGCCTAGCCATCATGGACTGTCTTGAAAAAATCGGCGTCCCCGTCCGTGTCCAAACCGCTATCCCGATGGACAAAGTGGCAGAGCCTTTCATCCAGCGCCGCGCTATTCGCCACTTGGAGAAGGGCCGTATTGTCGTTTTCGTCGCGGGCACTGGCAATCCCTACTTCTCTACGGATACCACTGCCGCCCTCCGTGCCAGCGAGATTAATGCTCAGCTCGTTCTCAAGGCCACCAAAGTAGATGGCATCTACGATAAGGACCCCAAGCGCCACGCCGATGCCGTTAAGTTCGATGAGATTAATTACGGCGATGCCCTTAGCCGTCGCCTCCAGGTTATGGACAGCACCGCCTTTTCTCTTTGCATGGATAACCACCTGCCCATTCTCGTCCTCGACCTCAACGACAGGGGCAGCATCATGCGCGCTGTCATGGGCGAGAAGATCGGCACTCTCGTTCACGATAAATGCCCCTGCACCTCTAATTCTGGTTCGACTAACACCTCAAAGTAAGTTAGTTTTTTACTCAACAATCCTAACCCCCCCTTTTTATATGGACGTAAAAGCGATTCTCAAAGAAATGCGTGACACTATGAACAAGTGCCAGCAGCACACAGAGCAGGAGTTCAGCACGCTCCACACGGGCAAGGCCTCTCCCTCAATGGTGGAAGACACACAAGTGTTCGTCGAGTCCTACGGCACCAACATGCGCATTCGCGATTTCGCCGCTGTCACCACGCCCGATGCCCGCCTTATCCAAATCACCCCATGGGACAAAAGCACCCTCAAGGACATTGAGAAAGGCATCAAGGCCGCCAACATCGGCTTCAACCCCGCCATCCACGGCAACACCGTCCGCTGCATCGTCCCCGAGCTCAGTGGCGAGCGCCGCCAGGAGCTTGTCAAAGTCGCCCACCGCATGACTGAAGAAGGCCGCGTTGGCGTCCGCCAGGCCCGCCATCACGCCCTCGACGCCCTCAAGAAAGTCGCAAAAACGCTCAACCTTTCCGAAGACGAAGTAAAGCGCACCGAAAAAGAAATCCAAAACGAGACCGACAAGCACATCAACGACATCAATAAAGCCCTCACCGCCAAAGAAAAAGACCTGCTCACCGTGTAGGCCAGAAGGCCTGGAGAACACTCGATTTTGCAGGTTTATCTGTAAAAAATGAGATCACTAAACAATAAAGAATTTGGTGAGCTCTCTAGGATGGTTTTGGACTTGGATGTTAATGGAATTGAAAAGAGAATAAAAAAATATCGATTCGGTAAGTATGCGTGCTTGATTCTCTTTTCTATTGGATTCGTTTACTTCACTGTATTGAAAGTAACTCAAGGTTACCCAATCAACATTCAAATTCTCTTCGTCACCCTCCTCGGTTCAGGAACATTCTGGTTTACAGAAAGAAATTTAATCAAAACCAGAAAGATAATGCTAGAAACGCTAGACAAGCTAGTCGAAGAGCAAATCAAGTCAGCCGCATCAGCGCCTAATGACGCGCCTCTTGCCTGAAAAAGCAACAGCTAGATATTTCTGGCCCAGTGCCTTACGGTAGATCTCACGTTCTCTCTGTATCCCATGCGCTGGTTTTCCATCTGCCAAGGCTCCCGCAACTGATAGTATAGATGCGGATACCTTTCTTTTTATCTCGTTTGCCTCTTGCATTCAGTTTTTGTTTATTAAGTCGATTACACTATCCCGCTGTCTATTAGACAACAGCAGATCAGTGTTATTAAACGCTTCAAAATGGGTTGCCCCCGAACGGCATTCCTGCATCCGCCGCAGCACCCTCCGTCCCCTTCTTCCAAGACACGGCTCTCCTTACTCCCACAACTTTCTTTCGCTTATTAATTGATAACCCATAGCCAAAAGCGCCGTCAACCACAAGCCTTTAACTTTGAACCTTCAACCTTCAACTTTTAACCTAAAACAACTCCACCTGCCCGCCACCAATCTTCCTGAATGCGGGCGGCGTCAT
>CAZHQD010000056.1:0-17997 GCA_964533835.1 uncultured Puniceicoccaceae bacterium | reverse complement strand
TTGAGAGTTGTTGTCTGACTTACATAGAGGAGTTCTATATAGCATACCTCGGTCAAATGCAGCCACCCAGCTCGTCGGACAAGGCGGGGCAGGCTGGACGGCTGTCGTACTTAATGAGAAGCGAAGGTGAGGACGGTAGGTGGAGGTGTTGTGGTGTGGGCATAAAAAAGCCGCTCGGCGTGGGCTGAGCGGCTTTTTGGTGGATGGTGGAAATGCTGTTTTACTTGCGGCCTGCGGAGGCCATGGGGCGGGCCGGTTTGGCGGCTGGTTTGGCTGGGGCGGCCTCGGGGGCTGCTTCGGGAGGTGGGCCCGCGTCTTCGATTTCCTGTTCGATCATGCTGCGAGACTGCTCGAAGAAGTTTTTGCGTTCGCGGTCGAAGCGAGCGCGTTCTTTGAGGAGTTGCTCGCGCTGGTGGTCGAGGTCGGCTTGTTTGCGTGCGACTTCGTTGATGGAGGAGTCGAGCTGCTTTTGTTGTTGGGAGAGGCGTGTGAGCTCGGACTGGAGTTTTTGCTCGTAGGAGAGGCGGAGCTCTTTTTCGAGGAGTTCGCGTTTTTGCTCCAGTTGGGCGTTGAGCATTTCCATGTTGGCCTCTTGCTCTTCGCGCTGGCGGATGAGGCGGAGGGCTTCATCGTTGAGGCGTGATTGCTCCATGGCAAAGGTTTCGCGCTGGCGGGCGAGCTCGGCAGCCTCGTCGAGGTATTCGAGGCGCTGTGTGCGGAGGAGGGCGCGCTCGCGCTTGAGCTGGGCCTCTGTGTTTTCGTTTTGAGATTTGAGGAGCTTGACTGATTCGCGGTCGGCTTCGAGGGCTTCTTGCTGCTCCATGAGCTGGATGGTGCGGAGCTCGAGGTCGCCCTTCATTTGGGCGTATTCTTTTTCGTGGGCCTGGCGCTCTGTGGCGAGGCGCATTTCCTCGTTTTTGATGTTCTCCTGCATTTCGATCATGAGCTCGCACTCGGCTTCGTAGCGTGTGCGGTCTTGAGCGAGGGAGTCTGCCTTTTGCTGGAGCGCTTCTTTTTCTGCGGCGAGGAGGCTGATCTGGTTTTTGCGGTCTTGCTCGAGGTCGGCGCGGAGGCGCTCGATGTCTGAGCGCTCGTTGGCCATTTGCTTTTTGGTGAGCTCGATGCCTGCGAGTTCTTCTTCGACGAGGGCGCGGGCGACTTCGAGCTCGCCCTGGATTTTCTTGCGCTCAGCGGCGAGTTTGTCTGTTTGCTCTTTGAGTTTCTTTTCCTGGGCTTTGAGCATTTCCTCGTACTCGGAGGCTTCAGCTTGCTTGAGGGTGAGCTCGTCTTGCTGTTTGGCGACTTTGGCGAGGGCGGCGTTGAGATTGGCTTCGTTTTGGAGGAGGAGCTGGCGCTTTTTCTCGAGTTCGGCCATTTGGGAGGCCTTGTCTGCCTCGATGGTTTCGAGGATTTTGCGCTTTTCCGACTCGAAGGCTTTGACGGTTTGCTGGTGGCGCATGGCGTCTGCCTCAAGGGACTGTTTAGTCTCCTCTACGGCCATGCGCTCGATTTCGATGGTTTCCTTTTCGCTGGCGAAGGCAGCGATGGAGGCGTTGCGCTCGTTTTCGAAGGCTTGCCTGGCTTTGTTGAGCGCGTTTTGGTCGGTCTCGAGTTTCTTTTGGCTTTGCTCCAGAAGGGCGGCTTCGGTGGCCAGCTCTTCCTGCTCACTTTGGAGGGTGGTAAGGCGCTGGGTGTAGTCTTTTTCCTGGGCCTGGAGCTTGGCGGATTTTTCGTCGAGTGACTTTGCGAGTTTATCGAGCTCTTGGGCGCGGGTGGCTTGCTTGGCCTGCGCGTCGGCAAGGGAGGCTTCAGTCTTGGCGCGGTCTTGGTCGAAGGCTTTCTTTTCGCCGTCGAGGGAGGCGCGGAGGGAGTCTGACGCTTTTTTGTCTGAGGCGAGTTGTTGCTGGGCAGCTGCGAGGGCGGCGTTGTCTTTCTCGAGCTTAGCGCGTTGCTGCTCTAGCTGGGCGACCTCCATGTCGAGGGCTTCCTGATCGGCAGCGAATTTGGCGAGCTCTTTCTGGAAGGCGGCTTCTTTTGTGGCGAGCGCCTTCTGGTCTGCAGTGAGTTTTTTGGAGGCTTCCTGGTGCTCGAGCTCGCGCTTGGCGATCTGGGCTTCGAGGTCCTGGAGGGTGAGCTCGTGCTGGCGGAGGAGCTCCATCTGCTCTTTTGTGGAGAGGTCGAACTCTTCGCGTTGCTCCTTGAGGGCCTTGAGGTCGGCTTCGAGCTTGGCTTGCTGCTTGAGGAGCTTGTCGTTCTCGCGTTTGTAAATGGCTTTTTCCTCGGAGAGGCGAGTGCGGTTGGACTCGTAGTCGTCCTGGTCTATAGCGAGTTTGGCGGCAGCCGCAGCGACTTCCTGCTCTTTTTTCTCAAGCTGGCGGAGCTTTTCCATGCCAGAGGCGACTTGAGACTCTCTGGCCATGAGGTCAGCCTCTTTGGAGGCGAGCTCTTGCTCCATCTCCTGAACGCGAGCGAGCTGGGCGGCGATTTCCTTTTCGAAAGCGGCTTTGCTGTCGGCTAGGGCACCTTCTTCGCTCTTGAGGCGTGCCTGGAGCTGATCGAGGGAGGCGCGCTCTTTGGCGAGCTTGGCCTCTTCTTGCTCGATCATGAGCTTGAGGCCTTCGCACTCTTCCTGCTCGGCGGCGAGCTTGGCAAAGGATTTCTTGAGGTCCTCTTCGCGTTTGGCGGCGGCGGCGACGCGGGCATCTGCGTCTTTGACGGCATCTTCGCGCTTGGCGATGAGGACTTCTTTTTCGGCGAGCTCGTATTCGCGAGCTTCCATGAACTCGCGCTGCTGGAGGAGCTCGGTTTCCTGGGCTGTGAGCTCCTTGTCGCGCGCGTCGGCCTGAGCTTTTTCCTGGTCGAGCCTGGCTTTGGCCTGCTTGAGGAGGTTTTCGCCCGCGAGGAGGGCTTCCTGGTCTTCGGCGAGTTTTGTGAGCTCGGATTGGAGCTTCTTTTCGCGTTTTTCGAGGTCAGCGAGGCGTTTTTCGCCAGCTTCGACGGATTTTTCGCGAGAGGCTACGGCGGCCACTTGCTTGGCGATGGCGGCTTCCTGCTCTGCGAGCCAGGCTTGCTGCTCTTTGCGGGACTTGGCGGTCTCGGCTTCGAGGGCTTTGCGATCGCGGTCGAGGGCTTCGAGTTGCTTGGAGAGATTGGCTTTCTCAAGAGCGAGGGCTTCTTCCTGCTCCATGAGGGCCATACGCTCGGACTCGACTTCGGCGTGGAGTTTGGCGTCTTCGGCTTTGAGAGCGGCCTCGGCTTTCTTGAGGGCTTCCTGATTTTTACGGAGATTGAGCTCGGTCTCTACGAGGATGTCGCGCTCGGAGGCTAGTTTTTCCAGTTCCAGGGCGAGGTCGGCAGCTTTTTCGCGGAGCTCGACTTCTTTGGCCTGGAGGGCCTGGAGCTCTTTGGTTTTGGTTTCGAGCTGCTGGAGCTGCTTGGGGATGATGGCTTCGTGAGCGGCGATTTTTTCTTCGCGCTTTTCAAAATCGGCGAGGGTTTTCTTTTGCTGGTCCTCGAAGGCTTTGCGTTTGGCGTCTACTTCGGCCTTTTCTGCGGCTAGTTTTTGCTGGTGCTCTTTGTGGAGGTTAGCGAGCTCGACTTTAGCTTTTTCAAACTCGGCGCGGGTGGCCTCCATCTGGGAATTGAGATCGCCGACTTCGGTCTGAATGAGCTCTTTTTCCTCTTGGAGCTCGCGGACTTTGCCTTCGATCTCCTGCTTTTTGAGGAGGAGGTTCTCTACTTTCTCTTCCTGCTTGCGGAGGTTGGCCTCGCGGGTGGAGAGGGCAGACTCGCGGGCCTTGAGGTCGCTTTCGCGAGCTTGGCTGTCTTGCTCAAACTGGAGGCGGAGGTCGGTTATTTCGCGAGAGGTGGCCTCACGGAGCTCGTTGAGGTGGTCTAGCTCGCGCTGAACTTTTTGGCGGCTGGACTCGAGAGTGGATTGCTCTTTTTCCAACTGCTCAATGCGGACGGAGAAATTGGCGGTTTCTGTCTCGATATGGCGCTCTTTGGCGCGGAGGGTTTCGAGGCGTTTCTTGATGATGTTTTCCTGATTGGCGAGAACGCGCTCACGAATATCGAGCTGGAGGGCCTTTTGGCTCACGCGCATGTCTTGCTCGGTGAGCTGGGTCTGCTCGTCCTGGAGTTTCTTGCGGGCAGTCTCAAGGGCGGCCTGAGCAATGGCGGAGAGGGTAGGCTCCGGCTTGGCGGGGGCCTTGGCGGCGTCTCCATCTCTTGCGGCAAGGGCTGTGCGGAGGCGTGACCACTCGTCCTTGGAGAAGCCCGGGGCGAGCTTGCGGGAGGACTTGAGCAACTGGCCGATGCGAACGGTGAGGGCTTCGGCGTCGAACTCGTCTTCAAAAATATCTCTGACCCTGAGGCGAATGGACTCGATAACGGTGTCTACATCGTTATCGGAACTCACGATAATAACGTGAGCATTTGGCTGGGCCTCACGAAGCTCTTTGACCGGCTTCATGGCATCACGGCCTTTACTGAGGTCAGTGATGATGATGTCGAAATCTTCAGATTGAGCGAGAGAGAGAGCTTCGGCCTGGCTTTCAGCGGTAAGGTAATAGCAGCCTGACTCGCCCAGAGCTAGGGTGAGGAGACGTTTAATTTTTGCATCCCGCTTAAAAACCAGAACCTTGGGTTTAGTCGTGAGGGGTAAGTCCTGGGTCTGCATGGCAGTGTGTGGCTTAGCTAGGTTAGTAATTAGTCGATGGCGATGTTCATTGACTTATGGGAGTAGACGCCGCGAGAACCTATGAGCAATAACTATGATAGAATTTAATAAGGAAATTCCTTGATACAGTAGCGGCAGTTGTGTCTAGGGTAATCTCCTGTAATCGGCATAATAGCACAAAGATTTCGGAAAGAATCCAGCCCTTAATGACTCTAACTTTCATTTTTTTATTTTTTTTACAGCGGGTAGGGGAGCGTTATGAAAAGGGAATCGGGCTGAAAAGGCTTATTTTTCACAGGGAGGAATCGGGCAAAATACCTAGGTATTTACATTTTTTACAATTGGCGATTGTGAATTCTGTAAAGGGGACTGGGCATTTTTAACAAAGTTTTGGCAGAAATCAGGTTACCGGAAGGTAAATTCGACTTGCATTGAGCCGTAAGGCACCACTAAGTTTTAATACCTCTAGGAACTCGTATCACTTCCTCTGAAATGTAGTCTATTTCCTTTAGACTACAGACTACCCTAAACTGCCGGCGCGGCACACTGTCACGCTTAACCCTTCAGACCTTCAATATTCGCAATGAACCTAACGGAACAGGGTCTCCTCCTTGAATTGTGTGATTTTTACCTGCGACTGGTGGCTTACGAGCCATCGGGCAGCGGCGCCAAAATAGTGGACGTGTTGGACGTATTGTCCAACCAGCGTCAGTCAATGGCTGACGAGATAAAAGCAAAGTTTGGATCGCGTTTGGAATCGGGAAAGCCGATTCCAGTATTCGTCTATGGAGACGATGTAAGGCTATCGCTGACTGGCCCATCGAACGTGGAGCTGCTTAGTGAAGAGGGGCTTGCAACGATGGCGATGGGCGCTTTTGAGATGGCAGAAGGAGATTACAAAGCTGCCCTTTTTGACGCTACCAACGGGAGCGCGGCAACCGAGAAGACGACAGATACACTGCTGACGGCTGCCAAAGCAGCGTATGTGAGCAAGATAGAGGGCGATCTCAGCTCCATAGGACTGGCTAAGCCCGCGCCAATACCCGGGGCGTTTGCAACGGTGGGCGCGATCGTCAACCAGATTAAGAGTGGGAAGGTAGGGGGCAAGGTAGCTTACCTTTATCTGGGAATGGAGCAATCGCAGTTGATAGTGGTGGGCGCCAAGGGAGTGGAAGCAATAGAGCCAGTGAGCGCAGGGGTGCACAGCATTATTATAGGCGTGCAACAGGCGCTCAACCTGAAGTTTGCAGGTTCTGCCGCAAAGCTCTTCCACGAAGGGATTTACGACTTTACAGACACAGCTACGATATTGCTGCAGACGCTGGTAACCGCCTGCCAAAACAGCCTCGGAAACCTGCCATCTAAGCCTGAATATCTGTATTGCAGCAATTTGCTGAGCCACAAGAAGTGGGTGCTGAATTATATGTCGGATAATCTTGGGCTGAAGTTGCTGCCATCGGAGCATGGCAACTGGCACAAGAGCAGCGGTATTGCATTGGCAGACGCAGAACTGGGCGCGAAACTGGGCCCCTCAGCGCTGCCAGTATTCTCTTTGCTTACCGATGCACCAGGTGACTCTTGGATGCCGCTCTACCTTAGTCCAGAGGTGGCCGCGATGGCAAAAGCCGCTGCGGCCGCAGCCGCCGTGAAACCTGTGGAGCCGCCGAAGCCAGCAACTACCACGTTGCCCGTGCGCCCGCCTGAGAAGAGCAAGACGGTTGTATTTGCGCCGAGACCAGCCTCGACCATTCCGCCAGTAACCCCTGGCCCGATTCCCGCAAAAGTAGAGGCACCCGCACCTGCTCCAGCGCCTGCGCCCGCTCCTGCACCTGCACCAAAGGTTGAGGCTGCACCGCCCGCACCCGCCCCGAAACCCGAGGTTGCGGCAGCTGCACCTGCACCCGTGGCACCTGTGCCCGCTCCTGCACCTGTGGCGCCCGCGCCGAAGCCAGCAGAACCAGTAAAAGCGGCACCAGCTCCCGCACCCGCACCTGTGGTGCAGCAACCTGCCAAGGCTCAACCTGCTCCCGCTGCTCCGCAACAAGCTAAGCCACAACCAGCGCCTGCGCCAGCACCTAAGCCCGTGGCTCCTGCCCCTGTGAAGCAAGAAGCTCCGAAGGCAGCACCTGCGCCCGCACCCGCACCTAAGGCTCAGCCTGCCCCCGCCAAACCTGCACAACAGCAGCCGCAGCAGAAGGCTCAGCCACAGCCGGCACAAGCAGCTAAACAGGCACAACCTGCCAAAGCCGCTCCCACGCCTGCGCCCGCACCTAAGGCTCAGCCTGCCCCTGCCGCCGCTCCCGCTCCTGCGGCGAAGCCTGTGCAACAGCCTGCAGCGAAACCAGCACCAGCTGCCAGCACGGAGAAGAAGGAAGAGAAGAAGTCTCCCGTGCTCTTCATTGCGATTGCCGCGATTTTACTACTACTGGGCATCCTGGGATTTGTTTTTATGGGCAAATCCAAGAAGGATGCGCCCGCTGCCGCTACCACAACGCCTAGCGGACTGGACACAAGCTCTATGACGCCAGATCAGCAGCGTGCTGAAATCGAACGAATCAGAAAGGAAGAGGAAGCGCGCAGACAGGCTGAACAAAAGCGACTGGAGGAAGAGCGCATCGCTGCTGAGCAACGCGCCGCCGAAGAGGCGCGGATAAAGGCCGAACAGGAGCGCCTGGCCAGAGCCCGTGGCTCCGTACGGATCGTATCTGAGCCTGCAGGGGCAGAAGTTCGCATCAATGGCGATCTCAAGGGTGTTGCTCCACTAACAGTGGGCGACCTGAAGATCGGCAGCTATACAGTGACACTTTCCCGCCGCGGCTACGAGAGCGTGAAGCAGACATTTGAGATTACAGATGATGGGCAGACCATACCTATGGACGGAGTGAGACTCCCGACACTGCTTGGCTCTTTGACAGTGGGCACCAATCCCGCCGGAGTAAGATTTGATATACGCGCCCTCGACAACGCGGCAGATACTCCGCGCATAGAGGAGGCTCGCAGGGTGACCCCTCTAGAAATCACAGACGTGATGCCCGGACGCTATGAGGTCACCTATAAACGCCCAGGCTGGCCCGAATACAAGGAGACGGTGACGGTACAAGAGAAGGGCCAGGCGCGGAGCAACTTCCAGTTTGTGGGCGGTGAATTGCGCGTGACGACAAAGCCCTCCGGCGCAACCGTAAAAGCAGGCGAGCGCACGCTGGGTAGGACGCCTCTTGTTCTTGAGAACGTGGATCCAGGAGTCTTGGGACTGGAAATCACTCTTGATGGATGGGAACCAGAGACCACTACGGTGACGATGACGCCGAAGGAAGTAAGCCGTGTGGAGATGGAATTGCTCGATCTAGACCGCATTGTACCTGCCAGCCAGGTGGAAGTGTATCCTAAGCGAGTTGCAGGTATTGATCCTCCGCACCCAAATCCAGCCGCCGTGCGTCAAGACACAGTGGTAATCCGCTGCCTGATTGGCAAAGATGGGGTGCCGACTGACTTTAAGGTGATAAGCTCTACAGATAAAGCGTGCGAGCGCGCCGCGCTGGATGCCATACGCCAATGGCGCTTTACGCCAGCCAAGCGCAAAGGCTTCGACGTAAAGACGGTGGTGGATATTCCCTTCCAGTTCCGAGTGCTCAATGCTCCTGCAGGGGGCCTCTAATCTGAGCTAGATAGCCGCTTAGCTATTGTGAATTATTGCCCGAATGTGGCTCAGAAATGAGCCACATTCGGGATTTTGGCATATTTCCGTAAAATAATCTCGACAAATAGCGTTATCCAGTTCTTATTAGCAAGTGCTTGCGGTATTGGACTTTAGCAACCGCGCACGTTCTGATATGAGCACAACCACCCGAAAGAAGATTGTTACGGCCCGTAAATTTATCAAACCGAGCTATTCCTACCTCATCGAAAAGAAACGAGATGGTGGCGAGTTCACACAAGATGAAGTCCGCTTCATAGTGGACTCAATAGTAGACAAAGAGATGCCAGAATACCAACTGGCTGCGCTAGCTATGGCGGTGTATTTCTCCGGGATGTCGGCACAGGAGACCGCAATACTGGCAGAGGAGATCATGCTGTCCGGCGAGGTAGTAGATCTTACGTCGCTATCCAAGCCAAAGATAGATAAATACTCAACGGGCGGAGTAGGGGATAAGACGACACTGGTGCTCGTGCCACTAGCCGCAGCGTGCGGCGTAGTGATGCCCATGATGATCGGGGCAGATGAGGAATTTGTGATATCCACTTTGGACAAGCTATCCGCGATACCAGGGTTCAACCCTGATATTGAGCTGGATCAGTTTGTGAAACAGCTTGAATCGGTGCATTGCGTGATAGCACGCCAGCACAAGGAGATAGCTCCAGTAGATGAGATATTATTCAACCTTCGCCAGAATACGGCCACGATACCCAGCCTGCCGCTAATTACGGGAAGTGTGCTGAGCCGCAAGTTAGCGCAGGGGTGCGAAGGTCTAGTGGTGGATATTAAATGGGGTAACGGCTCATTTATTAAGGATGTGGAGCAAGCCAAGCAGCTTGCCCGCAGCATTACGCGCGTGGCGCGCTCCATGAAGCGGCGGTGCGTGGCGCTGGTTACGGATATGAACCAGCCGCTGGGCGATACCATAGGAACGGCTTTGGAAATCAAAGAGGCGATTGAGTTGCTGAAGGGCAATGGATCTGAAGATTTACAAGAGCTGGTGCTCAAGCTCGGCATGGAAATCGTACGACTGGCCGGAGTAGCCGGCAGCACGCTATCCGCCAAGCAGACAGTGGAAAAGCACCTGAAGAACGGCACCGCGCTGGAGAAATTTAAGGAGATGATCAAGGCCCAGAAGGGCGATATTTCCTATATTGACGATCCGAGCAAATTCCCTGTTGCCAAGTATGTACGCAAGCTGCCCGCTCCGAAGCGCGGGTATGTGCATACCATCAATGCAGGGATGATTGCACGCGGGGTACAGATTTTGGCCCAAACAAAGAAGGGGTATGACCCCGCGGTGGGCGTATCCGAAATCAAAAAGGTAGGCACGCAGGTAAAGCAGGGAGAGCCGCTCATGATGATTCACTACAATGATGAATCAAAACTGGAGACGGCGCTGGAATACCTGCGCGGCGCATACAGACTGGCTCCCAAACGCCCCACACCTCCGCCGCTCGTAGTTGAGCGCGTAGCCTAGAGTATCCGCCAATCATGCACGGTAAAATAGGCTGGTGGCGACGGACACCCGAAGAGGGGAAATACAAGGTGCAAGTCCTGTACCATGGTCGCGCCCTGAAATGGGAACGGCAGATGGCACGCTTCCAGGATTGGCAGACGTATGTGCCTGATGAGGAGGACTGGGAACGGCTGGAAGGCGATATCAATGACCGTATAAAGCGGGGATTGATGGAGAAGTTTTGGCTGGAGCTTGTAAAAAAGCGGGGAGAAAAATAGGCACGGGCTTGACTTCGCAATTGGCTTTTTGCAATTCGAGTGCATGAGCCTAGTTGAGGCCAATCCGATAATCGAAGTACGGCAGTCCAAGCTGCACGGGAATGGGCTATTTGCGGCGTGCTCGATAAGGGCCGGAAGCCTAATTGTGGAATATGTGGGCGAGCGCATTTCCAAGGAGGAGGGCCAGAGGCGAGCGGCGGAGCAGCTAAGCAGGGCCCGCACGACAGGGGAGGGGCAGGTGTATTTGTTTGAGCTAGATGCTGAGTACGATCTGGATGGCTCGGCGGGGGCGAATGTCGCGCGCTATGCGAATCACTCGTGTGAGCCCAACTGCGAGATGCAAAACCTGAACGGGCACCTCTGGCTTGTGGCACAGCGAGATATAAAGGCGGGGGAGGAGCTGACGTTTGATTATGGGTATGATATGACGGGGTATTTTGAGCACCCGTGCCATTGCGGGCAGAGAGGGTGCTGCGGCTACATTGTGAGAGCTGATTTGCGGTGGAAAGTCCGCCGATTAGTAGCGCAAGGCAAACGAAGGCCGATTGCGGCGGGGGTGTCGGGTAAATCCCCTGTTTGACGTTCATCCATTGACCCAACGCAGAAATCAGCTAGGATGTGGGCACTATGGATAAAACTAATAAAAAGAACATTTTTCTGCGTAGCCTGATAGTGGCGCTCGCGCTTGCATTAACGGTTTCCTTCACAGGCTGCCTTGCAGTAGCGGCAGGAGCAGGAGCCGCGGGCGCAGTGGCCTATGTGCGCGGTGATTTGCAGACCAACCTGAACGCTTCCCTGCCAGCTTCTCTGAAGGCGGCAAACAAGGCGATTGAGAAGCTGCGGTTCAGCAAAATCAGCCAACAAGATGACGCGCTGAGTGGCGTGATCGTGTGCCGCAACGCGCAAGACGACAAGATTACCATAACGCTAAAGAAGACTACGGACTCGTTGACTTCTATCTCGATAAGGGTGGGGTTGTTTGGGGATGAGGCGCTTTCGCTAACGCTTCTTGGTGAGATACAGAAAGCGCTTTAGGCGGTTAGGAATAATTTACTTGCCAGAGGGGGACGGTAGCATTGTCTATTGGTGAATTATGCTAACCGATGCGGATGTAATAAAGGTATTTGAGCAAACGGGCGCATTGCTGCGCGGGCACTTTGTGCTGAGAAGCGGCTTGCATAGCGGGCATTTTTTCCAGTGCGCGCGGGTCTGCGAACACATGGAGCAGGTGAGCGTGCTGGCAGGAGCCTTGCTGGAGAAGCTAAAGGGGTTGCCGTTCACCACTGTGCTTGCACCCGCGATGGGCGGACTCGTAATCGGGCAAGAGGTGGCACGGCAGGCGAAAGCGCGCTTCATCTTTGCGGAAAAGGAATTGGCGAGCGATGGCAGCACGCGGCTTGCGCTGAGACGGAACTTTACGCTGAAGCCCACGGAACGCATTTTGGTGGTGGAGGATGTAATTACTCGGGGTGGACGCGTGCAGGAGAGCATTGACCTTATCCAGAAGCACGGCGGTAACCCTGTGGGTGTGGCCGTGCTGGTGGACAGAAGCGAGGGCAAGGTGAAGTTTAGTGTGCCATGCCACCCGCTGCTCACGCTGAGTTTTCCGACATATCAGCCTGACCAGTTGCCTCCAGAGCTGGCTTCGATACCTGCGACTAAGCCAGGGAGCTAGGGGGAATGCATGAGCGCAGCCGAGTGCACGCTCTCTTTCAAATTGTTAAGTGCGGAAGGCTTGCTAATACCAAGCAAATTCATCCTAATGGAGCGCATTTATTGCTATGGCATCCGCTAAATCCTCATCAAAACCAAAGACAGACAGTGCTCATATTGAAGAGATGGAGCCAATAACAATGAACGGGGCGTGCCGCGTCGTGATAGAGAAGACGATGCCCACGATAGATGGGGGGCTCTTTGCGGTGAAGCGGATTGAGAAGGAGCCAGTAGCGGTGGAGGCATGGGTGCTGGTGGATGGGCATGATCAGCTTGCCGTGAGGCTTCAGTGGCGGAGGCGATTTTCAAAGGAGTGGCGCGAGGCGCCGATGCGCTTGAGGTGGAATGATGAATGGCTGGGGGAGTTCGCGCCCGATGGCATAGGATTTTGGGAGTATAATATCGTGGCGTGGGTGGATAGCTTTTTGTCCTGGCGGGCAGGATTCCAGAAGAAAGCAAACGATGGGCAAAATCTTGAGGTGGAATTGCAGATAGGCGCCAGCTTGATTGAGCAGGCATCCACAAGAGCGCCCGTGCATGATGCGGCGGTGCTTTTGGATTGGGCGGCAGTTCTGCGCAATACGGAGAAATCCATGCAAGAGCGGGCGCACTTTGCCACGAGCGAGCGGTTGCTAGAACTTGTGCATCGCTACCCCGATAGGAGCACGGCTGCAACGCTGCCACAGTGGGTGCCCGTGCTTGTGGAAAGGGAGCGCGCGGCATACTCGTCCTGGTATGAATTTTTCCCGCGAAGCTGGGGCAGCAAAGAAGGAGAGCACGGCACCTTTGCGACGGCACAACGCCTTTTGCCTGAGATAGCGCGGATGGGGTTTAATGTGGTCTATTTGCCACCGATTCACCCAATTGGGCATATATTCCGCAAAGGGAAGAATAACAGCCTGAAGGCAGAGGCGGGGGATGTGGGGTCTCCTTGGGCGATAGGGAATGCGGATGGAGGGCACAAAGCGGTGAACCCACTTTTGGGTGACCTGAAGAGCTTTCAGGATTTCATCTGGCGGGCAGGGGAGCTGGGGCTTGAAATCGCGATGGATATCGCCTTCCAATGCGCTCCCGATCACCCCTACGTGAAGGAGCATCCGCAGTGGTTTAAGTGGAGGCCCGATGGCACAGTGCAATATGCTGAGAATCCGCCGAAGAAGTATCAGGATATATTGCCATTCAACTTTGAGACGGAGGACTGGCAGGCGCTATGGCACGAGTTAAGAAGCGTGTTTCTCTTTTGGATAGAGCGGGGAGTGAAAATCTTCCGAGTGGATAATCCGCACACGAAGCCGCTTGAGTTTTGGAGGTGGTGCATAACCACGATTAAGGAGCGCTATCCCGAGGTTATCTTTTTGGCGGAGGCGTTCACGCGTCCAAAACTGAAATACCGTTTGGCTAAGGCAGGGTTCACGCAAGGGTATACCTACTTTGCGTGGCGCAACTCCAAGGAGGAGCTTGCCAACTATGTGCGGGAGCTGACGGAGAGCGCCGTCAAAGACTACTTTCAACCGAATTTCTGGCCGAATACGCCTGATATATTGACTGACTATCTGGTGCATGGTGGAAGACCAGCGCATATTCTGCGGATGGTGCTGGCCGCTACGCTTTCATCAAGCTGGGGCATGTATGGGCCTGTGTATGAGTTGTGCGAGGCGATACCGACGCCAGGCAAGGAAGAGAATTATCACAATGAGAAATACCAACTGCGCTGGTGGAATTGGGATGCGCCCGGGAATCTCAAGAACCTGATTGGCAGAGTCAACAAGGCGCGGAAGGAGAATCCCTGCTTGCAACGAACGGGGAATATCCAGTTCTGTGAGACGGATAATCCCTTTATCCTGGCCTATCTGAAAAAGACACCAGACTTGCGCAATCAGATACTAACGGTAGTCAATTTGGATTATGCCAGTGTGCAAGAGGGGACCGTTACTCTGCCGCTGGAAAGCATGGGGTTGCCAGAAGACCAGCCATTCCTCGTGCAGGACTTATTGCCCGAGCATTCCGGGCTATTGCCAACGGCTAACTATTTGTGGCGGGGGCGCAGAAACTATGTAAGGCTTGATCCGCTGCATGAGCTGCCTGCCCATGTCTTCAGGGTGTTTAGGGAGAAGAAGCGTGAAAACGATTTTGACTACTGGGCCTAACTTCCGAGCGACATCCGAACTCAGCTATGCTTAGGTACCTACGAGTTGCCAATTTGGCGCTAATGGAAGCTGCCGCTCTCGAATTTGAGGGTGGACTGGTTTCCGTGACCGGTGAGACGGGCGCTGGAAAAAGCGTGCTGATAGGAGCGCTACAATTGCTTTCGGGAGACAGGGCGGAGAAGACCATGATAAGACAGGGCGCGGAAAGCTGCTCTCTGGAGGCCGCATTGCATTTCCCTGAACCTACGGCGATAAACGCTGCCCTGGAGGCAATAGGGCTGCCGCTTTGTGAGGATGGGGTATTGCTGCTCAAGCGGACATTTTCGCGGAGCAAGATGCCGCAGATACAAGTGAATGGCGGCTTATCGACTCTCGCGCAATTGCAAGAGCTGGGGGAATACTGGATAGACTTTCATGGGCCAGGGGAGCCACAGAAACTTTACAAGGAAAAGTGGCAGCTATCCCTGCTAGACCGCTACGCAAAAGCGGAGAATGTCTTGGCGCCGTATGGGCAGAAATATCGGGAATGGAGGGAGTTGTTGAAGCAGATAGCTGAGCTGCGAGAGCAGGAGCAGCTTGATCCTGATGAGCAGGAGTATTTACAGCGGCAGATAGACGCCATAGATAAAGCTGCGCTCACGGAGGATGGTGTAGAGGAGCTGGAACGCGATTTTACCCGACTGAGCAAGGCGCAGGAGCTTACGGGATTTGCCAGACAGATTGAGAATGCCTTGGCGGGGGATGGCGGCACGACGGAGACCCTTGGGCCTGCCCTGCACAACGCTCGGCAGCTTGCCCGAATAGACACGAAGGGGGCAGAGCTGACGGCACGACTGGAGGCACTTATTATCGAGGCAGGGGATTTGGCGGCAGAGTTCGGTGATCTGGCAGGAAGCTGCGAGTTTGACGAGGCACAAACAGAGTCCATCAACACAAGGATGGATGCCTGGCTGGAGCTTAAGCGCAAGCATGGGCCCGATGTGGCGCAGGTGCTAAAGAAGCGGGAAGCGCTGGCCAGAAAACTGGCTACTCAAGGCGATATCGAGGGAACGATTTCCAAGCTGGAAGAGAGCGCAGGCAAGCTCAAGAGGGAGCTTCTCGTACTGGCCGAACAACTGAGAAAGATCCGCACGGCGGCAGCTAAGGAATTATCTGGCAAGGCAGAGGGAGCTTTGGGCAAGCTTGGGTTCAAGAAGGGGAAGCTCCTAATCGAGATACTGCCAGAGAACGATCTCACCGAGCATGGGGATAGCGCCTGCCGATTCCTTTTCACACCGAATGCGGGACAACCGCCATTGCCACTGAGCAAGATAGCGTCGAGCGGGGAAGCTGCCCGTGTGATGCTGGCGCTGAAGGCAGTTTTGGCTCAAGTGGATGAGACGCCCGTGCTGGTATTCGACGAAGTGGACGCGAACGTGGGCGGGGAGATCGCGAAGGCAGTAGGGCTAGAGCTGGCAACACTGGGGAAGCGGCACCAAGTGTTTTGCGTGACGCACCAACCTCAAGTGGCGGCACTAGCCGGGCAGCACTTTGTGGTTGAGAAGCAGCAGACGGACAGCAGCACGACTATTCTGATCCAGACAGTCCATGACGCGGCAGAGAAGCGGGTGGGTGAGCTGGCCAGAATGCTGGGGGATCGCCACAGCACAACAGCACGCAAGCACGCAGCAGAATTGCTAGCGGGGCAGTAGCGGGTGCGAATCAATCGAGGTCGCGGAAGCGGAGGTCTTCTTCGTCCCAATCCAGGAAGTGACCAAGCTCGTGGAGAAAGGTGCGCCTGACCTCACGCTTAAAAAGGCGAGGGCGGAAGAGGGCGTATTTGTAGAGATTTTCGATATAGAGGTATATTCTGGGCGGTGTGGGCGCCTCTCCGAGCCCTGCATCCTGAGCGATCGTGTGGCCCGTGAAATAGCCCAGTAATTGGGAGGGCGTGAACTCGGGATGCACCTCAGGGCCAGGAGACGTTTCAAGGATAACGGTGACGGCTTTTGCAGCCTCGGCAATATTGCCAGGGAGCTGCATCATGACACGGTTCACCTCTGCACTGGCTATATCAAACAGCTCTTGATGCGTTAGGTTATCGCGAGGAGGGCCACGCATAGTGGGCAGGAGTGAGCTTATTACTCCTCGGCGGTCACAGCGATATGAACGTCTTTGAGCTGTTTTGAAGTGACGTGGCTTGGACTGCTGCTCATGAGGCACTGGCCTTTCTGATTCTTCGGGAAGGCAATGACATCGCGGATACTAGTGCGACCTGTGAGAAGCGTGATGAGACGCTCTACGCCGAACGCTATACCGCCATGAGGAGGCGCCCCGTAGGTGAATGCCTTGAGCATGTAGCCAAAACGGCTTTCGACGACGTCTTGAGGGATTTTGAGGATATCCTCGAAGACGCGCTTTTGGACTTCAGGCTGGTGGATACGGATACTACCGCCCGCGATTTCCCAGCCGTTGAGGACGCAGTCGTAGTGTTGACCACGCACGGCCTTGGGATCGGTATCGAGGAGGGGGACGTCTTCTTTAACGGGAGCGGTAAAGGGATGGTGAGCCGAGACATAGCGGCCTTCTTCTTCATCATAGATCATGAGCGGGAACTCGATGACCCAGAGGAAGTTGTATTGCTCTTTGTCGAGGACGAGGCGCTCACGTTTGACGAGAAGCTGGGCGCACTCCAGACGGATACGGCCAAGGACGGCGCAAGCACGATCCCAGTCCATAGCGGCAAAGAACACGCAGTCGCCGTCTTCGATGTTGAGGCGTGACTGGAGAGCGGCTTTTTCTTCCTCGCTGAGGAACTTGAGGATGGGGCTTTTCCATTCACCGTTCTGTGCCTTGATGAAGGCGAGGCCCTTGGCACCGAGCATTTTGGCGGTGTCTTCGAGGGCTTTCATTTCGCCTTGGGTAGTGTCGGCGAGGCCCTTGGCGTTCATGGCTTTAACCACGCCACCCTTGGCGATGACATCGGCAAAGACTTTGAAGCCCGTGTTTTTGAAGACGTCGCTAAAATCTACCAACTCCAAGCCGAAACGGGTGTCGGGCTTATCCACACCATAACGATTCATGGCCTCGTGGTAAGGCATGCGGGGGAAGGGGAGTGGGATATCGATCCCTTTCACTTCTTTCCAAATGGCGGCGAGCATACCTTCCATGAGGGCATACATATCCTCGCGATCAATGAAGGATGCCTCGATATCTATCTGGGTGAACTCGGGCTGGCGGTCAGCACGGTTGTCTTCGTCGCGGAAGCAACGAGCCATTTGGTAGTAGCGCTCGATGCCAGCAACCATGAGCATTTGCTTGAGCTGCTGGGGAGACTGAGAGAGGGCGTAGAACTCTCCAGGATGGACGCGGCTGGGCACGAGGAATTCGCGGGCGCCTTCGGGCGTGCTTTTGAAAAGGTAAGGAGTTTCGATTTCGAGGAAGCCCTTGCTATCAAGGAAGGTACGGGCGGCGCGGAGGGCGACGGAGCGCATGCGTATGGCCTTATACATCGCAGGACGGCGGAGGTCCAGATAGCGATGGGTGAGGCGGAGGTCTTCGTTGACGCGCTCGGCCTTCTCGTCGTCGAGAGGGAAGGGAGGAGTTTGGGAAATATTGTGAATGACCAGCTCGGTGGCATGGAGCTCAATTTCGCCCGTCTTCATGGCGGAATTGACCGTCTCGGGAGCACGGGGGGTGACTGTGCCAGTGACTTGAACGACGGACTCTGGCTTGAGGCGGGTAAGGGCTTCTTTGTAGGAGGTATTGTCGGGATCGAAAACTACTTGTGTGAGGCCTTCGCGGTCGCGGAGGTCAAGAAACACGATTCCCCCGTGGTCACGCAGGGTATCAATCCACCCGATAAGGGTTACGCTTTGGCCGACGTGGGTTTTGGTGAGTTCACCGCAGTGGTGCGTACGCATCATGGCTTTTAAGAAAAACTCTCAAACTGACATATTTTGGAGGCCAAGCAAGGGGAAATTGGAAAGTGGAAAGGCAAAATGAAGAATTGTATGAAATGATAAATTCAAAATTATAAGTTATAA
>CAZHQD010000055.1:5585-18181 GCA_964533835.1 uncultured Puniceicoccaceae bacterium | reverse complement strand
ATTTAACATTTTTGACTTTGCATTTTAAGAAGGGCGTGGGCAAGTTCGTGCCCGTGCCTAAGCCTATACAATGCTTGATATTTGACTTCGACGGGACGATTGCCGACACGATGCAGCAGTCGCTGAGGATCGTGAATCGGCTGGCGGCAAAGTATGGTTTTCGTGCGCTGACAGAGGAGGAAGTGCCGAAGGCACGGGAGATGGGCACCTCGGAGTTTATTCGGTTTATGAAGGTACCGCGGCTAAAGATACCGCGGATACTTGCAGAGGGCAGACGGCTGCTGCACGATGAGATACACACGATAAAGCCGATACCGGGATTTGCCGAAGTGTTGCCACAACTGAAGAAAAAGGTGCCGCATATGGGCATTATCACCTCCAATGCGAAGGAGAATGTGGAGGCGTTTTTGGAGCGGCATAAGATGCGCTATTTTGACTTTATTTCCATATCTCCCAAGCTGACGGGCAAGGCGAAGAACCTAAAGGCCACAATGAAAGTCTTTACGCTGGACGAGGCCGAGGTGGCTTACGTGGGCGATGAGACGCGCGACATAAAGGCAGCCAAAAAAGCAGACGTAATACCAGTGGCCGTGACTTGGGGGTTTAACAACGAAACGGCGCTCAGGGGCAGGGGCCCTAAGCATGTTGTGCATCATCCAAGGGAATTGCTGGAACTGATTGGCTAGAGATCAGCCAGCTCGGCTCGGGCAAAGGGTGCTTCGGGGTGGTCTGGTGCAAGGCGCAGAAACTCGTTGTAGAGGATGCGCGCGCTGCCGCGGTTGTGCACGAGGAAATTGTAGGCGCGGGCGAGGCGGAGGATGAGATCGGGGTTGCTGCTGTCTTCCTGGTAGGCAGCATCCAGCTCATTGAAGTAGGCCTGGGGCGGGAGGGCTCGCTCGGTAATGGCAAAATAGTCGAGGAGGATGCCTGTATTTTCAGGATTGCGGCGGCGGGCCTCTAGAATGGCAGCAAGGGCGAGCTGGGGTTCGTTGGCATTTAGGCTGGCAATGGCTAGAGCACGCCAGCGCTCCACCTGGGAGGGGTCTTCAGCAAGGCTGCGACGATAAAGAGTAACGGCTTGCTGGTAGTTACCCGAAACGGCGGCGGACTCTGCATCAAGAGCGAGCTGATCGGCGAAAGTGAGCGGGAGCGGCTCTGGAGCAGGAGGGGGAGGCGGTGGTGGTGGCGGGAGCTGAGGGGCCACTTCCTCCGAGCGGGCCGTAGTGGTCAAAGTGCCGTCTGCGGAAATAGCTGTGGAAATAGGAGTGGGGCCTGCTTGTTGGGTGGCCTGAGCGCGCTCGTTAATAGCGGCGATGGCGGCGGCACGCTCTTCGGCGGCTTTTTTGCGACGCTGCTCAGCCTCTTCCGCTTTTCGACGGTTTTCGGTAGCATCTTCTTTGGTGCGCCATTCGGTAAGCTGGTCGAGCAAGGCCGCCATGGGAGAGAGCTCCAGCATGCCCGGGTGCTCTTTGTTGAGCCGACGGGCAATGGCGTCTGCCTCGGAGTAACGGCCATTGGCCATTTCGAGCTCAAGCTGGCCAAGGAGGGCTTCGGCGCTGAGGGATTTATCGGTTGCGGCAACGGTGAGATACCAGGTTTTCGCTTGAGCCGTTTGATTTTGGGCAGCGTAAAGGCGGGCAATGCGGAGGGCGAGGCGGGAGTCTTTGCCGAGGTCGTAGGCTTTGAGGAATGCGTCCAGCGCAAGAGCCGGCCTGTCTTGGCGCTCCTCAGCATTACCAAGCTGGATCCAGGCGGCAGTGTCTTGCGGTCTGGCTTGAAGGTAGCGGCGATACTGATCGGAAGCACCTACCCAATCCTCGGCCATAGAAAGAGCTTCGGCAGCGAAGAGGATATATTCCGGCTGGTCAGGGCGGAGATTGGCGAGGTCGAGAAAGGTAATGGCCGCCATTAGGTGATCGCGATTGCGGCTATGGGCAAAGGCGAGGGATTCCACGATCGCGGCGTCACCAGGATTTTCCGCGCGGAAGGCGTCGAGGAGCTTGATGGCCTGCCCTACGGAGCCCTGGTCAATGAGCTGATTGGCGGTGGCGAGCGTCTCAGCGGCATCGGGCGAAGGCTTGCCGCAGCCAGCCAAAGCAATGCAGGCAAGGAGAGGCAGCAATGTGAATTTGCGGAACCGCAAGGTATGTTTGGCAATCCTACTCATTCGATGTTTGCAATAAACATGGTTGAAGCATCGGGGAAACAAAAGCCTGAAATTGTCACCGGGGCGAGAGCATGCCGCTGACGGCAATGGCGCGAGGCCCCAAAATGATTAGCAGCATTTGGCTTTTCCAGAGCGGACAACCCTGATTACTTAGTTTGATTGCCATTTTCACCAGTATGTTCCACAACGCAAAAATAAACCTCGTTTGGGCCGTCGCTCTAATGAGCTGTGTGCAGGCGCAAGCCACTTTTTGGGGCTACGAAGAGGCGCGGGATGCCGCAATCGGGCGATTGTGGGAGTATAAGCTGAAAGATTACACGCTTGAGACCTACGGCGTGGCAGTGGAGACACTGATGGAGGACTTTGAGAAGCAGACGGGGAAAAAAATGGAGCCGAGCACAAAGGGGCGGGTAGGCCTAAAGGTGTACACGAATTCCGGCGAGGGGTTGGGCACTCCCCTGAATCTGGTGCGAGGTGTAATAACGGCGCTGGAGCGCAGAGGCTATTCCAGGGCGCAGCTCTTTATAATTGATGCCGGTGAGAATGGGCTGCGGGCGAATGGCTTTCTGCCACCGCTAAGCCAGATGGGGCAGGGGTATGCATTCGAGGGGGTGCCTGTGTATGCGCTGGATAGGGGTGCCTACTATGACGCGGGGTGGTTTTACGATAATGCGTTGCCGAGGCAGGCTGCCACACCGCTGGGAAGAGAGCTGCTCAATCTGGAGCGCTCGAGCGCACGCTATGATGCGGTGCTGCCCTCCGAAGACCGCAAGAGTTTTCTGGCCGGCCCGCTTATCACGCAGGTGGACTTTTGGATAAATCTGCCAGTAGTCACCGATCATCCAGCGATGGAGCTAAATGGGGTGCTTGCCAACGCGACACTCTGGGCTGTAAGCAATCGGGAGCGGTTCTTTCTAAGTCCAGCCAACGCGCCAATTGCAGTGGCAGAAATCGCGGCGATACCTGAATGGCAGTCTGGATGGGCGCTCACCATACTTTCCTTGGAGCAGTATCAGTTTATCGGAGGGCCGTTTTACAACTCACTTTATACAAGGCGCGAGCCGTTGCTCTGGCTGAGCGCCGACCCTGTAGCTTTGGACGCCCTGATGTGGGATAAGCTTAACTTTTGGCGCAAAGAAGTAGGGTTCAACGAACTATCGAAAAATCGGCTGCAAATAGATTATGCGCATAGCCTGAAGCTGGGTGAAAAGAACCTCAATAAGCTCCAATGGAGGCGATTCCCTCAAATAGATTAGTATTTGGCGAGCTCGTTGAAATCTTGCCTGATGCCTGGGGAGGGGCTTTCGCGCCAGCGAGTCACCTTGTAGAGGCGGTTGACTTTTAGCTCAGTCTTCAGGCTCTCATCGAAGTGATAATTGGCGTTGCCGTTGAAGAAGATATTTTTTGCGACCACAGAGCCACTCATAATGCCGCTATTGCCCGCGCCTTTGAAGTCCAGATCGAAATCGGGAGCATAGACCACACCGTGGAATGCGCCGTTGCCATGGAGCTTTATGAGAGGAGTGGTAGTGGCGGTTGGGGAGGCAATGCCGAAAAGCTGGAGGCGACCAGGCTGGAGGGTGCTGTTGACAAATCCAGTGCCGCCGACGGACATATCTGAGGTTATGTAGAGTTTGAGGCTCCCCAAGTCGGCGATAGTGAGGGAACCCTTGATGTCTATCGTGCCATTGACGCGGATGACGACGGGGCCCTCGACGGTAACGTTTTGATTGGACTTAATTTCAAGCGAATCCAGCTCATAGTAGGTGATAACGGTATCCGAAGGGTAGCCGATTTTGATATTGTTGCCGCCTTTGCCGTTTCCGTTGCTGAAAGAAGTGAGGGGATTGGCCAATACCGGCATTTCCACAGGCAAGTACTCACCGCTGAAATCGGTGGTAAGGCGAGTGGGATCGACCTTGACGTCCAGCGGGGTGTTTTTGCCATAGAGACGCGCTAGTGGACCGAAAGAGGGGGTGACATTGTTGGTGGCCAGATAGCCAAAGATATCTGCATTTTGAATGGAGACGGCGTCGGACTGTGTGCTTAACGCACCAACGATTACCTGGTCGGAGCGATTGGTCAGAGTGTTGTAGGGACCGATGCGGGAGTCGTAGCTATCGACTTCGACACGATTGCCCTTGAAATCAATGGTTTCAACAGCGATGAGGCCAGGAGCGGAGCCTGAAGTGGCCGTGAGCTCCAGCAGGATTTGTTTGCGCCCCAGTTCTTTTGCGGGGTGGTGGATTTGGCTTTCGACCCAAATGCGCGGCAGGGGTTCATGCGGGTCAACGAAGACACGAACAATGCCTTTACGGTTTTGATCGAGATCGAAGGTGGGCAGCTCGCGGTAGTAGCCGCCGTTTATGCTCTTCCACTCGCTCCAGTCATTTTCATTGAGGGCCCAGAGGGCGTCGTCCGCACCTGCTTCACCGAGGTGGATAAGGCCGGAGTAGACCATGGAGGAATCCGAGCGAAGGTACTCCGAGGTGGCCACATGGAGGAATCCGCCAAGGAGGACGAGCATCATCAACGACAGGAGAAGCACCGCAATGAGGGCGGAGCCTTTCTCTTGTTTTAATGATGTGCGTAGGCGATTCACGGGAGGCTAGGTACGGTTGCGGAGGGTGACTGCCGCGGAGAGGGTTTCCTGAGTATTCTCTTGCTGAAGGACTTTGCGCTTGAGGACGGCGTCTACGGCAATTTGGCGGACCTGGCTTGGATGGCTGGCAGGGCCGTTGCGGTCCAGGAATTCAAAATTGCAGGTGGCGACATCGCTTACGAGGGTTCGCTGGAGGGATTCCCAAGAGCGGACTATGCGCTTATTGGCGGCATCGTATTGATAGGAAATCTCAATGATGCTGCCGTCTTCCTGCTCCACACTGATGAGGAAATAATCGGACGAAGCAGTTATGACTTCGGTGGCGCTGCGGACGTCTTGCCCGAAAAATTCGAGAAAGAATCGGCTTTGGGAATTGAAATCGGAGTAGTTGGAGAGGCCCTTGGTGGACTTGGCCAGGAAAAGGTAATTGGACATGCAGAGCGCAAGCACCATGCCACCGATGGCCATGGCCACCAGTGTCTCCAGGAGGGTTCCCCCCTTGCGGTGATGTTTATAGGCTCGCTGCATAGCTAAGGTTTAGGCCCTGACGGCTGACGAGGGTGGAAGATTGGCGGACGTGATCGCGCCCGCGGTTATCTGTCCATTCCACGTAAAAAGTGATTTCTACTTGCCCTTTTTTGACATCGCGGATGATACGGCGGCAGGTAAAGCGCTCGCTGTAGGTGGTATCTTTTGCGGTGGTGGGCGAGAACTTTTCTTCTTTTGGCAGCACTTGCACTTCTTGCCAGGAGAGGAGGCGAAGGCGCTCCATCTCATTTTGAAGAATTTGGGCGCAGCGGGTATTGTCTCTGGCCAACTCGATGGCACGAAAGCCTTGGGTGAGGGCAGAAAAGACAGAGGCAAATACGACGCCGATCAGGCTGAGGCTGATGAGGACTTCAGTCAAAGAAAACCCAGCCAAACGCCTACGCGAGAGGGTGCGGTTTTTTTTGCACATAACTGTGCCCCTGACTTTCACAACGCACATACTATGGAAGGAAGCTGAGGCTGTCAGTTGCAACGATTTAGAATTATGGCCCTAAAAAAATAGGGCCAAATGGACAGATAACGATTATAAGATATTACCTCTTGAAGCGAGCGAAGAAGGCAGCAGCTTCCGTACGGCGGTTGACTACGAGCTTCTCCATGACGTTGCTCATGTAGTTCTTAACGGTCTTATCGCTGAGGTTCAGCTCCAGGCCGATTTCCTTGTTGGTCTTGCCTTCAGCAACGAGAGCGAGCACGCGCAGTTCTTGGCGAGTCAGCAAGAGCATACGCTTTTCGGGGCTGTCTTCCTGCTTAACCTTAACTCTGTCCAGCACGCGGTCAGTAATAGAAGGGGAAAGAATGGACTTACCTTCGGAGACTTTTACGATGGTCTCCACCAGCTCATCTGAGCCGATTTCCTTGAGGACATAGCCGTTAGCGCCTGCGGCGATGGACTCGAAGACGCGTTCGTCATCAGTGTAAGAAGTGAGGACAAGGACGCGGGTGTTGGCGAGCTTGGAGCGGACTTCACGGCAGACTTCATAGCCTTCTTTGTCGGGCAGGCGGAGGTCAAGGAGGAGGACATCGGGCTTGAGCTCAAAAGATTTGTCGAGCGCTTCCTGAGCATTTGAGGCAGTACCCACAACGGCCAATTCGGGGTAAGTGGAGAGCATTTGGCTCAATCCCAGACGGACCATTTCGTGGTCGTCTACAATTAAAACTGTAATTGGATTCTTAGGCACAGGCTGGGCATTCATTTGAGGGGGAACTGTAATTTAAAAACTGTAGGCTTAATATTAGTATTCGGAACAATAAGCTTGCCGTTAAGGTTATTCATGCGAGAGGCCACACTCTTGAGGCCTTTACCTGAGCCTGAGTTGTGGGAGTTTGGAGGGTTAAATGCGCTGCCGTCATTGACAACCGCAATGGTTGCGAGGCCATCGTCGAGGGTAGCCTCAACAGTTATCTGGGAAGGAACGGAGTGTTTTATGGCATTAGTGCAAAGTTCATGCAAGCAATGAAAAAGCTCCACAGTCTGCGCACGGCTAAGGTTGCCGGAGAAATCCGCAGGCAGGACGATGTTCATTTGGCAGCCATCGGGCAGGGGCAGGGATTTGGAGAGCTGGTGGAGAGCTGACGCGAGATCGTTCCCTTCCAGGGCGGTTGGCTCCAGATCATTCAAGTAGCCACGGACATCGCGCATGATGGTATTGAGCTGGTCGCATGTAGCCTGGATTTCCGCGGCAATATCCGGGGTGTCACGGCGGTATTTCTGGCGGAGCATCTGGAGCTTAAGGCCAGTAGCGTAGAGCGATTGCACAATGCCATCGTGGAGATTGTGGGCGAGGGTCTCGCGCTGGAGGAGGAGTTTTTTGAGGAGGGATTCGCTCTCGCGAAGGGAGGCCTCAGTTTGGAGGCGGTCACTGACTTCTTGCTCTAGCTCGTCTTTTTGCCGAAAGAAGTCAGACACAATTCTCGCGAGAAGCCCGAGCTCTGAACCATCTTTTTTTAGGGGTTCGAGAGGGGCGCTGTTGCGATTTTGAAAGGCCGTGGTGATTTTTGAAACGGGACCTACCACCCATCTGTAAAGGGATAGAAAGACTACCGTTTGAATAATCAGGCAGAAGAAAATGATGGTGTTTATCTGGCTTTTGTAGAAGGAGACGAAGAGCGCCTGCAGAGAGGATTCCCAACGCACTTCCATAAGCATACCCATGCGGCCATCGGCGCTGGGCAGCGGTTGGCGATAGACAAGCGTATCATCTTCCAAGGAGGCGCCGTAGCTGGCCGTTCGGAGGGAAAGATTTTCGGAATCGCTATGTTTGAAACGCACAAACGCATTTCCCGAATGGGATCCGATGTGGGTATTGTGTTCGTCAACAGGGCGCCCGATCCAGAGCGAGCCGTATGAGGGAACTGATTGATGGTGGATTTGCCAGCAGCTCTCATTGATGAGAGTGAACCAGTTAGTGGCCTGTGCTGTTTGCAAAGTGGCGGCTAAATCCAGCCACGCTTTTTCCGCATAATCATTTTTTGAATAAATAAGAAAAGGAACGCCCTCGGCGTCGGTTATGGCCATCCAGTGGATGCCTGAATTCTGGAGATGGGCGAGCGCCTCTTGGGGGAGATGAGCGTCTGGACTTGGGGCTTGCTGGAGGACCAGAGCGAGCCAATCTGCCGCTAGCCTAAGGCGGTATTCTTGCTCGTCCCAGTGAATTTGCCAGTGCTCCACTTGCTGTAATTCCAAATCGGAGAGGGCCGCTTGCGCTTTGCGGGTATTTAAAATGAGACTTCCCCAGATAACGAGAAACAGCAACAGCACAGCAGCACCCAAAACCAATGACAGGCGTATGAGGATTTTCATTGGCGGGAGGTGTGCAGATACGGGTTAATCATCAAAGAAGGAGCTGCTCTCACTTTTGCCGTTAGCTTCGATGCGCACTTTGCCTTCATAGATCCACTTAAAGTCTTTGCCGCCTGTGACCTTAAATTTTACCTTGCGAAAGGTAAGCGCACGACCATTGCCGACCGGGATTTGGCAAGTATCTTCTTTCCAGATGCCAGGATTGGGCAGCTCTCTCGCGCACATTTGCAGGCGCTCCAGGGAGGGAATGTAACGATCACTCATGGAAAATTACGATTTTCGAGTAGTATGCGGGTATCGAATCCGGGTTGTCAGTTAAAATGTAAAGATTCAGAACGGATTATCATGGCATCTGAGTGGAGCATGATTCAATTGCCCACTTGTGGTAAGCCAGGCCTGCATGGGAGGCTGGCCATACAAGCCACTGCGGAACAGCGTAGGGGTGGTGTTGGTGGAGGGCTTTCTCAACGGCGGCCAAACAAGAAGAGGGAAACTTTAGCGTGAGGCGGTATTCTTCGGAGGACTCCAATTTCCCTTCCCAGTGATAGTAGCTGCGAATAGGCCCGT
The DNA here is from genome assembly GCA_964533835.1 of uncultured Puniceicoccaceae bacterium. Classification (GTDB taxonomy): domain Bacteria; phylum Verrucomicrobiota; class Verrucomicrobiia; order Opitutales; family Oceanipulchritudinaceae; genus CAZHQD01. The sequence goes on along the minus strand of CAZHQD010000055.1, from coordinate 9,493 downwards.
CTACTTGCGCACAAGCCACTAAATGAGCCTTAACCAGAGCTGTGGCGAGGGCATCGGCCTGCTCTTTGGACGAGACAGTGGTGGTCGCTACGAGGAGGGGTTCCATCGGATTATTTATTTACCATAGGCGGCTCCACAACGAGGGCTACGGCTGCTTCGGGGCGCAGGTATTTTTGCGCGAAGGAGCGCAGGTCTTCGAGCGTGAGATTTTCGTAGAGAGCGGGGCGTTTCCGCCAGTAGTTTTCAGGGAGGCCGTAGAGCGCATCGAGGGTGGCCTGCATGGCACGCTGCCCCAGCACTTGCTGGTGGCTGATCTGTGCGGCCTTCATGCGGGTGCGGGTGCGAGCGAGCTCCGCCTCAGTGAGGCCACCTGAGCGCGCGCGCTCTATTTCGGCGTTGAAGAGCTCAAGCACGGTCTTGGCGGCGGCAGGATGGGTGCCTGCATAGAGGTAAAACATGCCCGTGGTGAGACCCGTTATGCGAGTTGCTCCCACAAAGTAGGCGAGGCTATTTTCTTCGCGCACTTTTATGAAGAGATTCCCCGCCATATCGCTGAAAATTTCATCGAGCGCTTCGCCAGCGGCGTAATCAACATCGCGAATGCCCGCATCGGGGAAGGCCAGAAAGACTACGGCCTGCTCACGAGGCAGCCGCTCGGTAACAGCGCAGCGGACAGGGGCGGGGAGATGCGAGCTGAGGATTTCGGCAAGGATACTGGGGGAGGGCGTTTGGGGGGCTTTGAGGGCGGCAAAGGCCTTTTCCAGTTGGCTGGCCAATGCGTTTGGATCGAAGTCACCCGTAACCGTAACGACCAGATTGTCCGGGCGCACGAGTTTTTGCCAGTGAGCCTTGAGCAACTCAGGCGTGACGGTGTTGAGATCGTCAATCAGGCCATCAGAATCCACGGCGTAGGCATGATTTCCGAAGAAATGCTTTCTCAGGGATTTGCGGCCGTATTCGACGACTTCGTCCAAGCTTTCACGAATGCTGGCTATATGGGATTCCTTTTCTCGGTAAAAAGTGGATTCCAAGAAAGCTGGCTGGAGCGCCATTTCTGCCAGAAGATCCACTGCCTTGAGGGAGTCTTGGGAAAGGACTTCCAGAGCGATGCCAAAGGAGTTGTTGCCCGCGAAGTCGCTCAGCGTGCCGCCGATAGACTCGATGGTTTCCGCGAGGGACTCCGCGCTTCGCTTTTGAGTGTCTTTCGTGAGGAGCGTGGCGAGGAGCGCACTGATGCCGCGCTGGCCTGTGGACTCCAGAAGGGGGCCACCGAGGGCACCCAAGCGGAAATGCACTTTGGGCAGGCGCTTGTCGGGCTGTAGGAGGAGACGAAGGCCAGAGGAGAGCGTACGCTGCTCAAAGTCGGGCAGCTCGTGGGCATGGCGGGCGGCAGCAGCGGCCTTTTTTCCTGTGCCTTCGGGGGAGAGGGAAGCGCATGTGAGCCTTTCGGGCCGCAGGTAGGTATCTATGATGCGAGAAAGCTCGTCGGCCTGTACGTTGGCCAGACGCTCTAGGTAGCGCTGGGTGTAGTGCAAGTCGCCCACTACAACCTCTGCCGCGCCGAGGCGACCCGCTTGGCCAGACATGGTCTTGCGGGAGTTTAGCTCGCCCACAATTGCCTGGTTGCGGGCCTTCTCGATTTCGGCGTCGGTAAAGCCTTCTTGCACGCATTCCTTGAGGGTGGCGATAACACCTTCTTCGGCAGCCTCACGGTTCTCTGGCTCACAGGTGTAGCTTACCCAGAATAGGCCCGCGTCTCCAGGGTTCCAACTGGCGGCATCTATGGTGTGGACGATTTCGCGGCCATCACGCAGGCGTTTCCAGAGGCGGGAAGAGTAGCCCCTGCCGAGAAGGGTAGCGGCCAGATCAAGAGCGGGGGCGTCCGCATGGCGCAACGAAGGGATACGGAAAGCCATCGCGCCGCGAGTGAGCTGCACTTTGCCTTCGAGGGCGAGCGAGCGCTTGGAAAGCTGATCCACTTCAGCGGGAATGGCAGCCTCCATAATCCTGCGCCTGGGCTCCTGGCCAAAATGGCTATTGACCAACTCCAGGACAGCCGAGAATTCCGCCGCGCCCACGACAATGACGACCATATTGTTTGGCGCGTAGCGGCCCTTGTAATAAGTCCAGAGCTCGTCCCGAGTGACGCCCGAAAAGAGATCCTTATGGCCAATTACAGGCTCCCGATAGGGGTGGGAGCGAAAGGCTGTGGCGAAAAGCGCCTGGGAGAGATGCTGGTCGGGCTCGTCCATTCCCATGGCAATTTCACGGAGGATGACGTCACGCTCAGCCTCACAATCCTGGGGGGTGAGGCTGGCGCCGAAAACCATGTCGGAGAGGATGTCCGCAGCTTTGGCGAGTGATTCGGCAGGCGACTCAATGTAATAAACAGTGCGGTCAAACGTGGTATAGGCGTTGATGTAGCCCCCTGTTTCCTGGACCTCACGGGCGATGGCGCCTTGCTGGCGCTTGGCGGTGGTCTTGAAAAGCAGGTGTTCTAGATAGTGAGAGAGCCCGCATCCCAGAAGCGGGCCTTCATGGATGCTGCCCGTTTTTACCCAGACCTGCATGGATACCAGAGGGCAGGAGAAATCGGGACGATGCAGCAACGTAAGCCCATTTGGCAGGACGTGGCGCACCACACCCTTGGCGAAAAGGGCAGCGCTTTGAGCGGCCACATTCACCTGCATAGGCGTGAGGGAACGAGTCTTACTGGGGGCTGTGCGCTTAGCGGGCATAAGCAGTAACTATTATCTGACTTAACTCAAAGTCTCAAGCGCGAAGCACAAAGTGGCACTCAGCGGCCAAGGAAATTCATGGTAAACCAAAAAGAAAAAGCGGTTGACAAAACACGCATTATGAGACTAAGTCTCAGTCTTAATCTCATTTATAACTGTCTAAAAGACCATGAAAGAAATGAAAGATAAAGGGAGAGGCACGATAAGCCAGGGAGTGCGGATGGGTGCACTGATCGCATCAAGCCTGCTTGCATACGCCAGTGTTGAAGCACAAGGCACCACAAAGGCTTCGGAGCCCGAAGTGATTGAGCTCAGCGAGATGGAAGTCCGCGGCGACGGAGCGGGTCTGGCCGCATTAGGTGCGGTGTCGAATACAGGTCTGCTGGGGAATACCTCCGTTTTGGATACGCCGTTCAGCCTATCGCGGTTGGGGCAAGACATCATACAAGGGCAACGCGCCTTTACATCATTCGAAGTTCTAAAGAATGATCCTAGTGTGTATGTGGCATTTCCCGGCAGCCGCTACGGCTATTACGATACATTTGGGATACGCGGGTTTGATACACACAACTGGTATTCGTATCGGGTGGACGGCATGGCATTTGCGAATCAAGGGGAAAACCCAATCGAGAACAAGGAGCAGCTTGAGATTCTGAAAGGCGCTGCGGCACTGCGGTTTGGCTACGCGCCTCCGGGAGGCGTTATTAACTACGTACGCAAGCTCCCGACTGCCGAGCCAACGGTTTCAGTGGCAGTGGATGTGGACACTTTTGGCCTTTTATTGGGACAGGTGGATGCAGGTGGCCGTGCGGCAGAAGGCGCGTTTGGCTACCGCATCGTGGGCGCGGCGGAGTCTTGGGCAAGTTTCCAAGATGGCGCCGACGATGGGCACCGCTATTTGGGGTCTGCCTACTTTGACTATAATATCGGCGATAAGCTCCGTGTTTATTGGGGCGGCGAGTATCAGGATGTGAAACGGGCCTACATTTCAGCCATTCCAATCAGCATCAATGGCAAGGTATTTGACGACCTGCCGCGTGAGTTTAATGCCGACGCGCACGATAGCCGCTACTTTGTGGAAACGGCAGCGCTATTTGGCGGATTGGAGGTTGAGGCGACTGATGCCATAACGCTGCACAGCGATATTAGCCACAACTGGTTTACGCGAGG
>CAZHQD010000055.1:0-5485 GCA_964533835.1 uncultured Puniceicoccaceae bacterium | reverse complement strand
ATCTACAATCCCGTTTACATACCGTATCCTGTGGGCACGATACCGCCAACTACACTCAACCAAGAGGTAGAGGAGTGGGGATGGTTTGTGACGGATAGTGTCCAGTTTGACGAGCAGTGGAGCGTGCTGATGGGGTTGCGCTATGGCGAAGTGGCCAATGGCGTGGGAGCAGGACGCCTAGGGGCAAGCGCAGTATCGCCCAGTGTGGCGCTACGCTACAAACCGCAAAAGAACGCGACGATTTACACAACCTTCAGTGAAGGACTAGAGGCGGGAGGACGCGCTCCGAAAGGCACCGTAAACGAGGATGAGATAATGGGGGCATTGCGCTCCAAGCAGGCAGAAGCGGGTTTCAAGTGGGAGCTGCCTGAGGGCCGAGGCGAACTGACCACGGCGGTGTTTTACATCACACAGCCATTGGAATACACGACAGGCGCCGGCGTCTATACCCAGTCGGGCGAAAAAGCAGTCTATGGCTGGGAGTTGGGCAAAGTGTATAACTGGACACCAGGCTTTCGCACATCGGCAGGTTTCACACTACTGAATGCTGAGCAAAAGGAAACAGGTGATCCGCTGGCCGATGGAAAACTGCCGCAGAGTGTGGCCACATTTCAGGCCAACGTGGGAGTGGATTACGACTTGCCCATCATTGAGGGGCTTAGTCTAGGTTCGCGACTTTACTATGTGGGTGATCGTTATGCAGATTCTTACGAAGGAATAGAAATGGATGCCTATTTCCGCCTAGATGCCAGCGTGAAGTATAAGTGGACAATGATGGATGCGCGGTGGACGGCCCGCGTGAATGTGGAGAATGTGCTGGACGAAAAATATTTCGCTGGTGGCTACTATTTCGGGGGATTTGGCGGCAATATTTTCTACGGGGCGCCCGTGAACGCGCGTTTCTCGCTCGCCGTAGATTTCTAGAGAAAGCGATACTACCACACGACCATGAATGCGCTCCGCAAGTGGGTTTCACGCAAATGGGTACGAACAACGCACCTGTGGCTGAGCCTGCTGGTGGGGGTGGTTGTGTTGTGCGTGGCGCTCTCGGGTGCGGCGCTGGTCTTCAGAAACGAGCTCAAGGAGATAGGGGTTACCTACGATTGGGATGGCAAAACCGACATCGGTTGGGAAGCCGCGCGCGAACTGGCGAGGGCGTTTCGACCAGATCATGAATTGCAAATACTCTGGTTCCCGAACGAGAGTAGGCCCTACTACGAGGCGGCCTATAAGAAGGGCGAAGAAGAGTTTACGGCCTACACGCGCTTCCACCCTGCAACCGGAGCGCCCATGGAGGTCACGCAAGGCGGGTTGCTGGATTGGATAGAGGGCTTCCATGTGAGTCTGCATTTAGGGACGTTTGGCACTTGGCTTGTGGAGTGGTGTACGGTCTTATTTACGGTGATCTTGCTATCGGGCCTTTATTTGTGGTGGCCCGGGTGGAATCCACGCCTGTGGTTTGCCGTAAGGAAGAGAGGGCAGCTTTATCTGTATGATTTGCATCGAGTGCTTGGGGTACTCAGCTTGCCCGCGCTCTTGATTATGTCGGTCACAGGGCTGGTGTGGTCTTTTCCAGAAACTGCGAGCAAGGCAGTGCATCTGCTGACCTTTAACTGGGATGCAGTCAAAAATCCCGAGCCCGAGGCATGGCAGGCAAAAAGCAAAGTTCCCGCAGGCGACAGGCCTGAGCGAGTGGCCGACTCGGCATTGATTGAGAAGGCGTTAAAATGGGCACCCACAGATGCCTTTGTGTTTTATATCACCTATCCCGTGCGATCGGACGAGACGGTGCAAGTACGTCTACAGCAGGGATACAACCCAATGCCCTACGGCAAGGTATATCGAGTCTATTTTGACCAGTATTCAGGCGAGATAGTGGGCACAGAAAGGCCAGATGGAAGCATGGCGGACAGCTTTCTGAATCACTGGAACTCCGTGCTTCACTTTGGAACGTTTGGCGGAGTTTTCAGCATGATCTTATGGCTTGTGTTTTGCCTGCTGGTACCCTTTTTCGCAGTGACAGGTGTGATGCTCTGGAGGCGCAGAGTGGCCCGCAGCAAGGCGAGCGCTCAGCAGCGCGTTTCCTCAGTAAAGGTAAAGCGAGAGGAAGTTCAGGAGATAGCCTGTAGCAATAATCGCCAGGGTCGTGATACCGAAGAAAAGGGCGATTAGCTGTAGATTCATGACGCGCCGAAGCATGATGGCCTCAGGAAGGCTTAGTGCGGCCATGGCCATCATGAAGGATAGGGCTGTGCCCAGCGGGATGCCCTTTTCAAAGAGGACAACGGCCACCGGCACAATGGCTGCGCAACTACCATACATGGGAACACCCAAAAGCGTGGCGATGGGCACAGAAAAAATGCCAGCCGCGCTGACTAGACCATGGATGGTCTCCTGCGGCACATAGTTGTGGATAAAAGCGCCAGCAGCCACACCTACAAGAACCCACACCCATATCTGGCATATGACACTAACGGCCTCTTTGTAGCCATAGTGCAATCGTGTGCGCCAAGTGTGTTTTGTTGTTTTGTTTTCGGCGCTTGCTGTGGCGATGATGTCCTGCTCAAGGTGCTTTTCCAGCTTCATGCGACCGAGAAGAGCCCCCGCAAAAGTGCCAATGGAAAGGCCACTAATCACGTAGGCTATAGTGATGGGAACGCCGAATTCTCCAGCCATGAGGATGACCAAATACTCATTTATAAGTGGCGAGGTGATGAGAAATGAAAAGGTTACTCCCAGTGGCACGCCTGCCTTTAACAGACTTATAAAAATGGGGATTGAGGAACAGGAGCAAAAGGGAGTAACGGCGCCAAACAGCGCCGCAATAAAGTTACCCACGGTACCCCCACTGCTCATCCATTTCTTGAGTTTCGCTTCCGGCAGCCATGTGCGAATGACTCCGATGATGAAGATCATTACTGCGAGCAGCAGGAAAATCTTCAGAGTATCGTAGATGAAAAAGTGAACGGCGCCACCGAGTCGGGATTCTTGCGATAATCCCAAGAGAGCGAAGGCCACCCAGTCGGCAATTGCTAGCAACATTTGTTACCTTTGCTATCAGTGCCGCAGCACGATCCCTGCTTGGCCTTTTCATCGGCCTTCTGCTTTAAGCTAGCATCCATTTTGCTCACCATTTTGGAGAGAAAGCCTTGTTTTTTTTGAGGCTCAGGGTTTGAGACGGTTGCTTTTTTGGTTTCTGTGGCGCTCATTTGTGTGTTTGGGTTATAAAAAATTAGATGAGAGAAGGGATACAGGCGGAGGATTCTGATCGCAGGCGCTTTATGATGGCGGCACGCTTTTTCAAGTCGGCAGCGAATCCTAGTTCGTCCCCTGCACAATCCTGGAGGCATTTGAGGTTTTCCGTGAGTAGAGGGTGGGAGGCGTCCGCCAGACGATAGACCATCCACTGTGCTTTGCGCTCGCATTCCACAATCCCCAAACTCTTCATATAGCTAAGCTGTTTGGAGATTTTTACCTGGTCGGTTTCCAGAATTTCCATGACGTGACAAACGCAGAGTGGGCCGCAGCGAAGCAGGTTGAGGATACGCAGCCGCTGGGCATCGCAAAAGCATTTGTAGACCTGTATTACTTGCATTAAATTGTATATGCAAATAGTTGCATATATAGTCAACAGAAACCGCTTTTTTGTTGTTCGCCACAGAGCAGGCATAAATAATTAGGCATCCAAACTGCGGGATTTTCCGTAAATGCTGCCTCACAAACAGAAGTTTATGAGAGTTTCTTTTCTTACAGCATTCATCACCGTCGCGTTGCCCTGGCTTGCGCAAGGGGCGGTAGAGCGCGTTGAGCTCTTTCGAGAAATCACCGCATATCAGGCGGATCCCGATGAGGTCTATGTACCACATGGCGCTTACAGCGCACAGGCTAGAGTAGTGGCGGCAGCGGGGCATTATCGCGAGGGATACCTCAACTTTCCTTCGGGTTTCTTTCTGGCGTTTTCCTACGAGGATGGGCGCTGGCTAGCGGATGCAACCTATGCCAATCCAGATGGGCCATTCAGCGGTTTTCCTGAAGGGAATTACACATTCTCTTTTGAAAGAAGCACAGGGTGGATTTCCTGGACACTCCGTTTCGGTGGAGGGAATTTCCCGCGCCAGCCACTCCTGGCCAATTACACAGCCACGCAAAATGTAGTGCCCAACCAGCCACTCGAAATAGTTTGGGACAGTTGGCAAGAAGCCCAAAACGGAGATGTGATCGAGATAGAAATTGTGGATGAGACGGATGGTATTCCTGCTACGGTGTACTTGAAGGGCCGAACGGATGCAGCGCCAGTCGCAGGCACGGAAACCTCCTACACAGTGCCTACCAATAATCTCGTGCCTGGCCGCAACTATGTGCTTTACGTGCGCTTTGTCCGCACGCTTTTGCAAGGGAGCAACTTGCTGCAACCCGAGCCCAATACGCCCGTGCACTTGGGCAATGTAGCTACGACGGGAGTCGCTCTGCGCTTTCTCTCCGAAGGCGAGAGAGAAGTGAGCTTTAACTGGAGCAGCACCTATGAGCAAATCTGGCAAACAGCAGGGGATTTCAGTCTTTCGCCACTTCTCCGCTTCACGGATCAAGTGACCTACCGTGCGCTCTTCAGCACTGAGGATTGGTTCAATGCGCCTGCACAACAGGTTAAGTTTTGGGGGCCTGAGGGCACGGGGCTAATTTCCTCTCCAGCAAACTTTTCCAGCTATACAAGACGTGGCATAACCTACCATGCCACACTTGGTTATTTTGGGACGCCACCTATCGGAGAGTATCAAACGCAATACAAGGGCCAAACCTACTTATTTCCAGACACGACACCGCCATCCACGGATGCCATACGCTACCTTTATCCCACCATTCATGTTGATGCGGAAGGACTAGTGACACGGATTAGTTGGGAATATTTTCGCGCTGCCGATGGCGCCGAGGCAGGCCCTCCAGCAGGGCTGAAATATATTTCACTCTGGGTACAGGGTGTAGATGATACTGTGTATTATGATGAATCCACCCTTTCACCGAATACTACCTCGGTGGATTTTGGGCAAAATGGCCCCGAATGGGAGAAAGTAGCCAATATACAAGCCACCCTGATGCTCGCGCATGGGGACGACTATGTCTCTCGCTATTGGATCAACCACATGGAGCACCCTTCGCTCGTTTATTTTGACGGAGGCAACTATTATGATGGGTGGTGCCAAAGCCAGTGGTATGGCTGGCTCTACGCGGGCTTCTGGCCATGGATTTACCACATGAACCATGGGTGGCAATTTGCCCATGGGCCAGGTGAACTAAGCGTGATCCTCTACGATGTTCGCCTAGGTTGGCTATGGACAAAGGCTGGCTACTACCCCTTCATCTACCGATTTGCCGATGGCAAGTGGTACTGGTTTGACCAAACTACAAGCGCCCCAATCCGCCGATTCCGTGATTTCTCCGACGGCGGCGAAGGCACTTGGAAATACGAAGACGATATTGCGGGAGGGCT
>CAZHQD010000054.1:0-18366 GCA_964533835.1 uncultured Puniceicoccaceae bacterium | reverse complement strand
CCGCTGGTGTAAAGCAGGAAGGCCATGTCCTCAGCGTCCAGCTCTTCACAGGGACAGGTGCGGGGGACGGTGGAGACAATTTGGTGATACCAGACATCGCGGGCATCATTCCAGCGGTGAGGGAAAGGCGTCTGTCCTGGGTTACGCTGCACAACGAGAACTTTTTCCACCTGCTGGACACCGTCTATGGCTTCATCCACAATGTCCTTGAGGGCGATAACCTTGCCGCGCCGCCAGCCGCCATCGCTTGTAATGACGTGTTTGCTGTTGGCATCAAGGATACGATCCCTAATGGACTCCGCGCTGAAGCCCGCAAAGATCACGCTGTGCACCGCGCCGATGCGCGCGCATGCCAAAACGGAAATAGCCAGATCAACGGTGAAAGGCAGATAGATGGCTACCGAATCACCTTTGCGAACACCGATGGCCTTGAGGACATTGGCAAAAAGCTGGACCTCACGGTGTAAGTCCCGATAGGTGAGCGTACGAGTGTCTCCAGGCTCACCTTCCCAAATAAAGGCGGCCTTATTTCCCGTGGCGGAATTGACGTGGCGATCCACGCAGTTGTAGCAGAGATTGGTTTTGCCATCTACGAACCATTTGTAGAAAGGCTTCGCGCTGTCATCCATCACTTTTTGCCAAGGCTTAAACCAATGAAGCTCTTTGGCTACGCCATCCCAGAACTGCTCCGGATTATCTATGCTTTTTTTGTAGAGCTCCTTGTAAGCTTCCATGCCTGCGATGTGGGCACGCTTTTTGAAGGCATCTGAGGGGAAGAACTTACGGTTTTCGGTGTTGATGGAGGTGATAGATTCAGCGTTGGAAGACATAAGGATTTACAGTGAGGTTTAAGGTTTCAAAACGTAGCGCACTCCGAGCGCATGGCAATTGGAAACTTCCGAGAGCACGAGGCAAACTAGAGTGCGATATGGCAGCACAGCCACTAGCGTTCTGACTGGCGTTGGGCCTGCAAGGCCGCCTTTAGCTCTTTCCATCGGTTAAGCCGTTCGGCAATTGACGCTTCCGCACCCTGTTTACCAGGCTCATAGAAGCGGAGTGGATTGACCATGTATTCCTGGCCCGAAATAGCTTCCGGGAAATCGTGGCTGTAAAGATAGTCCTTACCATGCCCAAGTGCTTTGCTAACTTTGCCTCCAGTATCTTTGAGGTGCAAGGGGACGGCTTGCAAAGCGCCTTTCTCTATGGCGGCCTTTGCCGCAAAATAGGCAGCGCCAGCGGTGTTGCTCTTTGGGCTTGTGGCTAGAAAAACTGTGGCATGTGCCAAGGCGTATTGAGCCTCGGGCATGCCTACCAGGTCTACGGCCTGGAAAGCGGACACAGCTACAGTAAGCCCCCTGGAATCGGCTAATCCAACATCTTCCGAGGCGAGGATGACAAGTCTGCGCGCAATAAAGCGAGGGTCTTCGCCGCCAATGACCATTTTGGCCAACCAGTAGAGAGCTGCGTCAGGGTCTCCGCCGCGGATGCTTTTTATGTAAGCTGAAATGGTATCGTAGTGTTCATCTTCGTCGGCATCATAACGGATGGAACGCTCTCTGGCAAAAACCTCGAAGGCAGCCTCCGTAAGCTCTGAGCCCATGGGCAGGCTCAAGACGAGAGTCTCCAGAGCATTTAGTGCGCGCCGAAGATCGCCTCCACTCATGTTTGCGAGGCGCTCCAGTAGCGCCGAGTCTGCCTTGCATTTTCTGGAGCCAAGTCCGCGGTCTTCATCTTCCAAAGCGCGCTTGAGCAGAGCTACTATGGCTTCCGTAGGAAGACTTTCCATGCGGAATAAGTGACTGCGCGAAACAAGGGCAGGAATGACGTAGAAGCCCGGGTTGTGTGTGGTTGCGCCTATCAGGCGGACGTGACCAGCCTCCACGTCTGGCAGCAAGAGGTCTTGCTGTGCTTTGTTAAAGCGGTGGATTTCGTCGATAAAGAGGAGCGTACGAGCCTCTGGTCTGCGACGAGCATAGGCGAGAATCTCGCGAAGCTCAGCAACGTTGGAAAGCACGGCGTTTAGGCGCACGCAGCGGCAACGAGTCTCATGGGCAATGACTTCAGCCAAGGTAGTTTTACCACAACCCGGGGGGCCATAGAGCAAAATACTGCCAAAGCTGTCCGTCTTGATTAGTTGCGCAAGAAGGCTTTTTTCTCCCAACAAGTGGGCCTGACCTACGATTTCCTGTAGATTGCGCGGGCGCATTCGCGCAGCAAGTGGTTGAAAGGGTGGGCTGAATGTGCCCTCATCCGCCGATGGATCGGCGAGAGGTGCTTGTGTTTTCCTGGGGGGCTCGCCACCAAAAAGCCATTCTTGATGTTCGGACACCATACGCCATTTCCTATGTCATAATAGTACCTCAAGCCATAAGAAAATGAGCGGGAGGGCTCACAATGGGCAAAGAGCGCAGCGCGAGCACTCCCCTCGCCTCTTTGAGCATTTTACTTTGCGTTGCGCCCTAGCTTACACGATAAAATAGAGCGATTGAATGAATGTCGAAACCCACAGCCGCCAGAATCCGCGCTTACTCATTTTCTATATCCTGTTCTGCGCACTGTTCATAATTCTGGCCGGCGGGTTGGGCTGGAGGCAAATCGTGCAGGGAGAGACCTTTCGTGAGCAGGAACGACGGCAGAATTTTCGACGGATCCTGATACCTGGCCCAAGGGGGAACATATTCGACAGGGATAGAAATTTACTGGTGGGAAACAGGCCATTGTTTTCGGCAGTTGTTTATCTGAATGAATTGCGGCCCGAATTTCGCCAAGAGTACATCAGGCTGGTTCGGGAACTTAGAGACACCAACTCAAAGCTATCTCGAAGTGAATTACAGTCTGAAGCTCGTCGAATAGTCGTGCAAAGGGAGCTAGATACACTCAACCGCATACTTGGCCGTGAAGAGAAGGTGAATCTGGTGGCGCTCGATCGGCATTTCGCGCAGAATTTGCTGCTGCCCTTGCCGCTCATTTCGGATCTTAAAGATTACGAATACGCGAGACTGATAGAACAATTGCCAGTGGATGGCCCATTGCAAATACTGACTGATACTGCGCGCTACTACCCGAATGGGAGCATGGCCGCGCACACACTGGGCTATGTAACAAGCAGCGATGAGTTGCCCTCTGAGAACTTGCCCGGTGAGGAGCTAATGACGTTTCGATTCAAGGGACGAGTGGGGCGCGCGGGGCTGGAACGACAATTTGACGAAACGCTGCAAGGAGTAACAGGCGGGGAGATATGGGTTGTGGACCCAAGCGGATTTCAATACGAGCGGACCGCTTACGCCGAACCCATAAAGGGGCAGGACCTCTACACAAGCATTGATCTTAATCTACAGCGGACGGCTGAAACCCAGATGAATCGTTACATAGGGGCCGCTGTGGCGCTGGACATTAATTCCGGCGAGATTTTGGCCATGGCGAGCAAGCCTGATTACAATTTGAATCAGCTATCGCCATTCATACCCACAAAAGTGCACAATGAAATCACAGAAAACGGAGCATGGATAAACAGGGCGACACAAGGGCTTTACCCTCCCGGATCCACTTTCAAAATTATAACTACGATCGCAGGGATGCAGCAGGGAATAATGGGCGAGACTGTAGAGATAGAATGCCCTGGGCATTACATGGTAGGGAACAGGCGTTTTTATTGCCACAATAGGAATGGGCATGGAATGGAAACTATAGAGGAGGCCATCAGAGACAGTTGCAACGTGTATTACTATAGCAAAAGCCTAGAGATGGGTGCGTTGCCCATAGCGACAGTGGCACGCGCATTCGGACTAGACCGACCGACCGGAGTGGAATTACCCGCAGAGGCAAAGGCCATGATTGTGTCCGATCCAGAATGGAAGAGGAATCGCTTCAATGAGCAATGGTATGCAGGGGATACGGCCAATCTCTCCATAGGCCAGGGATTCTTGAGGAATACACCGCTGCAAATGGCTGCATTTACTGCCGCTTTTGCCAGACGGGAAACTCTGATAAGACCTACACTATTGCAAAGACCGAAAGGCAGCACGCTTCCCAGAAGCACACCACTGGCCCTGAGCGATTCGGACTATCAGCGCATCATTGAAGGAATGAAGATGAGCGCCAATAGCGGAACAGGAAGACTAATAGCCTTACGGGATATTGAGATTGCTGCCAAAACAGGCACGGCACAGGTGTGGTCGCAAGGAAAGGAGCTTACAATAGCATGGACGATTGCATTTGCTCCAGTCGAGAACCCGCGACTGGCAATTGCAGTGGCCATAGAGGGAACCGACCCATCAGATAATTATCATGGTGGAAGCACAGCGGCGCCTGTAGCACGTGAAATCTTTCGCACGTATTTCCAAAAGTATGGGTATTGAAACTACCGTCTGCTAGCCAATAGCTTTTCCCGTAGCCCGCCTTTCAAGCTGTGCTCTCCAAGCCAGATTGAAAAGTAGACACGGGCGAACTCGTCTCCCTCAACGAATCCTACCCTAACCCCATTAAGAGCAAGCTCGGTACCTACACCTGGAACATACGTTAGAGCGTAGCAGTCACCAGCTTTGACGTCGGTGTAGAAACGGTTGATTTGCTCTACCTTATCGGCAAGAGGTGCCAAAACTTCTGGTGGCGTGATGCGACCGAGGATACCATTTCCCGCATTCACAATCTGCTCTCTCGACAAGTCACGCGCATAGCAGAGCTCGAGTCTGCGTGGAATGTTGAGGAGGAGATTCTCGGAAGGGGCACTGGGCGGTAAATAGAGAGCGGCGTCATAGACCTTGAAAAACATTTTATAACGGTAGGTGGCCGTTCCTGTCAGAGACAGGGAATCGCCGTTGAAGATTTCGATATTTGTGCCCCAGTTTTTTGCCTCCAATGCGGAAAACATGGTAAAAAATGCTGCCCATGCCAGAAGGAGAGATTTGTATCGCATCACCTAGCCTAGCACAGTTTTTCAGACCTGCAATTTGGACACATATACGCTTTTACAAATAAATTCAAGGGGAGTACTTCTTTCGCGTTGAGTAATCCTGAACCGCGATTTAACTCATGCAGACCTCAAAATTATGTCACAATTCCTACTTTGCCCTTCCCCAAAAACAGTTTGCTGGCTAGGCGGCTTGCAACAAATTCCCTTCGCTTGGGCGCTCTCACTGGCAGAAGGATTCACTGAGCGGTTGCGGCGCGCAGTCGAGCGATCCCTACCCTGCCAACCAGCACCCGACGCGATGCCGATCCGCTTTCATAAAGACGCATCTATGCCGACGGGAGCCTATCGCTTGGCAGTCAATCGAGGCCATGTGGAAGTTGTTTCAGGAGACGAGGCAGGCGGTTTTTATGCTCTGCAAACGCTACAACAGATTTTGAGGCAACCCAATCCGCTTTTTCAGGGACAATTTCCAATCGTTGAAATTGAGGATGCGCCAGCCATCGCACACCGCGGAGTGATGCTTGATATAAGCAGGTGCAAGGTGCCAAGCATGCAAACGCTCAGGCAACTGGCAGACATGCTCTCTAGCTTTAAGATTAACCAAATACAGCTTTACACGGAGCATACGTTTGCCTATGCGGGCCACGAAATTGTGTGGGGAGACGCTTCTCCGCTAACGGCTCAAGAAGTGAGAGAATTTGTGGCATACTGCGCCGATCGCTACATCGAAGTTGTTCCCAATCAGAATGCATTTGGCCATATGGAGCGATGGCTTAGGTACCCAGAATACCAACATCTAGCTGAATGCCCAAGCGGCTTTGAGTTCCGCTGGGGAGGCCGCTCACCATGGGGAACCACACTAAAACCGGACCAAGAGAGCCTTGATTTTGCGGAAGGACTATTCGCGGAATTACTTCCAAATTTTACGAGCCGCGAGATCAATATAGGTTGCGACGAGACATGGGAGCTTGGCCTTGGCTGGAGCCGAAAACTTTGTGCTGAGAAGGGGAAGCATCGTGTGTATTTTGAGCATCTTTGCAGTCTTGGGAAAGTAGCCGAAAAAATGGGATATCGCACACAATTTTGGGCAGATATTTTGCTTGAGGAGCCGGAGCTGGTCTCCGAACTACCACAAAATATGATTGGAATGGTGTGGGGCTATGAGGCCTCGCATCCGTTTGCTTCCCAATGCGAACGCTTCGCCAAAACAAAGGTGCCCTTCTATGTATGCCCAGGCACATCCAGCTGGAACTCAATCGGTGGTCGTTTGGACAATGCCCTAGCTAATTTGGAAAATGCCGCACAAAATGCTATCCAGCATGGAGCAATTGGCTACTTGAATACTGATTGGGGTGATGGCGGTCATCATCAATTCTTGCCAATTAGCTACCCACCGTTTGTGGCAGGGGCAGCACTGAGCTGGAATCCAGTAGCATCACTTTCCGAGACCACGCTGGTATCCATACTGAATACCTTTGTGTTTCAAGATTCCTCAAACGCAATGGGAGCCGTTCTTGTGAGCCTGGGGAAAATTCGCAATTGCTTCAAAAAGCAAATTAATAACAGCCATCCACTAGCCAATTTGGTTTTTCTGCCGACGCCTAGCATTGATATAGGGTTGAAACACGTGACAACAGAGGAGCTAGCCGATTGCCTAGAAAAGCTGGATACTCTGAGATGCGATCTAGCTGAAACCACAGCAAAATGCGGCGACGCTGCGTTGATAAAGGAGGAGATTTCGGTGGCAATAGGACTGCTTCGCCATGCCTGCTCGCGCACCTGGCACCATTCGCTGGGGCAATACAATCGGAGCACACCGCTTCGGAAGGAGCTGACACCGCTAATTGGACGTTTTGAGGCTTGCTGGGTGGCAAGAAACAGAATGGGCGGGCTTCATGAGAGCAGCAACCGCCTCCGCAACGTATTAGCGAGCTATTAGGCTCTTGGGAAACTGGAGCCGAGAAACGGGATTGAACCGTCGACCTACTGATTACGAATCAGTTGCTCTACCACTGAGCTATCTCGGCAACAGAAAAAGCTGAGTGTGGCTTTGCTGTAACTTTGTGGCAAGATTTATTGTTCACTTTGCCCTGATTTTAAGCGGCATTTTCCACTGAAAAAACAAAAAACCCGCTGGGCGTATGCCAGCGGGTTTTTGAAAAAAAAGTGCCTTGTATAGAACTTAGGACTTGGACTCTTCCTTTGCAGGAACAACGGTCTCTGCTACCTTGGGAGCCTTCTCTTTGCAGCAATCCTTGGTGCAAGCGGTGCCGTCCGTTGGGCAGCAACCTTCTTTGTCACAGGACTTCTTGCTGTCATCTGCAGCAACAGCGCTGGTCTTCGCTGCAGAGCAGGAAGAGGCGGCGCCGCAAGAGGCATCCGCTTTGGCTACTGTTTTGGATGCAGAACATGCGGCATCAGACTTTTCCGTTGCTTTGGTGGCGCTGGCATAAGGGCAAGAAGCGGCATCTGCTTTAGCGAGAACCACAGAGTCCTTTGCTGTCACCTTATCGGCTTTAGCAGAGGAGGACTTGGAGGGACAGCAGTCGCTACCTGCATAGGCAGCAACGGAGAAGCCAACAATGGCGAGGATCGTGAGGATGGTTTTCATGATTAGAATCTTTACTTAACTATTAACAGGATTAATCTTTTGCGCAAGAGAAACCGGCAACAATACGCAGGTAGTGATGCAGTATCTGTTTTTAGAACACCAAAATGCCAAAAAAGTTTACTTTTTATTTAGCAGCAGCAAACATTTCTGCTACGGCAGACCAATTAACGACGTTCCAGAACGCATTGATATAATCGGGGCGACGGTTTTGGTAGTTGAGGTAGTAGGCGTGTTCCCAGACATCCAGACCGAGAATTGGCTTGCCCTGAACAATGCCTTCGAGAGGCATTAGGGGGTTATCTTGGTTAGCCGTAGAGGTGACGGCCAAGGAACCATCAGCCGTGACGATCAGCCATGCCCAGCCAGAACCGAAACGGGTAGTACCAGCTTTGGCAAACTCGGCCTTGAAGTTATCGAATGAACCAAACTTCGCATTGATGGCATCGGCAAGGGCGCCAGAGGGAGTTCCGCCTGCGTTTGGGCCGATTACTTTCCAGAACAAATCGTGGTTGTAGTGGCCGCCGCCATTGTTGCGCACTGCGGTGCGTATGGATTCAGGAACATCCTTGATCCCTTTGCAAAGGGCTTTCACGCAATCAGGCGCTGCATAACCTGCATCGGCAATTGCCTTGTTAAGGTTGGTCACGTAGGCAGCATGGTGCTTGCCGTGGTGGATTTCCATTGTGCGAGCATCGATATGAGGCTCCAGCGCGTTTGTGGCATATGGTAGTTTGGGCAGCTCGTATGGCATAATTTTGAACAGATTTAGGGTTAAATGCTGAATTCGTTAGAATATACAAGTATGTTGGGACTCGCGTCAACCCGCAGGGTTCAAAAAAAGTCAGCTAGGCAAAATTCGTGCAATAACAGTTCGATAGGCCAAAGGCGCTTAATTACGCTCGACTTTTCATGGCATAGCGCTCATTCAGTCTAAGGATTGTGCCCGAGTGGTGGAATGGCAGACACATCGGACTTAAAATCCGCTGCCCGTAAGGGCGTGCCAGTTCGAGTCTGGCCTCGGGCACCACTATACCATTTGTCTTGGCTGTGGGGGCTTTCCTTGATTGTGGTCGGTGACGGTGTATTGTATAAACATGAGCGTAAAAGAACTCATTGAGCAGCTAAAGGCACTTCCTAATCACGAAAAGGGGGAAGTGATGGATTGGCTTGAAGCGTGGGAGCTGGAGCAAGATGCCAAGCTTGCGGAACTTTCACGCCATGCAGAGGGCGAGGATGTTCCACTTGAAGTGTTTGCTAAAAGGCTGGGCTTATGAAATACGAGGTAGTTCTCAGGCCAGACCCGCAAAAGTTTATCGAAAGACTAAGGGATAAGAAGCTGCAGGCCAGAATTGTTGCTGCGCTGAGAGAGCTGGCGAAAGCCCCCATGCCCTACGGATGCCTAAAGATGCAAGGCACATTGAATGAATGGCGCATTTGCGTGGGCGACTACCGTATTATCTACACTGTAGAGGATAATGTATTGCGTGTATTAGTTATACGCATCGGGCACAGAAAAGAGGTCTATGACTAGGTCACACTAAGTCAGTCTACCGCTGCTTTTCGCTAGGGATTTCTTTCGGTGATGGTTATATCATCTGAATTGGTGAAATCGAAGAAGAGACGTCCCCCACCCTCGCTTTTTCCAATGTAGAGATACCATGCGCTCACGTCGGCAAAATACTTGTAGGGGGCATCGAATACCTCACTTGTCCACCACCAAGTGGCTGCGTTTAGATCGTAGAACCACATGCTTGAGCGATCCGTAGCGGCAGTGTAGAGGAAACCGTGGTCAAAGTGAAATAGCCAAGGGTAAGCCACTTCCGTGAAGAAACCGAAATTGTTGTTTGAGCCCAAGGACTTAATACCGCCGCCAAGATCGGGAAGATCAGAAAAGATGCTTGAGGGCTCGCTTGGGCTGAGGATGGTGATGTTTACCGTTCTAGTTAGCAAGTTACCTGATCCGTTTGAGAAACGCCAAGCGGTGAAGGTGATTTGATAGGCTCCTGGCTCGGACGGAACACCTTTTATGACAAATGCGCGTTGGCCAAATTCGCCAGGGCCATTGAGGTTTTTGAAGGGAACTGGGTCCACCGGCGTACTGCTTACTAGCCCTACGAACAGATCCAGTCCTGGGGGTAAACTTGAAGACAGTCCGATGGATTGAGGTGGAGCCGGTGTGCCCAAAACTTGCAGCACCAGTGTAAGCTCTTTTCCCGCTTCTACTTCAATACTTCCCACTGGGTTTTGGTCTATGCGGGATTGACCTGCCAATGTGTTGTACGCACCTAATCCCGCAACGGAGGCGATTGCCCATTTAAGGACTTGGGCCATTTTTCCGGGTGCAGAAAATTCTGCTGCCGCGATATGCTGTATGACGGGAGTCCTTTGCAATAGCGCAAAAAGCAGGAGCATTAGGCTTTGAGAGCGTATCCAGGCTGGTGACAGAACAAGACAGTTTAGTTTTCTCATATTTCAGAGGTATAAGTGCTGTGCCTGAAATAATCCGAAATGGACGGTATTCAGACTACGCAAATATACGTAGAAAAGCCTGAATTTGGATGCATCAAAGAAGGTATTTTACCAGCTAATGATATGCTGCCTAAATATTCATACGCGCTTTCATCTCACGAACTGCTTCCTGAATACCACTGAAAAGAGCGCGCGATAAGATGGAGTGTCCGATATTAAGCTCGTGCAGGTGAGGAATGGAGCGAATAGTGGAAATGTTGATGTAGTTTATGCCGTGCCCCGCATTGACGGTCAGCCCATGGCCGTGGGCCAAAACAGCCGCCGCGCACAAGCGATCCAGCTCTTCCTTGCGTGCTTTTTCCAAGTAATAGCGATGGGCAAAAGCGCCTGTATGCAGCTCTATACACGGAGCGCCGACTGCCAGTGCGCTTTCAATCTGGACTGAATCGGGGTCAATAAATAAGCTAACGGTTATTCCTGCGGCAGACAACTCCTGCGTGATGGAGCGGATTTTATCGAGTTGGCCGCTCACGTTTAGGCCGCCCTCGGTTGTCACTTCCGTTCGGTTTTCAGGAACAAGGCACACGCTTTCCGGTTGAAGCTCCAAGGCGAAGCGCACCATTTCGTCAGTGCAGGCCATTTCGAGATTCATGCGAGTCTGGATGCACTCGCGCAAACGGCGTACATCACTTTCTTGGATATGCCTGCGGTCTTCGCGAAGGTGGACGGTAATGCCATCGGCACCCGCTTGCTCGGCCATGAGAGCCAAAAGGATTGGATCGGGCTCCACCATTTGCCCGCTATCTCTGGCAAACTCTCTGTAACGGGCCTGCCTGATGGTGGCGCAGTGATCGATATTTACTCCAAGCAGAAGTGGCTTTTGCATCTTATTATTTTAAGCAAATTAACACGCTATTTCAGTCTCTTGAAGAAAATAATCATTACCGAATGCTTCGCGCAGCAATGACTCTACTGACTGACGCTCATCATCCGTGAAATTCAATAGAAAACAGCAGCTGCCACTACCGGAAAGCAAACAATCACGCCCAACCGCAGACCGAATCTGATTGAAGAGAACTCTTAGGGCAACGAACTTGCGTAAAACGGGATACTCAAAGCGATTGTAGAGCAACTCTTGAAGGGATAACTTACCTTTAAGCCAATTGGATACTCTTGCTTCTGCCACATGCTCGGCATCATATAAAGCAGGATTGGCGGCGAGCTGCTGGTATGCCCAAGCGGTGGGCACTCCAAAAGGAGGCTTAAACAGCAAAACTCTGGCGCCGCTAAGATTTTGGGAAACCAGCGAGGAAACAGGCTCAAGTAGCTCGCCACGCCCGCGCATTATTTGAGACTGAGCGCTGAGAAAAAGGGGACAATCAGAACCTAGCGAAGCGGCGACTTCCATTAGCTTTGAATTGTCGAGAGGCTGAATGGCGATTTTTTGGAGCAGTTTCAGGGCGGCTACCGCATTACTGCTACCACCGCCAAGGCCAGCGCCATGTGGTATCGCCTTGCGCAGACGAAACCCCAACGCTTTACAGGGCAAAGATGGGAGCCCTGCTTGCGCCAATGCCACGCGGTAAGCTTGGACTGCCTTAAGAACAAGGTTTTCGGGGCCGCATGGAATTTCGACTGCCGTTGGATTTTCAGGCGAAGGAATAATTTCCAAGCTATCAGTGCATGAATTGCCATAACTGAAGAGTGTGAGTGTATCTCCAAATGCCAAAGGTGAGACCACTGAAATAAGATTATGGAAGCCGTCCGCACGCTTACCTGTTACTGCCAGGTAAAGATTGAGTTTGGCTGGCGAAAAGACGCTAGCTTCGGAGGGACCAGGTGCCGACTTGTTAACCATTTTTTTATTTGATATGGAATCAAAACCACGGTCTGCTCATGCCGCAAATGCAAAAGCCACCAGAAAACACGGCAGCCATCTTATTGGCAGCCGGAAGCGCAACCAGAATGCTTGGAAGCGTGGAAGACAAAACGCTGGCAAGATTGGCTGGCGTGCCAGTGGTATGCTACTCGGTTGACGCATTTGTAAAATGGGCAAGGGCAAAGACGATTGCAGTAGTTTATAGGGATTCCGAGCAATGCGAAAAACTAAAGCTTCTCATTGATGAAAGAGCTAAGGGATTCCGTGTCATTTATGTGCAAGGCGGGAAAGAGAGGCAGGACTCTGTACGCAACGCACTGGCAGCTCTGCCGAAAGCTGTTGAGCAAGTTTTTATACATGATTGCGCCCGCCCACTTGTGCGCTCGCAATGGCTGGAAGCAATGTCTTTAGCACTTGAAACAAATAAGGCGGTTACTTTGGCCCGGCCCGTTACGGATACCATAAAGTCTGCAGAAGAACCAGTGGCGCATCCTGCTCCAGGAGCTGCCCATACCTGCCGCTGGAGCGATCTCGATAGAAAACGCCTATGGGCAGTTGAGACACCACAGGCATTTGCTCTAGATTTGCTGAGGGAGGCATACGAACATGCTGCGAAAAGCAATGCAACCCTGACAGACGACACAGCGGCTATCGCTTTGCTGGGGCAAGAGGTCACGCACATCTTTCCTGATGGGCCTAACTGGAAACTGACTCGGCCCGAAGACCTCTTTATGATAGAGGCATATATTAAATTGAAGAGTATCTAAACTTATGGCTACCACCCCACCCTTTCGCGTAGGCCACGGCTACGATATCCATCGCGTGGTCCTCGGCCGTCCACTGGTGCTTGGCGGCGTCACTATACCATGGGACCGAGGGCTGGAAGGGCATTCGGACGCTGATTGCCTGACTCACGCGCTGGCGGACGCCATTCTTGGTGCGCTTGGATTACCCGATATTGGGCACTACTTTCCGAATACTGATCCAGCTATTAAAAACATCGATTCGCAAATTATCCTAAAAAAGGCCGCGGATGAATGCCAAGCGCGTGGCTACAAAATACTTAATGTTGATTGCACGCTCATAGCAGAGAAGCCGAAAATTTCGCCGCACTTGGCAGCAATGAAAGCTGCTCTCTCAACTACGCTGTCTTTGTGTCCTTCACAGATTGGCCTGAAGGCGACCACCAATGAAAAGCTGGGCGCGATAGGCGCTGAAGAGGGGATTTGCGCTCATGCCGTGGTCATACTTTCGCTGAATTCGTAGCTGAAGCCAAAAGTTTACTTTTGTTAGTTGGCATATTCGGAGATAATGCGCATCTTTGTCTGTTGTCATTTGATGTCCTCACCTGTGCACATAGAAGTCAAAAACCTGGAGCTAGCCTATGGCAGCTACGTAGTGATGCGCGATCTCAACTTTGAGGTAAAACGAGGCACAGTAATGATAATTATGGGGGGCTCCGGGTGCGGCAAAAGCACTTTGCTGAAACACATGATTGGACTACTGAACGCATCGAAGGGGGATATACTTTACGACGGCAAGAGCTTTGTGCACGCAAGCGAGGAAGAGCGGAAAAGCATGCTGCGCCGCTTTGGTGTGCTTTACCAAAATGGTGCGCTGTGGTCAGGTCTTACGCTCGCTGAGAATGTTGCGCTGCCGCTTGAAGAATACACACGCTATACGAAGAGAGAAATTGCGGATCTTGTATCGCTGAAGCTTGCATTGGTTGGGCTGCGTGGGTTCGAAGAGTACTACCCTTCGGCCATTAGCGGTGGGATGCGCAAAAGAGCCGCACTTGCACGAGCGCTGGCGCTAGACCCTGAGATTTTGTTTCTCGACGAGCCTTCGGCGGGACTAGACCCAATTACCAGCAAGCGACTCGATGACCTAATTCTCGAGCTTAGGGATAGCCTGAAAGCAACATTTGTGGTGGTAACCCACGAACGCGACAGCATATTTTCAATCGCGGATGATAGCATCTTCCTAGATGTGACTACCAGAACTATCTCCGCAAGAGGCAACCCAAATGATTTGCGCAGTAATCCGCCAAACGAAAATGTTGCTACTTTTCTTAATCGTGGCAGTCCTAGTCTAGCAAGCCAGACGATAAAAAGCTAAAACCACCAGCGCATTCCAGCTTCTGCCATGTCAAAACAAGCGAACACCACATTGGTCGGGGTATTTGTCGTAGTGGGTATCCTGCTGGCTGTGGGGACATTTGTAACAGTAAGCTCTCTCAAGCTATTCTCCAAGGAGCAAACGCTGGTGATGTACTTTGACGAGTCGGTAAATAACCTAAACGTGGGAGCATCAGTAAAGTTCAAGGGTGTGCCACTAGGTAAGGTGAAGGCTATTCGCATACGATGGAATCAAGCGGAAAATAGCGACAGTATACCTGTTTTTGTAACAATAGACACGAGTAGCCTGGTCCGCCGTCTTGGATTCGCGGAAGAGATATGGGATGCCGATCGCCTTCAAGCTGCAGTTCAGCGTGGCCTCCGAGGGCGCCTGCAAATGGAAAGCTTCGTGACGGGGCTTTTGTTTATAGAGCTTAATTTCTTTGAGTCCGCTGGGCGTCCGATCTTCCGGCAAATAGAACCGATTTACGGCGAAATACCTACTATACCATCGGATTTAGCCCTGCTGGGGCAAAGCGCTACCGACATAATGACGAAGCTGGCTTCGCTAAATGTTAAAGAGATTAGCGATAACCTGATTGCCCTCATAAAGACGATACGCACGGAAGTGGAGGCGGCCAGACTACCTGCGCTGTCCAGTAGTTTGAAAGAAACAAGTGATGCATTCAGGCAAGTCGCCACATCTGAGGATGTAAAGTTGACCTTCAAAAAGCTGGCTGAGACGCTGGATCGTATGCAGGCCCTTTCAAACTCTTTAGAAGGCCATGCAGGGAATCTAACTGAGGAAGCCATGAGGACCATGGGCGACTTAAGACTGGTTCTTGATGATTTGCGCAAGGCATCGCAGGAACTACAGGTTGCCCTTTCTCCTGAATCCAGCACGCGTTATGCGCTGGACAATGCGCTCAATGAGTTATCCCGCACAGCAGAAGCAGCTCGCGACTTAATTAACGTATTGGAAAGCAATCCCAATGCACTGATTACAGGTCGGGCTGAAAATGAGAAAAAAGATTAACCACAAAAGCGCTTTTCTATGACAGCCGCACTAAGCAAATATATCATGTTGTTGTGGGTAGTTGTTTTCGGCGTTCTGGCTGGTGGTTGCCTGAACCTCAAGCCACAGCCGAATCCTACTCGTCAATTTACTCTATCTAAAATTGAAACGGATCCCATAGTTTCCAGTCTCAATGGAAATGCGCCAACAATAGGATTTCGCCGCATAGGTATCCCAGAATATTTAAAGAGCAATAAAATTGCTTTGAGAGAGAGTATCCATGAAATCAACTACTTACCTTTTCATCGCTGGGCTGAACCATTGGAGTCGGGGGTGGCGAGATTACTCGGCGAATACCTAGTCATTACAGGAACCGCATCGGCTACATTCATACCACCTTGGCGCAGTAATGCCCGTTTTGACTACGTGGTAGAGGTAGACATCTCCGTATTTGAAGGACGAAGTGACGGAACCGTCACGCTAGATTGCTTTTATTCGCTCTATGATGAAAAGGGTGTCCGCATAGATCGCGGACGCTTTGCTGAGACAGGGTTTAGTTGGGATATTTCGCAGTATGAAGCACTTGTAGCGGCCCAAAGCAGCGCGATCGAATCGCTGGCAACCCATCTGCGCGAGCGAATCATTGCCGCAGCCAGCCCAGCCAGGCCAATTACAAATGGCTCCGGCAACACCTTGCCATTGACCGAGTAGCCCTAAAAGGGCACAGAGACTACTACTTCGCTTACAGAGTACAGAAGTATGGGTTACTTCTAGGGTTTTCTACGGATGCTACTGAATATCCGCAACTGGTCGTATTTCAATATGCAATAATAATAACGTGGTAATTTTGAGTGTTTCCTCTTTGCCAAATCCGTAGGCTCAAATACGGCACCACGGATAAGTTATAGTATTTACCCTATAGTAACGTTACATATATGTTAAGACGATTAGGGTAACCAGGGAGATAACCCTAACATAATTGATATTTCAAGGGTTCTTACTATTAAAAAAAAGGCGTTACCCTTAAATAAAATAGGAAAATACATAAAGGATGAACACCCTATTTATAATAAATTGAAATAATAATAGTAATGTGCATAATGATGTTTTGGTTTAATGGTTAATAAAAAAATCTATCTGATTTGCACATTATGAAAATACGAGAAACAATCTTAATATTGGCCCTTATATCGGGTACCACCTTCATTACCAGAGCAGCACAGCTCGAAGTGCCTGGCTCTTATGCTACAATACAGGCTGCCATAAATGCAGCATCTCCTGGAGATACAATCAACGTAGCTGCTGGCAACTATGCTGAAAATATTATCATCACTAAGGCATTAACACTAGTAGGTCCAGCGGTTGCACCCGCAGCCGAGCGAGATGGTTCAGGTGAGGCTTCTTTGATTTCGGCACATATTAACCCTAATGTATCGGGAGTTAGCATAAGTGGCTTTACGTTCAACGACGGCTCTTTGATACTCGGAGAGAAGGTAGCCATCTACCTGAACAACAATGTCTCCAACATTACCATTAACAACAATCGTTTTATTGGTAACTATGTAGGCACCAACGAGACTAAGGTAGTGGCTGTTGTAACAAGCTCTTCAGGTGCGGCTAACGTTAGCGTTACGGGAAATTATTTCAGTGGTTATGAAACAGCTTTCTACGCAAACCCAGGAGCCAGCACGGTAGCCTTTTCTGGCAATACAGTGGTCAACACCCGCTACGGCACCCGTTTTATAAGCACTAATGGAATCACGTTGACCAACAACGCCTATATCAACTCAGGTGGTGTGCATTTTCGCAAAGGCTGGTCGATACCCTATGCAGACAACGTCATTACAGCGCTTTCTGGGAATAGCTTTACGCAATTGAACCCTACCTGGGTGGGCTATTTCGGTATCTATGACAGCACGCTCGACCTCGATCTCTCAGAGACTCTTTTCGAGGGCAAGCTCGCCTCTGAAATGGACCTCCAGGAGTATAGCGCACTGCGTCTCACAGTGTTTGATGCCACAAATAAACAGCCCACCTCGGGAAGCACTGTCCAGGGAGGCTTTGGTTCAGCCGAATTCAACGAAGGCTCCATCATTGATCCAATCGATGCCTCAATCAATAGTTCCATCTGGTTTACTGATCGCTACGACCCAGCATTTTTCGGCAACGATACTTTCAACGGAGAGAATGTGATACGGTTAACGATTGGCGGCGCACAGTCTCAGGCAAATCGCCCAAGCAACTTTAGCTCCGCATTCTACAACACACAGGGTCGAAAAATTTTTCTTGGAGACGTCTACTCCTTTACGGCTGATGTCTACATACCCGCCGCATGGGCAACCACACCAGGATATGCTGGCGTGTGGGCAACAGGCACCACTGGAAGTGCAATAAGCGCCTATCCTATAATGGCATTCTCAAACGCAATCATTGCCCAAGACGGTGTTACCATTACTGAAATTCGTCCACGTTTTCGTTTATGGGATTCGACTATTGGGTGGAGAGACGACTTGGAACAGCTCGTTTCAAACAACCCCTCTTTCTGGAATGGCTACGACCAGTGGTACACTTTCCGCATAGATTTACTGCCCGAATCCGATGAGGTAATCTACTCCATCAATGGAGAAGTTGTAGGCACTGTTACAGGAAATGGAAGTGCCTATCTTTATGAGGGCTTCCTCCAAGGGTATAATTTTGGGGCACCTTTCACTTTTAATTCAGCAACGCCCGCAGGTTACGATATTTATTTCGACAATGTCGGATTACCTGAGGATTTGCTGACAGTTACCGCAACTGCAAATTCAGGCGGCAGCATATCGCCATCGGGCATAAGCTTTGTAATTCCAGGGGGCAGCATTAGTTACGAAATAACACCTGATCCAGGCGTTACCCTGCAAGACGTGCTTGTGAATGGCGAAAGCGTAGGCCCCGTAACCAGCTACACATTTACAGAGCTTTTGGAAGATGCGACTATTGAAGCGATCTTCTTTACCTCTACTAAGACTATTACCATCAACGTCAGTGGGAACGGTACTGTTTCCCCGCAAGGGCCTATCTCAGTGGCTACAGGAAGCAATCAGGTTATTACCTTCACTCCAGCCAGCGGGTGGAGTATTGATCTTGCTGCTTTAGCTGCAACAGTGCCCTCTCCCACAACGGCTTCAGTTGCAGGTAGCAGCCTGATACTCGGCAATATCTCGGATGATATCACCCTGAACGCTACCTTTACGCAGTCTGCATTTACTGTAACTTCAAGCACTGCAAATACTCTAGGCACTATCTCTCCGTTGGGGACTCAGCTTGTTACTGCGGGCAATTCCGTAACCTATAAAGCAACTCCCAAACTTGGCACAATTCGAGCCC
>CAZHQD010000053.1:0-18711 GCA_964533835.1 uncultured Puniceicoccaceae bacterium | reverse complement strand
GGCAGTTGTTCACTGCGTAGCACACCGGCGCAGAACGCGCCTAAGGGGTAGTTTTTCATTGGAACAGACTTTTGATTTTTGGAGTAGATTAAGGGGTATATCCGCAGGTCAATCTACGGGACCTTCGGAACGTCACTGGCTGCGCTACCGTAGCTTCAAACAGTGACCACAAGAGCCACAGGGTAGTTTGTGCGAGGCAGGGGCAGTAGTTGAACTGTACGCGTAAGTTAGCAGTTGTTGACCAAAGACATAAAGAGTCTCAATATGGCAACGTTGCCATAAAATGCCTGGCTCCAACACAGTCACGATTAAAGAGGTCGCAGAGGCTGCGGGAGTTTCCTTCACGCATGTTTCACGTGCTTACAGAAATCCTTCATTGGTATCAGAAAAAACACGGCAACGCATTTATGAGGCAGCTTCCATGCTTGGCTACCACCCGAATATGGCGGCATCTATCCTTGCCAGCAAAGACCCTAGGCGCCAGCGGACAGAGCAACATGGCTCCCTTGCCTATGTGTTTGAGAATCCAGACCCTAACTTTGTGGGTACTTACGGGAAGGCATGCAAAGCGCGTGCAATCGAGATAGGATACGGTTTTGAGATAGCAAATCTGACGGTAAGGCAAAAGATAAGGGCGCTAATTAACGAACTACGCGCGAGAGGCGTGCTTGGAGTTATTTTTGGGCCTAGGCGTTCGCATTTGGCTCAAGCAGAGCTTTGGGATGAATTTTCATTGGTTAGTTGTGAACTACCACTTAAAGAACCTGCCCGCTGTCTTGTAGTTCATACCGATAAATTCCAGGCAGTGCTCACCGCAGTAGAGAATGCTTATCTGCATGGTTATCGAAGGATGGGTATAACCTTAGTACGACACCAAGACGACTTCATGGATGATCAACACCGATTGGGAGCTTGGGAATTATGTGCAAAAAATAAGCGATATAGTGACTGCCGATTCCTGCCTCCGTTCTTTGATGATTTTTCCAGAAGCAACACGAAAGGATTTATCCAATGGGTAGAAACAAAAAAGCCAGATTTGGTCATTGGATTTACCGAACTAGAGCACTTTCGCTTGCAGGAAGCAGGCTACTCTATGCCTGCTGATTTAGGCTTTATTTCACTTTGCCAAATCAGGGCAGGCCTCCCTGAGTCCGGCTGTGTGGAGGACTTGGAGAAAGTCGCACAGAGGGCGGTTGAATGGTGTGATCAGCTGGTGCGCCTTCGGGTGCGAGGTTGGACCAGCAATCCAGAATTCGTCGTAATATCACCAGTCTGGAACCAAGGGAGCACACTGAAGCAAAAAAACTAGTATTTATGCTAGATACCAAAAATCTGGGCACAAAAAATCCTCCGCCTGTGCCGGGCTTTCGAAACTGTGCCCCATACCTATGTTTTGGTAAGGTGGGAACCTCGCTGTGCTGTCCTGTCTTCCGGTTTACGGCATGACATTTCAGCACCTCGTTTCAGCTCCCATAAATGTAATTATCAGGGAAGAGCGCGTTGTCTCGTACTCGTACACTGCAGAGGAATGTATAAACATAGACTGGCCCTACTTTTTGTCAATCGGTACCGTCTCTATCGCCGAACTCCGTATACATGACTGCATTAATCAGAGCCGTTTGTAGATTGGCCAGAAAGCAATAGGTCAAGAAGGCTGTAGCCTCTGAAGGCGATATAGCGTCGAGATCTATTTCGCCATTTTCCAGAGTGGAATCCGAAAAGTTTTTAAGGCCATTACTTCTGAGGAAAAGCCGTAGGGCTGAACACGCACGACTGATTGCCTCAGCATTTTCGATATTCAAGTTGAATTCACCCAATAAAAACTCAGGTAATTTCAAGAGATTTGCCAAGTGTACGACATCTGCTTTCAGGGCATCGTTGAGGTCGGCAATCCATGCTTGTTGCCATTCATGGTCGATTTGTCCGTTGGTATCAATGGGCGGGCGCGCTGCTGGCGCTGCAGTGCCTGTGGATTCCCACGCATGAATGGCTTTGAGGAGCATTACCTCCACTAAGTGAACAAAGCGCTGATCAGGTGGCCAAGGCAGTTTAACTTTCATTTTCCAGGATAGCCGTAAGTTGCCACTTTTGCAGCGTCTGTGTGTAAAACTCTGCCTTCTCTCTTTCACCAGTCCAGACTTTAGAGCGTCCCAGTTGATGAACTTCAAGCATGAGGCGGGTGGCTTTATCTTTGTCGTAGCCAAATACCTTGCGAAAAACCATGACAACGTAATCCATTAAGTTCACGGGGTCATTCAGCACGATGACACTCCAGGAAGGCGCAATCGCAGCCTGCTTCTTTGCAATTTCTACGGGAGATTCCAATACAGACATGGCAAAAGATTGCAGGGAGGGTAAAACTATTACAAAAGTAAAAACGAATATGGAGGAAAGCAATTCCCAAAAGCCAACGCAAGAGGAGCGACCACAAGAGCGCCCCACGCCAAATACGCCCAAACCGATACCGATGGCGTGGGTAGTGATTGCGATTCTAGGATACCTATTGTTTCAAGTCATATGGATAACGTTTAAAGCGGGCTAAAGCTGAGGCTTTTTATCTATGGTTCGCTTCATATTCATACGATTAATTCAAGCCATACCAGTACTGGGAGCAGTCGCACTGCTGACGTTTTTCATGGCGCGCGCTATACCAGGGGGGCCATTTGACGCTGAGCGAAAGGTTTCGCCTGAGGTGATGGCACAAATCGAACGTTACTATGGGTTGGATTTACCGCTTCATGAGCAATTTTTGCGATACATGGGGAACCTGGTTCTGAGGGGCGATTTAGGTCCATCCATGCGCTACGAAGGACGCACGGTGAATGAGCTTATTTCATCTGCTTTTCCTGCTTCGCTTGAGCTGGCGTTTTGGGCTTTGCTGGTTGCGATAGCGGTAGGTCTATTTGCTGGAATGATTGCAGCGCTCTACAGAAATCGTTGGCCAGACCAACTAGCTATGAGCGTTAGCATGGTGGGTATTTGCTTGCCCACTTTTGTATTGGGGCCGCTGCTGGTCTATTTTTTCGGATTGCATTTACGCTGGTTCAACGTGGCAGGCTGGGCGGCGCCTGAGGACAGGGTTTTACCCGCTATCACACTGGGGCTTTACTATGCGGCGTATGTCTCAAGATTAAGCCGTGCGGGCTTACTGGAAATTCTCTCAATGGATTTTATTCGCACTGCCAGAGCCAAGGGGGCAGGGGAAGCCAGAGTAATTACTCGCCATGCGCTCCGTGGCGGTGTGTTGCCTGTAGTTGCCTTTCTGGGGCCAGCCGTGGCAGGACTTGTAACAGGGTCTTTTGTGGTAGAGAGTATTTTTCAGATACCAGGGCTTGGCCAACACTTTGTAAGCGCTGCTTTCAATCGCGATTACACGATGATACTGGGGACAGTTTTGTTTTATGCTGCTCTTCTGATCCTTTTCAATCTGGTCGTCGATATTATGCAAGCGCTTCTGAATCCGCGCATTAAGCTATCATGAGCGCTGCAAACAATCATCATTGCACGATGGCTTCCCATTCGCCGTGGGCAGAAGGCTGGCGTAGGCTCAAGCAAAATAAGCTGGCCGTTATCGGGCTTTGCGTCGTGGCCTTCATGGTGTGCGCGTGCTATTTGGGGCCTTTGTTTTTGCCCTATGATTACCAGACACAGAAGTTAGATTTGGGGGCATCCGGACCAAGCTGGGATCACTGGTTGGGCACGGATACATTGGGTAGAGATCAGCTTGCACGCATTCTTTATGGAGGGAGAGTTTCCTTGGGTGTGGGCCTGATGGCGACAGCAGTATCACTTTTGATAGGGGTAGTGTATGGCGCTATCAGCGGGTTTCTAGGAGGCAGAGTGGATTCGGTAATGATGCGATTCGTAGATATCCTATTCGCGCTACCGTTCATTGTATTTGTAATCCTGCTAATGGTACTTACGGAAGAGCTTGGAAAACAGTTAGGATTTGGCCCTTCATGGAATTTAATTGTAATGTTTTGCGCAATCGGAGCGGTGGAATGGCTGACTATGGCTCGCATAGTGCGAGGGCAAGTTATGGCCATCCGAAGATTGGAGTATGTAGAAGCAGCGGCCTCATTAGGCCTCACGAATTGGCAAATAATTCGCAGACACATACTGCCGAATGCACTCGGCCCGATAATAGTTTATGCAACGCTAACAGTTCCCGCCGTAATGCTTTTGGAAGCTATGCTAAGTTTTCTTGGATTGGGCATTCAGGCACCTATGAGCAGCTGGGGGCTACTAATCAGCGAAGGCCGAAATTACATGGCCATTCATCCATGGCTTCTCATTTTTCCTGCGCTCTTTTTTTCTATCACGCTCCTGTCGTTGAATTTTTTGGGTGACGGGCTACGTGATGCGCTGGACGTAAAAGCAGGCAAAGATTAATTCTCTCCCGAAATGCCCACACCTATCCTCAGCGTAAATGACTTGGCCCTTCAGTTTGAGACTCGCCATGGTTGTTTGCGCGCGGTTAACGGAGTATCCTTTACGCTAAACAAAGGTGAAATCCTTGGAATTGTAGGAGAGAGTGGATCGGGAAAAACCGTTACTTTTCTGTCATTATTGGGTTTGCTACCTACGCCGCCTGCACGATTAGTCAGTGGCAGCGCAGTTTTAGCTGGAACAACCGAAAATGAGGGTGCTGTGGACCTACTGAAGTGCCCCTCAAATACAGCGCGCTCTTTGCGCGGCAGAAGAATTGCCATGATTTTCCAAGACCCAATGACCGCTCTTAATCCCTACATGACCATAGGGGATCAAGTGGCGGAACCATTGCTCATACATAAGCTATGTAATACAAGTGAGGCACAAGAGAGAGCCCTAATGGCATTGGAAGAGGTTGGAATCAGTGATGGGAAACGACGCCTAAAGCAATACCCACATGAGTTTTCAGGAGGGATGCGCCAGCGAGTGATGATCGCGATGGCCCTGATCACACGCCCTGATATTTTGATTGCTGATGAGCCTACAACCGCACTCGACGTAACAGTGCAGGCGCAAATACTTGAACTGCTACGCGAGCGTCAAAATCAGCTGGGGACTTCCGTAATTTTTATAACACATAATCTGGGTGTGGTGGCATCGCTCTGTGATCGCGTAGCTGTATTTTATGCGGGACAGATTGTAGAGACGGCCACGACTGAATCACTCTTCAGGAGGTCTCGCCACCCCTACACAGAGGCGCTTCACCGAGCTATTCCCAAGCTTGATGGGAAAGGCAGCATTGAGGCAATTGGTGGAACACCGCCTGATCTTAGACAGCGGCTATCAGGTTGTGCCTTTGCTCCAAGGTGCGTGCACGCAAATGATCGTTGTAGAAATGATGCAATCCAGCTCAGAGACACAGGCGGAGCGCACTATTCATCTTGTATTCGTCATCAGCTAGGCGAAATCTAGCCCATTTTTCTATCCATGTTGAAGCTCGATAAAGTTTGCACCTACTATCCATCCAAAGCTGGCATCGTGAAGGCTGTTGACGGTGTATCATTGGAGATAAAACAAGGTGAAATCTTGGGGCTGGTGGGTGAAAGCGGCTGCGGTAAAAGCACTTTGGCGAGGACTATTATGCAGTTGGTACCTACTACCAGTGGGGCCATTTATTTGGATGGGCAGGATTTGGGGAAACTGCGCCCAAGGGAGGTGCGCGCCGTGAGGCCCAATTTTCAGATGATTTTCCAAGACCCCTATGCATCGCTGAACCCTCGGCTAAGCATTTTTGCCACACTGGCTGAGGCGATCAGGGCAGGGGACTCGTCCTGCGAAAATAAAGCGCTCGAAATGCAAGTTGAAACTCTATTGATGCGCGTAGGATTATCTCCCGAAGCCGCACGGCGATACCCGCATGAGTTTTCAGGGGGACAGCGCCAGCGAATTGCCATTGCAAGAGCCATTGCCACGAAGCCCAAACTTATCATCGCAGACGAGCCTGTGTCTGCCCTAGATGTGTCTATACAGGCACAGATACTTTCGCTGCTCAAAGAGATAGTGCAAGAGCTGCGGGTAAGCCTGCTTTTCATATCTCATGACTTGGCCGTTGTGCGCCATCTTTGCCCATATATTGCAGTTATGTACCTAGGCAAAACTGTGGAGATGGGTTCGGCAAAATCTATAATTGATCATCCCATTCATCCCTACACAAAAGCTCTGATTAGCGCGGTACCAAGCGGCATTCCGAAATCAAACAAGAGCCGTATCTTGCTGAAGGGTGAGCCACCGTCGCCTCTAAATCCGCCAAGTGGGTGCGCCTTTCATCCAAGGTGTGCATTCACAGTTGAGCAGTGCGCCAGTAGCATTCCAAAGATGGAAGTGCCTGACTTGGATGGTGAGCGTCACTGTGTGCGATGCTTTAGAATGAACGATCCGCAGTTGCGCGGGTAATCGCTAAAAAAGAGGCTCTTCACTCGATAATAGTGCCCAGACCGTCTCTACCGATGGCAAGGCCATACCTTCCGATGGACGGACCAGTTTCATCGAGCCTTTATACGCAAGGTCGTGGGCCTGACTAGAATTTGGGTAGATTCCAAGACAAGGCACACCCATTGCATTTGCCAATGAAAGACCTTGGCTAGGGCTGCCAACGGTCAGATGGCAGGATACCAAAAGGTCGGTTATTTGCTGGAGATTCATGGTGCCTGTGCGGTTGTGCACGCGCTCAGGATCCAGACCACGGCAAATGGCCTGATGGAAGGAGTCGTCTTCCATGAAGCCCAAGAGCTCGCATTCCGCGAGTGGCAGTTCTTTTGTAATTCTACTGAGTAACTCATGCCAAGAGTCGGCAGACCAAGTAGTCTTTCCAGAGCTGGCGTGGCAGAAAAAGGCAATTCGGCATCTCCTGCCTGTTCCCGGGTGTATGGGTTTTAGTGTGGTCTGGAGGAGCGGTGTATAGATAGGTGGCTCTCGAAGGCCAAAGGACTGCAGATAAGCACCGTACATTTCACAGGGATGCGCCGCGGGCCAGCTATATTTTTCGGGAATAGCCCACAAATGAGTGTAGCCAGGGCGACTGCTTCCCTGATGCGCCAAACCGAATCTTTGCGGGATCTTCGCTTTTCGGGCTAATTTGCCTGAAAACGGGTTCTGATTAAAATCCAGCCAAGTATCGGGAAAACGATTAGAGAGAGTAGAGTAAAATGTATATGAGTTTGCTGTGACGTGGGTGGGTACCCGAATTAGCTTGTCAAAAATATCTAGCTGAGGGTTCAGCTTGGCTACGCGCTGTAACCACTCGGCAAGGACTGCAGAAACAAGCAGAGTTATCTCAGCATCGGGTCTGCTTTTCCGTATGGCTCGCAAGCCAGGAAGGCAGGCTAAAACTCCCTCAAGTGAATCTGGACAACGCACCCAGAGCCTGAAGCGCCGGGGAATTGGTTTGTCTATCGGTAGAGCGCTTTTTTTGTGCCCTAAAAAAAGCCTTTGCTCTGGTGCAGTGAGAAACTTCCACCGATTGTGTGGCCATAGCCAGCTAGCACAGCAATCGTCATTCTCAGTAAGTGTTTTCTCTAGCCACTTTTGAGCAGCAATCACCACGGCGTTAACTTCGGTATCGCAGGGAAGCTTGTGAATTTCCAGGCTCGCGCGCCAGAAGCCAGTTCTGCGTGGGTAAACAGCATAAGGTTGAGCGCCAAACTTCTTTGAAATGAGCCCAGGCAGTTCCGTCGCGCTGCACACACGGTCAAAAAAAGTGGTAAGCGTGCCAAGCGTTCCCGTATTTTGATCGAAAAGGAGGGCAGCCCAACCGTTTTCCCTAACTATCTGCATGAGCTTAGGCAGATCGTTTGTGCGCGCGAGCAATCGGCTTCCCCAGCGCTCACGTGTGGTCTTAATCCATTCATCAATAGCGGGGGTATCGATAGGGCGGAAGAATACGCCTGTAGTGGGTGTTTCAGGAACTAGGGTGGGCAAGTATACCAGGGCTTCCATCAGAGTGGTGTGTGCTATCACCATCACGCCTCTATTTCTGCTGGCTTCGATAAACTGTGCGCGCTGCGAGGCGGTCACGGTCACCACCTGTGCAAATCGCTCCCTGGAGAAGTAGGCCGAGGCGGCGGCGAACAGAAACATCTCCATCATCCTTCTACAACTCAGCCTGGCAATACGCTCGTGCCACTCTAGTGGACGATCGGGAAAAGCATGATGCAGATTACGAATTGCGATGTCGCCCCTAGAAGTCAGGAAAAAGGCAGCGTCACCTGCCAGATTGCACATCAGTTCTGCTCCGCGCTCCGGCAATTTTGCCAGTACCCACGCAACTCCTTTTGCAAGCCCAAGCAATACCCCAGAGCATATACGCTCTACAGCCGGATATTTCTTAAGGGACTTCATCGATAAAAAACCCTCTTATATGACCAAACCTGCCTAGCCTAATCAATAAATAACGAAGGCATGTTGCGAGTTTCAAGGGCAGGCGCTTGATCTAATCACCTGCGGCATTCGACCACGCATTTTTGTAATCTAACTGACTGTGGCTGGTACGAGAATGATCGATGGCTTAATTTCATCAATTTCTTCTTCAAGAGGCTCTAACAGCTCGCTGACCGGAATACCTTTGCGGATGGCCTTTTGCTCTGCAGCTTCCCTGAGTCTTTGCTCGAATGTTTCGAAATCAACAATCTCCCAACGTCCATCGTCATGCTCGACAAGAGCGGTATTGGATTCCACCCAATCGCCACTGTTGAGGTAGTGAACATCGCCCACCATTTTGTCCGCGGGTGTATGGATATGACCACAAATGATGCCTTGGCAATTACTGCGGTTTGCAAGGAGCTGAACCTGCTCTTCAAAGCTGCTTATGTAACTGACGGCCTGTTTGACACGCGCTTTTATCGCCTTGCTGAGTGAGAAGTATTCTTTGCCTCTCCAGGCGCGATACCGATTATAAAGGCGGTTTATCTTTAGGAGTGATTGGTAGCCGATGTCGCCAAGTATGGCCAACCATTTTTGATTTTGGGTAATCGCATCAAAAACATCACCATGCAGAATCAGGTAGCGCTTACCGCCACTATCAATTGTGAAGGTCTCAACAATTTTCAGGTTCTCGAAATCTACAGGCACAAATCGATCCAGTATGTCGTCATGGTTTCCGCGCAGGTAGATTACTTCAGTGTTCTGTTTTTCGATTTTTTTGAGAATCAAGCGTATTGTTCGCGTATGCTTTTTGCTCCAACCACCTTTGCGAGCTAGGCTCCACCCATCTATGATGTCGCCATTTAGAATCAATCTTGGCGAATAGCTGTGCTTGAGGAAAAAATTAACCCTATCCACCTGGCAATCGGGTGCGCCCAGATGGATGTCCGAGAGCACAATCGTTTTGTATTTGAGAACGGTTTTCTTCATTTCTTCGACGCTTTCCTGGATGGCTAAATACAACTACTCGACTACCTTGATAGTCAAAATCTTAATATCAAGCAATTAGTATTTTTACTGTCTCGTCACGCAATATTGGTAAAAATGCCTTATTTGTTAAAAAATACCCATTGTTTCAACTAGCTACCGAAGGATGTAGGGTTGCACCAGTGGGGAACTCTTTGTTAGCTAACTTACGATAACGTATTTCAAGAGAATCCACAACTGAATCCCATGAGATTGAGAGTGCTGTTTGTCGGGCATTGAGCCGCATGACATTCCACTCAGGCTGCCTTTCAACTAAGTTGCGGGCAGTTGCCAAAAAGTTGTCGCTATCGTCAAATCTGGCCTTAACTCCGTTTTCCCAATCTTTAATGTATTGCTTGGGCGCCGCATAATCGTAGGCCAACACAACCAATCCGCTGGCCATGGCTTCGGTTACCACATTGCCGAAAGTTTCAGTTGTACTGGCGAACAAAAAGCAATCACCACTAGCATAGTGCTTGGCAAGAGCCTCTCCGCGTTGCATCCCAGCAAAGATGATATCGGGATGAGCATGCTTTAGCGATCTGGTTTCAGGCCCATCACCTACGAGTACTAATTTTAGTGCTGGCAAGATATTCTTCATGGTTTGCCAGGCCTTTATAGTCAGTGGGATGTTCTTTTCCGAGGCTACACGTCCAACATAAATTGCAACGGGAGTTTGCTCGTCGGCTCCCCATTCTCTTCTTAGTGCGGGGTCCCTTTTTGCAGGATTAAAAAGCCGCGTATCTACACCGCGCCCGAGGAGGCCGACATTGTGAAATCCATCCTTCTCCAGGGCATCCATAACATCTTTGGAGGGGGCCAGTGTGCACTTAGTAGCGTTGTGTATATAGCGCAGATACCAGAGCGCGATCTGTTGGAGTGGCCCGAAGCCGTAGTGTTTCCCATAGTTGTGGAAGTTGGTATGGAAACTTGAAGCCAGTGGTATGCCCAAGCGCTTTGCGGCCCTAATCCCGCTCCAACCCAAGGGGCCCTCGGTTGCCACATGAACAACATCGGGCCTCCGACTGCGCCAATTTTCCACTAAGGTTCCTATTGCGGGCAATCCGAAATGAAGGCCGGCATACCCAGGAAGAGGCAAGCCTGGCAACGGCAATTCTTCTATACCATTTTCTACCCGCTGCACGTCCCACTGTTTTTGACGAGGACGTATGACTTGTATCATGTGTTTTCTATCTGCCAGACCGTAGCATAGCCGCTGGAGTGTCATGGCTACGCCATTCACTTCAGGAGGGTAGGTTTCGGTGACAAGTGCGATACGCATATCTCTATTTGCTAACGACGGATTGCATTTAAGCCTGTCAAAATTGCGGATATATTTTTAGATTAACAGCACTTTTATTCAATTAGTGCCGGCACATGTCCGATTTAACACACTCGTAACGCTTATGATGCCCAGCCTTTACATCCTTACAGGCCCGACGGCTTCGGGGAAGTCTGACATGGCGTTGCGTTGGGCCGAAAAGCATAATGCAGTGATTCTTTCCTGTGACTCTCTATGTGTTTATACAGGTATGGATATTGGCACTGCAAAACCTAGTAAAATAGACCAAGCAAAGGTGCCGCACTTCGGGATTGATATTGTAGGAATTGAGCAAAGTTTCTCTGTAGGGGATTATTTGAACTATGCAAAAAATGTGATAAAGGATTGCCATAATAAAGGGCAGACTGTTGTTGTAGTAGGGGGGAGCGGCTTTTATCTATCCTCATTTTTTCAGCCAGTTGTGGACGACTATCCAGTTACAGAGGAGTTGAAAAACAAAGTGCGCAAATTGGAAGAGGAGGGAGGGGTAGCACTGCTTTTGGAATATCTGGATAAACTCTCGCCAAAGGGAACGGGGCCGCTTGATCGCCAGAATCCGCGCCGAGTAGCGAATGCGCTTTTGCGCTGCATGGCGTCAGGCAAAGAGCTCACGGAGCTGCAATTTGAATTTACCCAGAAAAAATGCCCATTTGATGATTTCCAAAGGTATGTATGTATTTTGGATAGAGACGATGACGATTTAAAGCAGCGTATCGTGGAGCGAGTGGGAGAAATGCTGAAACAGGGACTAATAGAGGAAGTGCGCGACCTCAGAGCTAAAGGACTTGAGAACAATCTGAGCGCCTCCGCCTCAATTGGCTATCGAGA
This sequence comes from uncultured Puniceicoccaceae bacterium, assembly GCA_964533835.1. GTDB lineage: Bacteria > Verrucomicrobiota > Verrucomicrobiia > Opitutales > Oceanipulchritudinaceae > CAZHQD01. Next base: position 7,187 of record CAZHQD010000053.1, on the reverse strand, counting down.
ACCTCTAGCATATTTGCGAGGGGAAATAAGTTCTGAAAAAGAACTAGCCGACACAATAGCGTCTAACACTTGGCAATTGGTTCGGAAGCAGCGGTCATGGTTTCGCAAGCAGCTAAATGGCAGGCAGAACTGGAATCCGCAGGCTGAGCTCTAGGTACGCTTTGATGAAGTCAGCTGTTGCTCCCTGGCCAGACGCTTTACGCTTCTAATCAAATAGGTGTAGACGATTAGAAACACGCCGATGCGAAGGTAGAAAAACACGTCGGTTAGATTAATGAAAAAGAAGACCTCAACTAACAACCTAAGCACAATCATCAACGCGAGTGCGTCAACCATTAGACCAGGCTTACTTCTTAGGAGTGCTTTAAATCGAACACCCATCAGCAAAAGGATGAATCCCATTACTAAATTGTAGGTGCCCAAAACTACTGTCAAAATTGACTTCGTCTCTGCAAAATAGAGCCCAAGGCCGACAATAGAAGTATAGAGCCCAACTAATATAAAGTAAAAGGCGATTGCTTTTGGAGTTTCCCTAAGCATGAGAAATTACTCTGCAGCGGCCAAATTCGATTGGGGATTTACTCGTTTGATTTCAGCAGCGGCGTACTCGGCCAATAAGCTCCAGCTATCCACAATTTGCAGCATTTCACTCATTTCCGTAAGCTGTGTTTTTACGCCTTCATCCTCGAGAGTGGCGGTTGGCACCTCTTTGTTCAGCAACAATGCAAAAGTGCCTTTGTTTTGCTCGAAAATCATTGGGGTGCTTTCTCCCGGAAGTAATTGCATGATGGACTCAAATAGTGTCCCACGCAATTCCATGGGAATCTCCAGACCTGTAAAAGAATCGAAGCTCTTGTGCTCCAAACCCATGCTGTCGGCAATTTCTGCGAAGGTGGAACCAGTGACTAATGCGTCTTCTATGCGTTGAGAGGTTTCTTCTCCGCGCTCAGTGAATAGACGACGACGCTCTTCTTGGGTAAATTGTGTAAGAACTCTTTGGCGGGCTTCCTCGAATGACGGCACAGACGGAGGAACTCGGTCTTGGAAGATGAGGATGGCAGCACCTTTACCGGTACGCACGATATCTGAAAAGTAGTTATCTGCACTAAGGCCAAATGCTGTCATCAGGCTCTGATAGGGGATGCCAGAGCTCCAAGGAGGGCTATTCCGATTATAGGGAGCAAGATCGTTGGCATTACCTTTAAGCTGAGCAACAAGCGCATCAAACTCTGCACTGCCACGGGCAATTTTTTGCCTATATAAGCTGGTCACAAATGAAGATGCGGCCTGCTCCGCGAGTTTGCGGGCTCGATCATTACGAACGGCAGTAAGCACATCAGCTTGAGCTTCTTCAAATGTTGTTTCCACTGGTGCAGGAGCTTCTTCACCTTCAGCAGGTGGGGGAGGCGCCTTCTGGAAGCGAGGTTTGTTTTGTTCGAAATAAGCGCGAAGTTCAACCTCGGTGGGTTCAGTAATCGCAGAGAGGAAGTTTTCGGAAAGAAATTCCACAGCAAGCAGGTCTACGCGCTCAGGCTCCTCAAAACGCGCTGGGTTGATCTCGTAAAAGGCAATCAATTCTTCGTCCACTGGCTCATTCTCAAGCTGGACGGCATTAAAATCCATAGTGGCGATCTCAACTGTCCAGCGAGTATTGTCTTCAATGTATTTGCGTAGTGCTTCATAAGGCAAAAGAAACCCCGGGCCACCTAGTGCCTTGCTAACTTGCTCTATGCGCCAGTCTTCTAGCAAAACCAGATTAACATCGTCCATAGTTGCCTGTCCTGAATTAATAATACCATCGCGAAAGCTCGTAAAACGATCTCTGCTGAAGTTGCCGTTCTCATCCTTAAATGCACCGCGAGAAGTGATGAATTCTTTGGATTGTTCTTCTGTTGGGCTAGTGATGCCAAATTGTGCTGCCAGATGAAGACCTGCTGCACGGGCAAAACCGTAGTCCATGATATTGTTACGGAAGATCCGGGTGTCGTCAGGATTTAGCATGGCGCTTATCTGGGCATTTTTCTGCAAGCGCTGCATGTCACGGCTTGAGGACAAGTCTACACCGAAGACTTTTCGAGACTCTGCCGTGAGTTCGTCTTGAGCCATAAACACACTTTGGGGGCCAATTGTGAGCACAAAGGCCAGAATGACTACCGCCAAGAGCGATCCAAAAATGATCTTATGGTGTTTGCCGAAAGTTGATTGCAGCCAAGTAATCATGGTATTTTGTATGAGGTAATATTGACAAAACCGCAGAGAGTGAGACAAACAGCTCTACCTGTCAAAATGTTTGTCAAATCTGGCAATCATTCATTTGCCTCTTGTAATTTATTCCACAATCAGCCACTTTAATTGTTCCGAATTTTGCCCAGATGGTGGAATTGGCAGACACGCAGGACTTAGGATCCTGTGCCGCAAGGTGTGAGAGTTCGACCCTCTCTCTGGGCACCATTGATTGATTAAATAAAAAAGAGACAGAGGAGGAGCTTTTTAGTCGAAGTGGCCTTCGTCAAAAATCGGATTAATCGTAGTGGTTTTCCAATCAATCCTGCGGTATTCCTTGCCTTTAACACTGCATACCCAGCCAGTCTCTATATGGATTGAACCAATGCGGCTGACTTTAGAGGGAAACCAATCCGTTTCAACAAGTTTACCTTCCACAACATCAACCAGGCCAACACAGAGCAGGTGGTGTTGTTCAGGATGAAAATAATAGTAGCGAGTGCTGCCATCATCAAGTGTGGCTCGAAGCAGGACGGCGCGTTGCTTTCCCAGCATCACTTCTCCCCTGTGGCGAAATTGGTGGCTTTTGGTTGCCCACTCAACAAGTGGGGTTGCGTAGTCCAGGTAATTCTTGAGGCCACTTAATTCTACGGAGGAAAGCTTTCTAGGGTCTTCTTTTCGAGGCGTAACTTGCTGGTTGTATGAGTTGCCAGGTGTAAAGACCGTTTTTGTGGTGATCTTCCAGTCGAGGTTTTCGCGAGTCGTATCAAATCTCAGCTTGTTTGGAAACTCTAAGCTAGCCGTGAGTGAGTAGTTGATATTATTTTCGATCATACTGCCTTCCATTCTGAGCGTGCGAACACTCTGAATATTTTCCATGGCAGTGGCCAAGTTATCCGATCTGCCTCGGAACCGTAGGTGATTCTCAATGACCTCCCGCGCTTTGGCGTCTACCATTTCTATGGGCTCGGATAGTCGGATAACTGGCGTTTGTGCAAGCGCTTTGTTAACTGTGAGATACAGCCCAGCTAAACAGAAAAACGCATTAAGGAGCAGGAAGCTAGTCTTCGCCATAATGCCCTCACGCTATCATAGCATTCTGAACTAAGGCAATGAAAGGATTCAGTCTGAGGTGAAAAACCCTTACGCATCGGGATGCGACTAGTAATTTCCAGAATATACTTGGGCAATCTCCGTATGTGGAGCCAATCATCTTGGTTGAGAAGAGAGCTTTCTTTTTTCCAACCAAGCTACAGCTTCTCGTTCATAGAGGCGGGCTAATCTACTGGAAATCTCTGCAATCGTACTATTTTCGGTGCATACTCCAGGGCCCGCCTTCTTGTAGTAGGGTTCCCGCTTTTCTAATAGCTCCCGAACTTTAGCCGCAGGATCTTCTACATTTAGTAGCGGTCGCTTGTCTGTAGTAGAAGTGCGTTTAATTATAGTATCCACACTCGCAAAAAGGCAGAGAACCACTCCTTTGCTTTGCACCAGTTCCATCATGCCATCGGGTATAATTAGACCACCACCTGTGGCTACTAAACATCCTTGTTCGGGATGACCGTTTTCTATGAAAGCCCTCTCCATTGTGCGAAAGGCAGCCTCTCCGTCAGTTGCAAAAATTTCTTTTATTGTCCTACCACTGGTGTGTTCAATTTCTCTGTCTGAATCTAAAAACCAAAGCCCAAGCTGTTGAGCAAGTGTGCGTCCGACAGCGCTTTTGCCTACACCCATTGGCCCCACAAGGTAAAGATTGGGTCGATACTCCGCATGGCTGTGCTGCGGCGATATGTTATTGTGGGCCATGCACATGATACTGTTCTTTGAAGAAAACCTGTCAAATCCATGTCTCTTGGCCAAACTAGGGCGAACTCCAGTTTTGGATCCGAGATCATGAGCCACTTAGAGCCTTCTTAATGAGTTTTTCAACAGTTGCGTCATTACCTAAGGAAGATTGAGCTTTGCGAACAGCTTTATCTGCCTCAACAGGCTTATAACCAAGCGCCATGAGCGCTGCTACGGCATCATTGATGGCGGTGGAAACAGATGTAGAATCGGTTGGGGGTACGCCACCCGTCCCTGAAAGGGCAATATCTGCCGAAGCTGTGGGTAGTCCTACTTTGTCTTTAAGCTCAATTACAAGACGCTCTGCTGTCTTTTTGCCTATCCCTGGTATTTTAGAAAGTAAGCCTACGTCCCCAGAAGCAATGGCTTGGCGCAGAACGGGCAGTGAAAGCCTGCTCAATATGTTGAGGGCAATCTTGGGACCGATACCTGAAACATGGTCCACGAGTAATCTGAAGAAGGCGCGCTCTTCCTTTGTGTAAAATCCAAACAAAAGCTGTGCATCCTCACGGAACACTTGATGAGTGTGCAATCGCACTTCATTTCCAGGAGAGGGCAACTTTTCTAAAGTTGGTAGAGGCACTTGGACTAGGTAGCCCACTCCATGGACTTCTACCACTGCCTCTAGTGGGCCCGTTTCAATTAATTTGCCACTCAAACTGACTATCATTGCGACATTCTTTGTGAGAAGCACTATTTGGCAAGTCTCATTAAGTTCGACCCATCGCACCTTGTGTTTTTCGTTGCAAAGATAAGGAGAGAAGGTTCTATCTCCCATGTCAGAGTAATATATAACCCCAGCTCTGCGTGAGTAAATGTCCGTTGGTTTGTACCCCATTCGAAACGGAGCAGAGCATTCACCTATATCCTCCAATCCCTATGAAAGTTAAATCTGTGCTGAGCAGTCTGCTGCTCGGTTTTTCGTGTGTAATTCCTGCAACCGCAGCTATCAACGATTACGTTGATGATTTTAGCGGGTCATTGCGCTACACAAACTCTCGCGGCTATACGCTCTCACTGGAGGCACAAAGCCTGAGAGTAGATGTAAATACCGACGGTGTTTGGCAAGGCCAGTATTTTGGTCTTGGTGAAGTTAAAGATTTCACTGCCGCACCGTGGATCACCATGAAGATGCGAACCATGGTGCCGTTTCTAATGACGACCTACTTCTTTACCAGCGATGGGCGCAATTTTACTCGAGCAGTACGAGTACACGCGTCTGAGCACTTTGTGGAGTATTTCGTTGATTTTTCATCTATTCCCGCCGACGCGAAGAACAAGATTAATGCTATCCAATTGACCGTTAATGGAAATTCGAACGGATACGATACTACATTCTGGCTGGATGATCTCAGAATTGGGGTAGCTGCAGTAAAAAAAGCAGGGATTGGTGCCATCCGCGCACAGGTAAATCCGCTCAATGCCAAGCAGCGCACGATACGAGTGGGAGACCTGCAAAATGCAACATCTGTTACTGCGACAGGGGCGAGCAGCTTAGTTGAGAATATTCAAGTATCTGGTCTTACTAACTACACAATACCTGGCACAAATAACTCCTATGCCTTTGCCACGATCACATATGATTGCAAAACCGGAGCTACAGGGGAGGATTTTCTTTCGATAACTGCTGTAGGAGCAGCGGGTTTTGAAAATAATACACAGGTCGTTAAAATAACGGTGGAGCCTGAATATCCACCTACACTGGCACCAATAGATAACATTGAAGTCCCTGTGGGGGTTTTGCAAAATATTACCCTTACTGGCATAGACGACGGAAATAGTGCCAGCGATCAAAATATATCATTTACCGTAAGCAGCAATAATGCCTCAGTGGTTCAAAACGCCACTGTCACTCATTCAAAAGGAAGCCCAAGGGCAATCCTTTCTTTTACCGCGGTTGGTGCAGGGGTGGCTACATTAACTGTTACTGCTTCCGATGGTTCGGGAGTGAGTCCAAATGTAAGCCGAAGTTTTGAAGTTAGTTCCTTTGCATCATGGAATAATCCACCAACGATTGATCCTGTGCCAAACAGGGAAGTCTTCGTGGGACAAGGTAATACAGTAGTTCCACTAACGGGAATTTCTGCTGGGGAAGCAGGCCAAACGCTTGATTTTTCTGTGAATATCGAAGATACCGCAATTATTTCAGAGGCCAGCATTACCTATACAGGTGGTTCATCAGCATCTTTGTCTCTAACTCCAAATGCTGCGGGAACAGGCACCACGACCATCACCGTGACAGCTACCGATAATGGCGCTGCCGCTGGTAATAACGGTAACCAGTCATTTAGTCAGTCGTTTGTGGTTACAACACGATTTGTGCTACCCGACACTTTGACATGGAACATGGCACAACAGCAGAACCTATGGTCACCCAATCCATCCATGACTGTGACATTTGAGAAGGATGGTAGTGACGACGTAATAAAAGTATCCTTTAACTCAAAGAGCACCTATGATGGCTTAGCCTTTAATTTCCCAGATGTAGATATGTCTGAGTATCCGCTGGTAACGTTTGATTTTAAGGCGCAAAATGCGGGGCAAGCCACAATTTTCATATTCGATAATGCTGTGCTCACGCCAGAAGAACAAGCTACTCTTGGGCTCAATTACAACAACGGTCATACTCAAACAAAAAACGTAGCTGCCAACCAATGGCAGACGCTGACTTTCGACTTTCGCGGTTCAGGCCAGATGCAAAACAGCAGAGGTACGCCACTGAATGCCAGTTGGATAACCAGTATGTTATTTAACTATCATAACCCTCAGTTGGCATGGCCATTCACGCAAGTAAGTGGCAATTTTTACATTCGTAATCTCAAATTCGGAAAGGCCGCTTTGCCAGCTACACCGCCTGTCGCTACCATAAACGACATTGCAGATCGTTGGCATTTTCAAAATCCTGGCATTCAAGTCATCCAGTTGACTGGAGTAGGTAGCGGAGGGCAGGCAGTCCCAACGGCAAGCGTAACTTCCAATAATGCGGGGCTCTTTAAATCATTAGGTGTATCCGCCGTAGCTTCAGATGGAACAGCGACGCTCACCTATGAATTAAATGATATCGTAGGTGAAGCGATAGTAACCGTAACTATTCAAGCACCCGGTTCTACAAACAAAAC
>CAZHQD010000052.1:17140-18932 GCA_964533835.1 uncultured Puniceicoccaceae bacterium | reverse complement strand
CCTTTCGCCTTCTCCCTGACAGCATTCCCGCAGACTGGACCCCCGGCCAATCGGTGACGATAAGTAAAGGCAGAATGAAGAATGAAAAATGAAGAAAAAAGACAGGTTTTCAGTTTTCAGATAGATTTCAGGCAGGGAATGCTGAAGTAAGCATTAGCAATCTAGGGACTCGGTATGCTTCTTGAAATTCTCAAGGATAGACTGCCAGCCTTGTCTCTGCATCTCGGCTGAATGCTGGTTTTCTGCATCGAAGGTTTCACTCACTGTAACGCCATCAGCTGTTTCCTCAAAACTGACCCATACCTTACGGCCATCATCCATTATGTATTCGATGGATTTATTCGTTTCAACACGGGTAAATTTACCTTCAAAGTCGAAACCGAAGGAGCCGTCTTTGGCTTCCATTCTATAGGAAAATTTTGATCCAACCGCGAGATCGATAGATGCATGTGGGCAGCACCAATCGTCGGAAGCAAAATTCCACTTAGTAATGGATTCGGGGGTTGTCCAAGCTGCCCAGACTCTTTGCACTGGAGCTTTAACTGTTGTCGTAACAGTGATCTTCATTGGCCTAAATAACGTAAATATTTAGTATAGGGATTGAAATCTTCTGTAGATTGCAACGATTCGGCACCTTCCCGAAAGGCAGGTGGTTAGGGTGCTGGAGTAATGATATATTCGCCGTTGTCGGTTCGCCAGAAGTAGCGGGTGGACGAGGCGTCTCCACCAGCGAAGAAGAGCCAAACGTTTTCCTGAGCTGAATACACAAAGGGATAGATAGGCGCACCTGTCCAGAGCCAGCCTAGCTCTGGGGCAAAATCGTAGGCCCAGAGGCTGCCTGGACCCGCTATTGATACATACCACCAGTGGTGGTTTTGGCTCCACACCCAATCTCCGGTGGCAAGGATGAGGCCAAACCATGTGGTCTGCAAGAGGCCATCTTCCTGGCGAATGGCGCCTGTATAAAAGTCGTTCCCTGCCACGGCAAGCTCGCTCAGCGCTTCCTCGGACTCTCCACCCGCGTTGTAAGCCATGATTTGGTAGCTGTAGAAAACTCCGGGCGCAGCCTCATCGTCGAGATAAGAGGTGGTGGCAGGAGAGTCGATTGTGGTGTAGCTCGTCCAATCACCCGACTGGCCAAGACGCCGCTCAATAATATAGCCCAGGAATTCACCCTCTGGAGCCTCCCAGCTCAGGGCTATACCATTTGCTTGGGAGGTGGCAGTAAAGGCCGTGGGAGCTGCGGGCGGATCCACTGTTACAACGGGCGGAAACGGTATGGCCACCACGCTGCCGCCGGTAGTCACGAAAAGCGTGCGGCGATCTGCCCCGCCGAATTCGACATTGGTGGTGTTTGTATTGAAGGGAATGCGGTCGAGACGCACACCTTCGGGAGAGTAAATCACTACGCCCCTGTCCGCATTATTCCCACCATCGCCGCCAAAGACGGCCACGAAGAGATTGCCGTAGGCATCTACCGTGAGGCCATCGGGCCACTGCTTGATGTTAGAGATAAGCACCTTGTCGAAAGTAAGGGTGTTATTCTCATTTACAATATAGCGTAGCACACGGTTCTGGCCGTTGTCGTTTAGATAGAAATATTTCTCGTCGGGGGAAAAGGCGAGACCGTTTGGCTTGTCCACGCCGTCGACTACTTTAGCCACGGTGCCGGAGAAGGGATCGTAACGCAGCACATACTGACGCTGCAGCTCGGATTGTGTCCAAGAAGGTGTTGTGAACCAAATAGAGCCGTCGCTCTTTACGATCACATCATTTGGCTCGTTAAGAGGGT
>CAZHQD010000052.1:5853-17040 GCA_964533835.1 uncultured Puniceicoccaceae bacterium | reverse complement strand
AACCAAATAGAGCCGTCGCTCTTTACGATCACATCATTTGGCTCGTTAAGAGGGTTACCCTGATGGTCTTCATCTATGAGGATCGTTACATCGCCATTGGCATCCGTCTTTACGATGCGACGGTTGCCGCTCTCACAAGTAATGAGATTGCCATCGAGATCGAAGGCGTTGCCGTTGACCTTGCTGTTATAGGAGCGATAAACTTGTTTACTCTCGGTTTCCGAGACGGTGTAGAGCGCAAAACCGGGCCCTTCTTGCTGGCTGAAAAACAGGCGATTATTCGCTGCATCCCAAGCGGGGCCCTCAAGCGATTTGAGGCCCGAGACGAGCACGTCTTTCTCGTAAGTCGCAGGGAGCATTTGCTCTTTTGTGAACTGCGCGCAGAGAATCGCGGGGCAAAGCGCGGCTAGCAGAAGGACTACTGTTTTTGGGGTGGAGCGGTGGGTAATCATATTTCGTATTTTAAATTTCGACTTCGGATTGAGGATTTTCCCGCCACAGTTTTAAATACTATTGGCGGGAAAATAAGCCGATATCGAGTGAGGGGTATTATGGAGTTACTGAGTGATACGCAGAAACAACAGCATTAGATGCAACGATTTCGGGTATCGTCAATTCTTATAGGATGGCTAACCCGCAAGGCGGAAAAATCCCGCTTGGAAATCTATCTGCGGGGAGAAGTGAGCTAAATGTAATACATTTCCTGCCCATCATGGCGCGCAATGGCATCGAGAGTAATGGCGCGGGCTTTGTCCTCAAAAGCATTCACTACTTCACGCCATGCGCGGGCCACCCGCTGCCCACTTTCGCCAATGGGCGTTTCCGTGAAATCAATGATCTCGCCATCCATGGCCTTAATAATATCGGCCAGATTGATCTGGGTGGGCGCCTTGGCGAGAGAATAGCCCCCTTGTTTGCCACGGCGGCTGCTTACAAGGCCGGCAGAGCGCAGATCGTTGAGAATCTGCACGAGGTAATTGGCGGGAATGGATTCCTTGGCAGCCAGCTCTTCTATATGGGGTAGCTCACTGCGGCCATGCCAACGAACCAACTGAACGAGCACACGGCAGGCATAATCAACTTTCAGTGAGATTTTCATACGGGGACTATTAGCCAGTGATTGAAAGCAAACAATACCAAAAGCACAAAGTGAAGAGCGCAGGCAAAGGAAGAGAGCTTGCGCCGCCCGCCGTTGCTGGCATCTTCGCCCCTTATGGCATCCGCCCAAACAGCAACTGAGCAAGCAAACCCATCCGACAGCAAGGCGACCAAGAAGGCCCTCTGGATTATCTGGCTGACGCTATTTATGGATTTGGTGGGGTTTTCAATCATCTTCCCGCTGGGGCCCGCCATGCTTTCGTGGTATCTGCCCAGAGAGAGTGATGGAGGGCTGCTCAGCACGCTGGTACAATTTACCGAGCAACTCACGAGCGGCTCCACAGCGGGGATCAGTTTCGGTACCACAGTGCTCTTTGGCGGCGTACTAGGGGGGCTTTATAGCTTGTTGCAATTCTTCTTTGCTCCCGTATGGGGGAGACTGTCAGACAAAATCGGGCGGCGCAAAGTGCTGCTTTTTAGCGTGGCAGGAGTTGCGCTAAGCTACCTAATCTGGTTTTTCAGCGGCTCGTTCCTGCTCCTCATCCTCTCACGCTGCCTGGGAGGGATCATGTCGGGGAACTTATCTGTAGCGACGGCTGCCGTGGCCGACGTGACGACAAGGGAAAACCGCTCGAAAGGCATGGCGCTGATAGGCATAGCGTTTGGGCTGGGGTTCCTCATAGGCCCCGCTCTGGGAGGAACGGCTGCGCTCGTGGACCTTTCGCAAGTCTACCCAAAACTAACGCAATTCGGAGTAAACCCCTTCTCCCTTCCCGCGCTGATTGCCTTTGTCTTTTGCTCGTTGAATTGGTGGCTGGTCTGGCGGTATTTCAAAGAGACCTTGCCAGAGGAAAAGCGCGCGCCGCAGCAAAAGAAATCCGAATCGCTCTTGCAATCGCTGGGGAACGCATCCGCGGGGGTGCGCCAAGTTTCCGTGATCAACCTCTTTTTCCTCATAGCCTTTAGCGGCATGGAGTTTTCGCTCACGTTTTTGGCGGCGGAGCGACTGGGATACGGGCCTGCGGAAAACACCTGGATGTTTCTTTATATCGGTGGGACGCTCCTTGTGGTGCAGGGCTATTTTGTGAGGAAATTCGTCAGCCGCATAGGGGAGCGCCCGATGACCTGCGCGGGCCTTACCGTCGGTGTTTGCGGGCTGGCGCTGCTTGGCCAGGCCCACAGCACAGCCGTGCTCTATGCGGGCATCACGCTCATGAGCGCGGGCATCGGCATGACTTCCCCGATGCTGGCCGCTCTCGCCTCTCTCTATTCCACAGAGCAAACACAGGGCCGCGATCTAGGGCTGCTGCGCAGCCTGGGCGCTCTGGCTAGAGCTATCGGGCCGCTTCTGGCCGCCTTTCTCTATTGGAAGCTAGGCGCCACGCTGAATTACACCCTTGGCGCTCTTCTCCTCTTGGTGCCTCTGGCGCTTACAGTAAGACTGCCGCGAGACAGGCAAAAGTAGGAGTGGTTTTCAGTCTAAAGTTTTTAGTTTTCAAAAAGACAAAGGACGGACAGTAAGAAGATCAGTGGAGAAACGTGGATGAAGACTCCCGCAGGCGAGCGAAATAGGCGCGCGGAGTGGCATCTGGGAAATGCTTGCGAAAAACTCGGTGGAATTGCGAGTAGCTCCCAAAGCCCGCACTGAGCACACAATCAAGGAGCGACTGCTGCCTGGCAGACTTCCACAGGAGCATCGCGCGCTGGAGCCGCACTTGCTCCCTGAATTCACCCAGCGTGAGACCGGTATCGTGCTTAAACACTCTGGAGAGCTGAGAGTAGCTAAGCCCCGTCCCCGCCAGTAGTGTGGGAAAGGTGAGCGATTCTTCGTTGCTCTCTTTTAGCTGGCGGATGGCTTTCGCCACGGCTGGGTGGAGGACGTGCGTTTCCGCGGAGTGGCTGCTAAGCCGATGAGCAGCGTCCAAATCATGGAGAAGCTGGCCAAGCCGAAGATTGTAGCTATCGAAATCCGCTGTGTGCGCCTGCAGTTCAAGAAGACGCGCGTGGAAACGCTCCACGCCCTGCAATGGCAAATTGCTCAGCTGGATGCGCTCGTGATGGGTTTCACGGAGCCAGCGTCTTGCTGGCGCCTCCGTTAGCATCCTTACCCACTGTGGCCGCCAATTTATGACCCATAGCTTAAAATCGGGCGACTTTGTGAGCAGCGTGTGGTGCTGGTCGGGGAAAAGCCAAAGCAGGTTGCCGTAGGCTACATTGATCTTCTGATTTTCAATCACATAAGTCGCTCGGCCAGAGACCACGATGTTGGCCTCCAACTCCCGATGGCGATGGAGCCGCTGGGGGTAGAGCAAGTCTCCCTCAAAGAGAAAAACAAGCCCCTGCAAAGCAGCATTAAAATCCAGGCGGACGGTGATTTTCCGCATAAAATGCAATGTTCTTAGCGAGCAATGCAAAGACAAGCAACCGCAAATCCTGATAGAATGGCCACTTAAATTACCTCAAACACCTAAATCCCACAGCCGCCATGGACCTCATAGAAAAATACGGAAATGTGCCCTATGCCCGCCAAAACAGCCCGCATCCCAGTGCAGGAATTGCTATTCTCGGTGCGGGAAACATCGTTGCCAATATTCATATCAATGCCTACCGAAAAGCGGGATATGAGACCGTGGGCATCACGGATCTCAATCAGGCGCGCGCCAGTGAAGTGGCCACAAAGCATAATCTGCCAAAATGCTACCCTACCCTGGATGCGCTACTGGAAGACCCAAAAGTAAAAGTGGTAGATGTGGCCATTCCAGGCGCTGGCCGTGCGCAGGTCATTGAGAAAATAGCCAAGGCAGGCAAGGCCATGCTCGTGCAAAAACCCGCCGCAGACACCCTCCAGGAGGCCAAAGAAATTGCCTCCATTGCGGATAAATATAAGGCCGTAATTGCCATCAACCAAAATGCCCGTTGGGCGCCTGATTACCGTTTTTCCATCGAGGCGGTCAACCTTGGCCTAATCGGCAAGCTTTACCACGCGCAGCACCTCCTCTTCTCCAATTTTGATGGCATGCCCCACCACGGCAAGTGGCTCCGAGACCTTCCCCGCTTTCAGATTATGCAGTATGGCATCCATCACCTCGATTTGATGCGGGCCTGGTTTGGCAGATTGCCGCAGAAAGTGACAGCCACTCTATCGCGCAAACCCAATCAGCAATTCACGGGCGATATGCTTGGAACCGTATGTCTGGACTTTGGAGACAATGCGCATGGTGTATGCCTAGAATTCAATGCACTGCATCCTGAGCGTCCCCACGAGCGCCAGTGGGAGCTCACGGGCACCGATGGCGTAATGCTCTCCAAGGGGTATGACCAACTCGAAATCCGTGACAGCGCCTTCCCCAAGCAGGTATTCCGCCCCGAGTTTGCCACACACTGGTTTCCTGATGCCTTTTCCAGTGTCATGGGTGATTTGCTGGACTCGCTCGCCGAGAATCGCGCCCCTGCGGTAACCATTAAGGATAATCTGGGCAGCATCGCCATGGCGGAAGCGGCCTACCTCTCAGCCGAAAAGGGCCGCACCGTGGCCTTAACCGAAATCTCTTACTAATCAAGGCCATGCTCAACGCCATCCATCGCCAGAATCATTCAATTACCCTGGAGAAAAACGGGAAGCCCGTAGCCACCTATCGTTATGGTGCAGTTCCCTTTCATCCTTTCTGCCATCCAATTGTGCTGGAGAATGGGGCCGTAATGACGGATTCCATGCCCGGAGACCACCCTTGGCACAACGGTGCGTTCTACGCGTGGAAATACCTAAACGGGTGCAATGTCTGGGATCAGCAATCGTATGAGGGGCACTCCCGTGGCTACTGCCAAGACTTGGGCGCACGCATAATCTCTCTCGAAGAAAACGCTGCCACTCTGGAAAACAAAGTTCAGTGGCAAGATTCCAACCGCGCGCCTCTCCTGGACGATACCATCCTCGTAACGATCAAGACTGATCCCTCCAACGGCTCCCGAATTCTCGACTGGACACAGAAGACGATTTGCGTGGCAAACGAGGTAGTGGCCGAGCGCGAAGACAAATGGGGTGGATACGGTGGCTTCATGGTGCGCTTGCCGCGCATGAATGGCCAAGAAATCCTCAATAACCTTGGGGAGCAAAACTGGCCCGAATCTCACAAACCCCGCTGCCAATGGGTGGACTATACCTGGAATGTGGATGGCCTGCCATCAGGCACCTGGCATGAGCACTTCGCTGGTGTCACAGTGATGAGCCACCCAAGCAATCCAGGGGCACCCCTGCCCTTCCATCTTTACCACGAGAGCTACTCGAAAGGCATCCATCCCGCAGTCCTGCAAGACGCTGCACTCCGCTTCAAGAAAGGCGATAGGATGGAGCAACGCTACCGTGTGTGGTTCCACTCAGGGAAAACCGATGCCAACTCTATCAACGCCATCTACGCTGACTGGCTAAAATAGTACGCTAGGGTATCGTGAGCACCAGCGCATCAGCCTGAAGCGACACGCTACCCAGCTTATCCCACGCGGGTGCCAAGGCCTTATACTCTTCCGTGCTATGGTAGAGCTTGGCCATAAGTGTGGTCACGGGAACCACCGCAAAATCAGGCAGCGCCAGCGACCCGAGCGACGCCGAGCGCGCACGGTAGGTGAACGAATTGTCTGTGCGGACAAAATCGCCCGTCGTCTGAAAAACCATAACTACAGGCTTGCCCTTAATTAGGCGAACCACGGGAAGATCAACCGGCACGCTTAGCTGGAGGGCCTCTCCTGTGAAACGGAAGTTGGGTTCGCCGATTTTTGCGTCCATGCCAATAAGACCAGCGAAATCAATATCTACGGGCTCCTCTTTGGGTTTCTCGGCAGGCTTCTTTGTATCCTTCTTTGCAGTGGTAGTCGGTGTAATCGGAGGGAAAAGAACTTCCTTGTTTCTCATCTGGGTAAGCGCCCAGTTGTTGAGATCGTTTTCGTTCAGCACGATATTGCCCGAAGGGGTGCCCGCAATCAGGCGATCACGGGAGGTTCGCCATGCGCTGGCTCCCCGCTGAAGCCCTTGCTGGAAATACACGGCATGCTCCTTTATTTCCTCTGGCTTGGGCGGCGCGGCTATCACAATGACGGGCCGCGTCATTAGGGTGTACGCAGCGAGAAATCCTCCTAAAAAGATGCTCAAGAAAGCTGCGCCAAAGATGCTACCCCACGTGACTTGATTCTTCGCCTTGTATGCCATGACGCAGAATTATGGAGAGTGGCTTAGCGTTTGGCGAGACTTTAGAATTTTCGATTTGGGATTTCGAATTTCGGATTTTTACAGATCACCAAAGACATTCGTTTGTTGGGCAATCGAGACGCTCGTCCAACCCTGAAGCGCAGGTAGTATAGCCTGCTATATCTGGAAATCAGCGCGCCCCGAAAGCTCGTGAAGCCCGCACTCGCGCTTTACCCCATTGAAGCGGGTTTGCTCTTCCGTCATGCCTTCTTCCAGTCGGCTCGTGCTATGCCAATCACCGATGGATACGTAGCCCTGCTCCCACAGTGGGTGGTAGGGCAGATCATTGCGGGTAAGGTATTGGTAGATATCGCGATCAGTCCAATCTATGATTGGGTGTATCTTAAAGGTCTTGTTTTGGCGGGCCAACACTTCGAGATCCGAACGCGTGCCCGACTGGCTGCGCCGCAACCCTGCAAGCCATGCCGTTGCGCCCAGATCTTTGATGGCGCGATTCATCGGCTCTACTTTGTTCAGGATGCCATAGCGGGTAAGCCCCTCTTTGCCCTGCTCCCAGAGTTTGCCATAGAGCGCCTCTTGCCGTGCAGCCGTCATGGCGGGATTGTAGACTTTCAGGTTGAGCTTGAGCCGCTTTTCCAGCGTCTCGGCAAACTGGTAAGTCTCAGGAAAGAGGTACCCCGTATCTATAAACACAATCGGTATCTCAGGCTTTACTTGCGTCACCAAGTGTAGCATTACGGCGGCCTGTGCCCCGAAGCTCGTAGTCATCACCAGTTTGTCGCCGAAGGTTTCCACTGCCCACTCCACACGCTTAAGGGCGGGTGCGGAAGCAAGATGCCGGTTCACGTCCGCAATGTCTATGGCATCAAAATTCGTGGGCGCAGCCAACCGCTTAAAAACGCTAGACTCTGGCTCCGTCGCTTCTGGTTCGACGATGGGTAGGGATGGGTGTGCTATGGCGATACTCATGGATACGGAAAGCTATATGGTTTAGGATTTTACCGATTAGTCGGCTTACCTCTCTTTTCTTTACAAAGAAAGGTAGTTTACTAAAGTAAACAAGTCAAACCGATATTCTCACACGCCTATTGCCGCCAAAAGATAGCCGCAAGATTGGCTCGCCGAAGCTAAATCGGAAAACCTAGAGTAAGCCGAATGCCATCCACTCCCCCAGCCAATGCCGCGTCTCCCGTGGGCCCGGAAGCCGCTACAAAAGTGGCGGAAACCGAGCTGAGCCTGCCGCGTGAGCCACTGCCTGGCTCTGTGGGCGGTCTGGACGCACTCGCGGGCACGGTCTACCTTACGGGAAGCGGCCCAGGCAACCCCTTGCTGGTTACCTTGCGGGCACGCCGCCTAATTGAGACTTGCGATGTACTGGTCTTTGACCACTTGGCCTGCCCTGATGCCCTGCACTGGACGAAGCCCGGCTGCTGCCACTACTATGTGGGCAAGCAGGCGGGAGCACACTTTGTGCAGCAAGATGAAATTGAGGCGCTTTTGGTTCGTGAGGCTCAGGCTGGGAAATCAGTCGTGCGGCTAAAGGGGGGCGACCCCTTTGTTTTTGGGCGTGGCGGAGAGGAGGCAGAGACGCTCAGGCAGGCAAACGTGCGCTATGAAGTCGTGCCTGCCGTGACTTCCGCTCTGGCCGCTGCGGCTTACGCGGGCATCCCCCTCACCCACCGAGCGCACACTTCTGCCCTGGTTTTTCTAAGTGGTCACGAGGATCCCACAAAAAGCGAAACCGCCCACGACTGGCAAAGCTACGGCAAGCTCAAGGCCACGCTCTGTCTTTACATGGCCACAAAGCACCTGGGCTGGATTTGCTCTGAACTCGTAAAAGGCGGCATGCCTGAAGACAGGCCTGCGGCCATCATCCAATGGGCCTCCACCAGCAGGCAGCGCAGGCTAATCGCGACCGTCTCCTCCATCGCGGAAAAAGCAGCCGCAGAAAACATCGGCCCTCCCTCCATCGTTATCATCGGGGATGTGGTGGCGCTTGGAGAATCATTGGAATGGTTTAAGGGATTGTAGATTTGAGACTTCGGCTTTGCCACATTGAGAATGCCAAACGAACGGGGAATTTAAAGTGGGCTAATATTGATGCAGGAATAGAATAACGAGGGATAAGTAAAATTAGGAGTTGACCCTATGGGGTGGGGATGGAGATTATGAAGTGGTCGAACTGTCATCATGATTAGAAATCGCGCCGCAACCGAGGCCCGATTGCTTGCCGCCGCAAAGGAGCACCTTGAGCTTCATGGCTTCATGCATTTCGGGATCAACACCGTCGCTGCACGCGCGGGTGCGGACAAGGTGTTGATCTATCGGTATTTTGGCGGGCAGCAAGGCCTTCTCAAGTCGCTCGGCCAGGAGCCGTTATTTCCTCACGATGGTCTCATCAGGCTCTACTTCCAAGGCGAGCTGGGAGACGGTAGCCACACCCGCGAGGAGCGTTTGGGGCATGCCTTGGACTTTTACACAAAGTGGGTAGAGGAGCACCCGCTTACCCGTATGCTCTTTGCCTCCGAGAACGCGGTGCCGCCAAACCCCCTCATAGAAGCCTTTCGCCAGCAGCGCGATGTATTTGAAGCGCTTCTTGCCGATATGCTTCAATCAGAAGGCGCGACGGGCTTGGGCGCCGAATCCATCGGTGAAACTTTCTACGGCAAGTATGGTCGCAAGCTCGCCAAAGAAGCGCTCTTTACCGAGGCCGCACCCGTGCCAAGAGTCTCTCAGCCGAGGCTAAAGACAGAATCGAAAGCCAAGCCACTCCCCGAATCTCAGCTAGTGGCGGCCAGCGAGCAATCACTTATTGATGAAGGTGGCCTCCCTGAGAACCTGTTATAAAGGCAGAATCGGGAATGAAGAAAACAGGCAATTGGGAATTTGGACCTAAAATTGAATCAAACAAAAGAGCACATGGCCACTTTCTGAGGGAATAATTTGGGCTTAATTTTCTTTGCAAAATCGGTGACAGAGGGGTGAGATATAGCTAACTTTGCACCTCAACATGAGTGATATACCCAATCGCTGGACACGGAAAGACTTAGTAGCCACCGAAGATTTGAGCCGCGGAGAGATCGATTTGATCCACGCGCTGGCGATGGCATTCAAGCGGCGCCTCGGTGATGGCGGGCGCAAACTGGATTACCTCAACGGGCTCAATGTCATCAATTTCTTCATTGAGCCGAGCACCCGCACGCGTGTCGCCTTTGAGATGGCAGCCAAGCGCCTGAGCGCGGATGTGATCAATGTCATTTCGGGTGCCAGCAGCATCGTAAAGGGCGAGACGCTGCGCGACACCACCCAAAATCTGGAAGCGCTCAATGGCGACATCCTAATCCTCCGCCACAGCGCGGCAGGCGCTCCGCTTTACCTTTGCTCCCGCCTAAAGATGCCAGTCATCAACGCGGGTGACGGCGCCCACGAGCACCCCACTCAAGCCCTGCTGGATACCTTTACCTTGCGTGAGCGCCTGGGCAATCTCAAGGGTAAGAAAATTACGATTCTCGGTGATATCCTTTTCAGCCGTGTGGCTCGCTCCAATATCTGGGCCCTGCGTACGCTCGGCGCGGAGGTGACCCTCGCGGGGCCAAGCACCCTGCTCCCAAAAGAGTTTTCCCACTTCGGCGCGCGCGTGACTCACGATCTCAAAAGCGCACTCGTGGATGCCGATGCCGTAATGCTCCTTCGCATCCAGCATGAGCGGCAAACACACAGCCACTTCCCCTCTTTGGGTGAATACACAAGCATGTTTGGCCTCAGCAAACTCCGCGCAAGCTGGCTAAAGCCAAACGCAGTAATTATGCACCCTGGCCCGATTAACCGTGGTGTGGAAATTGACTCAGAGCTGGCAGACAGCGCACAGTCCGTAATCCTTCAGCAAGTCAGCAACGGCATCTACTGCCGCATGGCGGTGCTCGCCCTCTGCGCACAGGCTTCAGGCATGGGCGTGCCTCTTCTGGAGATGCAAGAGTATGCAAACTTGGGCGATTGCTTGAAGCAACTGAATTAAAGCTGCAAATTTCCGATTTCTAATTTCGGATTTACACAGCAATGGTTAGTGAATTCCGCTACTAGTACTCGAAAATAACCATACCACTTGGCTAAAACAGCGGGTAGATGAATGGAGCCCATACGCTTCCGCCCAGTATGATAAGGGCACCGAAAACGAGCAGCAGAACGAGAATAGGCAGCATCCAGAATTTGCGGTTTTCCTTAAGAAATCCGATAAATTCCGCAAGGAGGCCACGGTCCTTCGTAGCCGCTGCGGCCAGCGGATCATGGGCCTCGCTCTTCTCGCTCTTAGGCATTGGCAAAATAGTGCGGTATTACAGAGGTGCAGCCGTCAGGGCAGTGACTTCATTGCGGATTTTTTCCGCCAGTGGCGTGGAGAGGTAGCGCTCGCTTGGGCTGGCTGCAATTACCACAATACGCTTGCCCGCAAAGGCATCACGCTTGGCCAACTGGAGAGCAGCCCAAATAGTCGCTCCACTGGAAATGCCTGCTGGAATGCCATCAGTAATGGACACCTCTTGTGCCGTGGCAAAAGCATCTTCATTGGTTACCTGGATAACCTCGTCAATCAGGGAAGTATTGCAGTTGCCCGGAATAAATCCTGCGCCGATACCTTGAATGCGGTGCGGGCCTGGCTTGCCTCCCGAGAGCACTGGGCTGGCTGTTGGCTCTACGGCCACGGTGTGCAGCTTGCGGCGGGACTTGATTACTTCACTCACTCCAGTGATCGTGCCGCCAGTTCCCACTCCGGCCACAAAGGCGTCGATCTGGCCCTTGGTGGCTTCCCATATTTCCTCAGCGGTCGTCACGCGGTGGATGGCAGGGTTGGCAGGATTATCAAACTGGCTGGGCATGAAGCCCCCGTCCTTGTG
>CAZHQD010000052.1:0-5753 GCA_964533835.1 uncultured Puniceicoccaceae bacterium | reverse complement strand
ACGGTTTCGATGATGTTATTTGCGAGTATGGAAGGCATGAGCGATTTATGATTTGAGATTTATGATTTCGGATTTTCCAGAGCGTTGTAGGTAATGAAATGTACCCAAAGGAAATGTTCGTTTATTCGTATTTTTAGGGGTAGCTAACTATAACTTAATTTGTGGAAGATTTGGGTTTGAAGGCAAGCTTGAGTTTGCGCTGGAAAGAATAACGGCTGGCCAAAGGTTGGCGGTAAGCGTTAAATCTTAATCATTGGTATTATAGGCAAGATAGTAATAAAAGAGGCAAAGTAAAGGAAAATTGCCCAATTTTGTTGGTTTCCATCCCCATGCGCTAATGACTACCAAGGGGCGGCTAGCTGCCCTTCTTAAATTGTAGCATCCACTCAAGATTAGCTTTGGCTTCTTCCGGCGCAGGTACTTCATGGCCCCATCCCTCCACAACGCGGAGGGATACGCGCTGATTCCCCGCTTCCCGCAACAGCTCTTCCATCAGGTAAGCATTATCGGGATGCACCGCTGGATCCTCTGCTCCAGTCCATATCCTAATGGGCAGGGATGCCAACTGCCTGGCATACTGAGGGTCATAGCCCGATCCTCCCGCTACTATGCACGCCGCCGCCCATATATCTGGCTGAGCAGATGCCACATTCCATACGGCAAAGCCTCCCATCGAATGCCCGACCAGATAGTAGCGGTCTGCGTCGAGCTTAAAACGTTTGGCTGCATCTGCCATAGACTGGCGAATATCATTTTGCGCAGCCCCGCGATAGCCTTGATTCCCTCTGCCCCAAGGGCGAATAGTGATGACTGCCGTCTCTGGATTGATTGGGCGCTCTTTGAGGTAAGCCTCCTTATCGGGCGGTGTGGCGATATGGATAAAGACATAAAACAGCGGGTGCTCTGGCCCTGCTCCATGCAAATCCACTACCAACGGGTAGGCCACTTCAGGGTCATAGCCTGGTGGCAGAGCGCATGAATAATACTGGAGACTGCCATCCACCTCGCTGGTGAAAGTGAATACCAGACTGCGCTTGCCGTGTTTCAGGTAGGTCTCGGGCTTTAGTGCGTCAAACGCCAATCCCTCGTTCATCGCCTCCACATAGCGGATAGTCTCCTCTAATGGCACCTTATCCCGCTGAACCTCGGCTTGATCCACGAGCGCGCGCAAAGAAAGCACATGATCTCGAAACAGCGCAGGCACATCGGGCGTGGTAAGCGCCGCGGCAGTGATCTGCCGAAACTGCTCCAGGGCCACATACTCCTTCGCCGGAGATTCCGTTTCTGCAGAGAGGTTGAGGGCAACTGTGAGGAGTAATATGGGGAGTAGTCGCATAACTACCCACTACGCTCCACGAAGGGCACACTCAAGCCCTGGCCTGCGCACTCGTATTTTAGTAGCATCCGCAAACGCCCATGTAAGGAATACTAAACGGCAGCGCTCTTACCACTCTCCCCTACCGCGCCGGACGGCCCGCGAAAGCTCTCCACTATCATTCTGGAAAGCTCGCTGTCGGGATCTTTGGCCATTTGACCGGATATGGGAAATACCGTTTGCCCTGTATTGCGGGAGATGATTTTCAGCCCGTGCTGGAAATCCTTAAAACGCTCCTCGCAGATGGCGCGAATGGTCTTATCCAGCGTTACGGAAAGCGCTATGAGCTCCTCGCAAGCATCGGGCGTCCATTCCAGAGAAAGCCCATGCTCTTGGGCAAAGCGGCTCGCAAACGCCTCCAAGTCCTGCATCAATATGCCGTGCTGCGCGTGCTGGTGCTCTATCAGGAGCGCCTTCAGCGCGGCAGAGGGATCGCGAATTGTATCCGTGGTCACCTCGAATGATTTCACCGCTGTGCTCGGCAGCTCAAACTTGTAGTTGCGGAAGACGCGCTCAAACACCGTCATCAACCCGCGTGCGCCTGTCTTTTCCGCGTGCGCTCGGCGGGCAATTTCTCTGATGGCCTCGGGCGTCACCGAGAAATCGATGCCATAGCCATCGAAGTCTTGCCGATACTGCTCCAGAAGGCTGCCCTCACTGGTTGTAAGGATATCCGCGAGATCATCCACACCCAGCGCTTCACAAGTTACCCGCACAGGCAAGCGTCCCACAAACTCAGGCTCGAAGCCATACTTGATAAGGTCTGCGCTCTCCACTTTTGGCAAATATTCCCATGGCTCTCGATCGGATTGGCCCGCCTGGGCGCCAAACCCGATCTGCGCGCTCTCCACCCGCTTCTTGATGGATTCCGCCAGCCGATCAAAGGCCCCCGATACGATAAAGAGTATGTGCCTGGTGGAGATGCGGCGCGGGCGCGGCTTCCCCCCGCGGGACATTTCCATCATGGCTGACATCTGGCTCATCATATCTGTAGGCGATACCAGATTCACCTCCGTATCTTCCATCAGCTTGAGCAAATTCACCTGCACCCCGCGCCCCGACACATCCTTGCCGTGCGTGTTCTGTGCGCTGGCGATTTTGTCGATCTCATCCACATACACGATGCCGTATTGGGCGAGCTCCACATCGCCGTTGGCCGCCTTCACCAAATCGCGCACAAGGTCTTCCACGTCTGCGCCCACATAGCCCGTCTCGGAAAACTTGGTGGCATCTGCCTTCACAAAGGGCACGCCCACCAGCTTGGCGATCGTTCGCATCAGGTAGGTCTTCCCCACCCCTGTCGGGCCTAGCAGAAGGATGTTTTGCTTGTGGTATTCCTTTTCGAGAAGCGCGGGCTTCTCCAGGCACATCCGTATATGGTGGTAGTGATCGCAGATGGCCACCGAAAGCACTTTTTTGGCCTCGTGCTGCTTGATGACATAGCGGTTAAGATGGTCGCGGATTTCCCGTGGCTTGAGATTAAAATTCCTGATTTTTTCTAATACGGCAGCCCGTGCGGCATCATCGTCAGCGCTCCCTTGCGCGGATTCCCCTTGCGATGGCTGCTGGAAGCCCATGGACGGCCCCACGCGTATCACACCAGGGAAACGCCCGCTGCGGAGCGCTTCCTGGAGCTGCTTGCCAAGATCGTCGTATGGCGGATCCTTTTCGTCTTTATCGTCTCTGTTGCTCATTGAAGGTGGGTGAAATCGCAATTTTCAGTTGGTTTTTTCCAGATTGGCAATTGGTCTAGAACCTTATTGACTCGCCAAGCTTACCCTTTGGTGAGTGACCTAACACTCAATTGTGTTCCAAAATGGCATCGAAGCAAGCGATTGAAAAAATTGGTGAACCGTTTGGAATCACTCGTCCTACCTCTTGACACAATAATGAACTACAACTAGTAAGGTTGATATAGAAAAAAGGCAAAGGCCCACGCCCGCGCTACTTGAAACAATACCTAGCACTCACTCTACCCATGAATAAGCGCGCCAACCTGACCAAACGCGACATCATCGTCAATATCTACGAGCGCACAAATCTGCCGCAAAAAGAAGTCAAAGAAGTGGTGCAGGAAACCCTCAACGAAATTGCCAACGCTCTGGCAGACGGGCGCAACGTGGAGCTCCGCAACTTCGGCGTCTTCGAAATCAACGTCCGCAAATCCAGAATTGGCCGCAACCCTAATGTGCCCGACAAGGATGTCGTCATCCCCGCCCGCGTCGTCGTGAAGTTCAAGGCCGGCAAAGAATTGAAGAATGTCCTCAATGACCGCGTTGGCGACTTTGAAGACGGAAAGTAATTCGGCCCCTATAATTAAGCCTATTGAGGGCACAAACGCTGCGCCTTTTAGGAATTTCCGAAAAAACGGCCCTCTCTTGGCGTTTGATTTTGTATTTATGAAGTCGGCTCTCGGCTTGCCATTGCGCTAATTCCGCACAACTCTGTTTGCCATGATTACGAACGTGCAGCCACCTCGGATGCAGTTGCCCGATGCCTCGGGGCACTTTGGTGTTTTTGGCGGACGCTACGTCCCCGAAACGCTTATGACGGCCCTCATCGAGTTTGAGGAAACCTACCGCGCAGCCCGCAAAGACCCCAAGTTTGAGGCCGAGCTCCAGTTCCACCTCAAGGAGTTCGCGGGCAGGCCCACCGGACTATTCTACGCGGAAAACCTCACTAAGCACCTCGGCGGCGCCAAGATTTACCTAAAGCGCGAAGACCTCCTCCACACTGGCGCGCACAAGATAAACAACTGCGTGGGCCAGGCGCTCCTCGCCCTCCGCATGGGCAAAAAGCGCATCATCGCCGAGACAGGCGCGGGGCAGCACGGCACGGCCACGGCGGCAGTCTGCGCGCGCTTCGGCCTCAAATGCCGCATCTACATGGGCTCCGAAGATATGCGCCGCCAGGCTCTCAACGTCTTCCGCATGAGGCTCTGTGGCGCCGAAGTCGTAGGAGTGGATGCAGGCCAAAAAACCCTGAAGGAAGCCGTCAATGAGGCCATGCGTGACTGGGTGACCAATGTTCGCGAAACCCACTACATCCTGGGCACGGCCTACGGCGCGCATCCCTACCCCATGATCGTCCGCGATTTCCAAAGCGTGATTGGCCGCGAAGCCAAAGCCCAAATGCTCGAAAAAGAAGGCAGGCTGCCCGACGAGATTGCCGCCTGTGTGGGCGGTGGCTCAAATGCCATGGGCCTGTTCTTTGAGTTTCTCGACGATCCCAGCGTGCGCCTCGTGGGCATAGAAGCAGGCGGCAGGGGCATTGCTCCAGGCGACCACGCCGCCCGTTTTGCGGGCGGAAAGCTTGGCGTCCTCCAAGGCTGCAAAACCTTTATCCTTCAAAACAGCGACGGCCAGATCGAGCTAACCCACAGTGTATCCGCCGGGCTGGACTATGCTGCCGTAGGCCCCGAGCACGCCTACTACCGCGAGCAAGGCCGCATCCGTTTTGATTACGCGACCGACGACGATGTCCTCGACGCCATGCGCACCCTCAGCCGCACCGAGGGCATCATTCCCGCTCTCGAAAGCACCCATGCGATCGCCTACGCGCTCAAGCGCGCCCCGCAAATGCGCAAGGACGAGATACTCCTCGTAAACCTCTCCGGTCGCGGTGACAAAGATATGCAGGAAGCCTCACGCCTCATGGCCGAACTGCGCTAGCCGTTTGCCACAAAGCGCCTAGCGCGATACCCTACTGCCATGCCAGAAGCACAAGCCGTCCGCAAAATGTTTGCAGGCATTTCATCGCGCTATGATCTAGCCAATCACGCGCTCTCTATGGGTGTGGACTACTACTGGCGGCATAAGCTCGTGCAAACCGTGGCCGCCCTCAGCCCCCAGTCCATCCTCGATCTCGCCACAGGCAGCGGCGATGTCGCCTTTGCCCTCCGCAAGAGCCTCGGCGAGTCCGTGGCCATAACGGGCCTCGATTTCTGCCAACCCATGCTCGATGAGGCCATCCAGAAAAAGCAGCGCTCACCCGCATTCGGGAACATCCCCTTCATCCAGGGAGATATCCTGAGCCTCCCCTTTCCCGACGCCTCCTTCGATGTGGCCACCATCGCTTTCGGCCTGCGCAATCTGGAAAACCGCGATGCGGGCCTACGGGAAATCCTGCGCGTACTGAAGCCGGGCGGCACCCTTGTCTGCCTGGAATTCACCCAGCCCGCCAAGTGGTTTGCCCCGCTCTACTACTTCTACCTGAAATACATTCTCCCGCCCTTCGCCTCTCTCCTGACAGGAGATAAAGAAGCCTACAAATACCTCGGCTCTACCATCGAAGCCTTTCCAGACAAGCACTCCCTCTCTGCCCAATTCCAGGCCAACGGTTTCTCCCAAGTACACGCCACTGGCCTCACCTGCTCCAT
>CAZHQD010000051.1:8741-19077 GCA_964533835.1 uncultured Puniceicoccaceae bacterium | reverse complement strand
CACCACTTCAAAGCGTTGGGCAAAGCCCAACGCCACCCCCCGAAAATACCACAACGCTAAAATTCCCAAAACCCGATACACTTCCTAACGTTACAGACTTCATCTCCCTCTAAACCCTATAACCCAACCCTTTGAACTTTCAGCCTTAAATCTTTAACGCCATCTGAAAATCTCAAACAGTCCTAACAATAAAATTACGCCGAAAAACTCTGTGAACTGGGTGATTTTGAGTTGCCAGTGAATACTTATTTATGTGACCTCATCTCGATGATGATAAGTAAGAATAAACATCGTTTTATTGCGACTGTCTTGTTAACACTCATGCTTGTTTTTGGCGGAACCAGTGTTGTCAAGGCCGAGGCACAGTGGCGGGAGGATTCGCTGCTGGGCTGGGTAGCGGATGTTGGGGTATGGGAGTATTCGCCGAGGATGGGATTTGTGTATGCGGAGTTGAGTCCGTGGGTGTATTCGCTGGAGCTTGGTTGGATGTATGGGGTGGGCGGTGGTGACGTGCTTTACTGGTGGATGCCTTATCTGGACTGGCTGCTTGATTACGAGGAGGGGTATCCTGAGTTGTTGCATGTGGAGTCGGGGATGTGGCTTTATGTGGAGGAGACGAGCACGGCATCGTTGCCACTTCTTAGAGATAATTTAGACCGATATTGGCGGATTATCGATGATGTGCGTTTTACTATAGAAAATGGATTGTATCCACCTGTTAGGAGATTGGTTGTTAGCCCTTATTATCCAGTATGGTTGAGGCAAAGTGGAATCGAAGGTAGCACAACTCTTCGAATTACAGTTAACGAAGAGGGGCGCGTTGTTAAAGAGAGTATCAAAGTTGAGTCTTCAACCAACGAGGCTTTCAATCAGCCTACCATCGACGCTATTATGTTATGGCGATTTTACCCAGGGGAAGATGCGGAGGGAAATAGAGCTAGCTTTACAATGAGGGCGCCTTTTAATTTTAGCCTCAATCGTCCCTAGCTTTTCTCCTGCGCCAGTCTGTAGCGGATATAATCGCGGGATACGCCTAGGAGGCGGGCGGCGGCGGAGACGTTGCCGTTGGACTGAGCTAGGGCTTTGTGGATGAGGGTGTTGATTGCGGATTCGAGTTCGAAGCCCGATGCGGGGAATGCGAAATCGGAGACGAGCCAAGGGGTGGTGGGATTTTTTGGGGAATCCGTGGGGCCGCCAAGGTGGCGGAAGTGGAGGTCTGGGCCTTCGCCGAGGATGAGGGCGCGCTCGAGCTCGTGGGAGAGTTCGCGGACGTTGCCTGGCCAGGAGGCAGCGAGGAGGCGGCGCTTGCCCTCGGCGCTAATGGCGATCTCTTTGAGGCGGTAGCGAGCCTTAAGTTTTTCAAGGAGGTGGGCGGCGAGGTGGAGTATGTCTTCCCCGCGCTCGCGCAGGGGCGGGAGGCGGAGGTGGAGGAGGTTGAGCCGATGGAAGAGGTCTTCGCGGAAGGCACCCGAGCGGACGAGTTCGGAGAGGTCCTGATTGCTGGCGGCAATGATGCGGACGTCCACCTCTATGGGCTTGTTGCCGCCGACACGGCGGATGCGGCCATCTTCGAGGACGGCAAGGAGCTTGGCCTGAAGGGACAGGGGGAGGCTGTTGACCTCGTCGAGAAAGAGGGTGCCACTGTCTGCAGCCTCAAAGAGGCCTACGCGGGCGTTGCGGGCATCGGTAAAGGCGCCGCGCTCGTGGCCGAAGAGCTCGCTCTCGGCGAGGTGCTCGGGGAGGGTGGAGCAGTTGAGCTCTATGAGGGGCGCTGCGGCGCGTGGGCCGTGAGTGTGGATCCAGCGGGCGATGGCTGTCTTGCCCGTGCCCGTCTCGCCCTGGAGGAGGATGGGCGGGAGGCGGGATTGGAGGCGGTCGTCCGTCTGGAGAATGCGCTCCAGTTGGGACTGAGTGGCCTGCATGGACTGGCCGAAGAAGATGGCGGCATCCGTAGCGGATTGCTGCTCGCGGCGGTGCTCCTCTACACGGTTTGCCAGCTTGCTTTTGCGGAGGCGTGAGAAAACAAGGGACAGCTCGTCTGGGTCGAAAGGTTTGGCAAGGTAATCTCCTGCACCGAGCTTAATGGCTTCTACGGCAGAGGCGATGCCGCCATTGGCCGTCATGATCACGATGGAAGTGGTGCCAGGGAAAACGGGCTTGCGGAGGAGGTCGAGGCCCTCGCCATCGGGGAGATTGATGTCGAGGAGGGCGAAATCAAATGGAAGGGCGGAGGCTGCTCTGCGGGCCTCGGCGACAAGGCCAAGAGCGGTCACAGAGGCGCCCTGTTTTTCCAGCCAGGCCTGAAGGCGTTTGCGCAGGAGGGATTCGTCTTCGAGGAGGAGGACTTCTGCGTTGTGGAAAACGGAGGGCATGGCGGCAGGAAGTTAGTCCATGGACTGAGACAAATCGAGGTAGCGGGGTAGGTTCTTCTTTCGCTTGAGGGCGGCCTCTATGGCGGCGCGGGCCTCAGCGGGGTTGTTTTCTTTTTGGGCAATGAGCGCGCGGAGATACTCGTTTTCATGGGTGATCTCGATGCGGCGGCTCTGCTCCAGGAGGAGGCGCGCATCGGCAGTGTTGCCGCGCTTCAGGGCAACTTCGCCCAGTCCGGCGAGGCACTTGGCCGTATTTAGGCGGAGGTCTATGCTTTTGCGAAAGGCTGCCTCCGCGGCGGCGAGGTTGCCCTCCAGAAGGCTTACTTGGCCGTCTATGAGGTAGTAGCGGGGAGTAATGCGCTTTTTGATAAGAAGCTGGTTGAGAAAGGAGCGGGCCTCGGCGGGGCGGTCTATTTCAGCGTAGAGCGTGGCAAGATTTTCCACAAGGGCGGTCTCATTGGGGATGATTTCGAGAGCAAGAGAGAAGTGGCGGATGGCGGACTCAAAGTTGCCTTCGTCCCAGTTGTATTGGGCGTAGTTGCGCTGGAGCATCCAATCATCGGGGCGAAGCTCGATGGCTTTGGCGAGCCACTTGGCGACGGATTCTTCCGCGCCTGGCAGCTGCATGCGGCGCTGGGCTTGGAGGGCCTCGCGGCGGAGCGCGGTAATGCGGTCCTGGTTGAAAGGCTGTCGAGTGAAGGGAGCTTGGGTGAGGCGGCCAGCCATGTCGAGCGACTGGAGGTAGAGCTCCCACGGGGTGTAGGCGAGGGAAAGCTGGCACTCTTGCTGGCTTGCCACACGGGCAGGAAGCTCGCGGGAGGGATCGGCTTTGCCTGCGGCGGCCATTGCTTTGTGGATGGCGGGGAGGAGAGCGACAGCGGCCTCGTAGTTCCCTTGGAAAGTGAAGTGGACATGCTCAAAAAACTGATCGTAGCCCGCGAGGCCTTCAGGAGTGCGGTTGTTTAGGGCGGCATCCACATCGGCGAGATAGACGGGGCGATTTTCCGCGGAGAGAGAAGCGGCGAGACGGCGGACCTCGTCGTTGAGGCGGGAGTCCGTGCGGAAGCGGAGGCGGTCAGCGTCCTTAGCTTTGATGAGGTGAGGGCGGGCCTCGGCTGGACGGTTTTGCTTGAGGAGGGCTTGGCCGAGCATGAAACGGGCAAAGGCGTTTTCCGGGTGCGATTGGAGGATGTTCTCGCAGACGAGCTGCAAGGTGGCGAAGTTGCCATCGGCAAAATGCTTGAGGATTTCAGCGGGATTTCTGCCTGCCGGAAGTTGGGAGTCGAAGGGGGGGAAGTCCCTGCTGTTGACGCTGACTGTGCTTAGGACGGAGGCGATGCCATTGTCTGAGGCGAGGGAGGCGATGGTGTGGAGGTTGTCGCGGAAATTAGCATAGACGCGCTCCAGGCGAGGGTCGCCGAGGCTAAACTCGTGCTCGACGAACATTTCGAGGCCACCCCACTGCTCTGGGACGCCACCTTCCTTGATGCGGGCGGAGTCGGCCAGAGAGGCGAGAAGCTGGCCGATTTTTGTGCGCTTAAAGGCGTAATTGAGGCGAATGAAGGTCGGGCTTTGCATGGCGCCCGTGAAGACAGTGCCCGGGCCGAAGGGGCCGATGACTTCGTTGTTGCCCTCATAGATAAGGAGGAGATCGGGGTCGCCGTTGGCGATGATGTCACGCGCGATTTCGAGGACGACGTTGGAGTTAATGGCGGTCATCGCCGCGTTAATAATTTCAAAGCGGGTATCGGGATAGGCTTGGGGGAGGATGATTTCGAGCTGCCTTGAGATGGCGTAGGAGGGGTCTGGGTCGCCCATGGCGGCAGAACTGCCGAGGACAAAGATGCGGAAAGTATCGGGCGATTTCTCAGCGGGAATCTTGAATGGGACAATAAAGCGGTAGAGGTCGCCAGGGAAAAAGCGGCGACCGAAGGCCTCGTTATCTCTCAGGTAAAGGACGCCGTTTTGTGATTCTTTGCGGAAGAAATCGGGGTTGTAGCCGTAGCCGAGAAGGCGGAGTGAGAGCTCAAGCGCTAAGAGCAGCAGCAGTGGGAAGCCCACAAGGCTGATGAGGGCGAAAAGGATTTTCTTTTTCCGAGAAAGACTGGCCATAGAAAGGAGGACTAAAGGGCAGTAGGGACTATTCCCGCGGTTTGGGGGTGAGGCAAGACGTATTGAGGATAAGAAAGAGGGGTAAAACTTTGGGGGGATTACACAAAAGGCGTGCCAAGTCAAAGCGTGCTTTCAATACTGGGCGGCATGCAAGGAGGCGTTGAGAAAAATAAGCCCAGTCCCACGGTAGGAGTTATTGACGTGGGGAGCAACTCTATCAAGTCGCTAGTGGCCGTGCGCTCTGCGGAGGGCGGGTTGCTGGTGGTGGATGAGCATACGCTGGAGACAAGGATCAGCGCGGGGATAAGCAAGACAGACCCTGCGCTGACAGGAAATGCCATGAGCCAAGGGGCGGGAGCGATCTCCGTGTTGGCGAAACGGGTGCAGGGCTATGGGCCCGAGGCGGTGGTCGCGGTGGCGACGAGCGCGGTGAGAGACGCGCGCAATGGCAAGGAGTTTCTGGAAATGGTGAAGGCGCAAACGGGTCTGGAGCTGCGCATCCTGAGCGGGGAGGACGAAGCACGGTTGATTGGGCTGGGCGTGATGCAGGATCCCGCGGTGCGCGCACTGGGGGAGTTTTATATGCTGGACCTGGGAGGGGGTAGCCTGGAGTTGCTAGAATTTGGGGAAGGCGGAAAGGTGCTGCAGAAGGTGAGCTTGCAACTTGGGGCCGTGCGCCTGACAGAGCGATTTGTGGTTAATAAGAATGAACCGATTGAAGGGGAGGTATTGGAGGCGGTGACTACTCACGTGCAAACGGAGATAGAGCGGGCCGGCTTCAAACTGAGGAAGCCCGTGCCCTTTTTGGTGGGGTGCGGAGGCGCGGTGGTTTACGCTCGGAGCCTCCTAGCGGAGAGAAAAGGGATGGAGCACTGGAGGAGGCACCCCGCGATGCTGCTGCGGGACGAGCTGGCGGCGCTAGGGCGGGATTTGGCAGGGCAGACGCTGGAGGAGCGGATGGAAATTGCCGCACTACCGAGACAGCGGGCAGATATTATGCCTGTGGCGCTGACCACACTTGTGACCGTATTGGAAATGGCGGATGCCGTGGGGCTGCAACACTCGGTATTTAACTTACGCTATGGGCTGGCTGCGGAGCTTTTGGAGAAGCTCTGAGAAATCTGAGGGCAGGGGCGCCTCGAAAGAGAGCCACTCTTCGGTGATGGGGTGGGCAAAGGCAAGGGTGTGGGCGTGCAGCATGGGGCGAGAGACGGTGGCCTCCAGTGCGCCCTTGGGGTTGAAGCCGTAGGTGGAGTCGCCGAGGAGAGTCCACTTGCGCGCGGCCAGGTGGACACGGATTTGGTGGGTGCGGCCCGTGTGGATTTTTACTTCGAGGAGAGCGTGGCGGGGGCTGAAGACTTCGAGTTTTTTCCAGTCGCTGTGGGCGGGCTTGCCAGAGGCAATAACTGCCATGCGGGTGCGGTGGTGGGGATCGCGGGCGATAGGGTCTTTGATTGAGCCAGAGAGCAGCTCGGGAACGCCGACGGTGAGGGCCCAATAAGTCTTTTCGACAATGCGCTCCGCAAAGGCATTCGCAAGACCATCAAGCGCTTTTTCGGTTTTGGCAACGACCATGACGCCCGTGGTGTCCTTATCGAGACGGTGAACGATGCCAGGGCGCTCTACGCCGCCGATCCCCGTAAGGGAGTCGCCGCAATGATGGAGCAGTGCATGCACAAGGGTGTCCTCCCCTGTACCTGCGCCCGGGTGGACAATGAGGCCTGCTTGTTTATTGAGGACTACGATGTGGGCGTCTTCGTAAAGGATATCGAGGGGTATATCTACCGGCTTTAGTTCAAGGGGGCGGGAGGGCGGTAGCTCGATCGTGATGACGTCGCCCTCGTGAACGGCGGCTTTCTTTATGAGGGCGACACCATCCCGCCAGATATGGCCCTCTTCAAAGAGCCGCTGAAGGCGAGTACGGCTCATTTCTGTGTAGAGGAAAGAGAGCGCCTTATCCGCACGGGTGCGGTGGAGCTTGGGAGGGATTTCGAGGGTGATTTCCCTCTCGTTGTCACTGGGTGCCGACACTGTTTTGAAGAAGATTAAAGGATTAAAGAGAAAAGCTGTAAGCGAGGGAAAGGGAGCGGCAGCGGAACCGAATGGGGAGGGGAGTGTCGCAAAATTGGGAGGTAAAAAAGGAAAAAGGATGAAGCTGATAAAAGCGAGGAGAGTATTAGTGCTTGCCGCTTGGGTAGCAAAAACATAATCCGTTTTACCTATGGGAAATACATTAACCCCTAAGAATTGCCTAATGTTTTCGAGACACTTTTATTTTATAATGCTAAAGGCGATCCTATTCGCGGTAGCAATCACAGCGACGAGCCTATCCGCCCAAACGAGCGGAGAAGAAGCAGCGAAGAAATTTCAGGGACACTGGAAGATAGATGAAGCGGCTGGAGACACCGCGTATCTTTACATAAAACCGAGAGGGCGCGCGTCCGTATTTTGGTCGGGCATGGCATCAGACAAAATAGAGCAAGGTAGCTGGACGTTCGACAGCGGTTTAATGACTATAGTGTGGGATAGCGGCTACCGCGATGTGCTGGAATTTCCCGCGGAAAATATAGTGATACGAAAGACGTATGCACCGAACACGACAAGCGGAGCCCCTATACTGGAGGCGCGCGGTGAACGGCTGGACCCAAGAATGCCAGGGAGCTTGACGGTACCACCGACAGGACCACGTGAAACGCCCGCGACATTTACCGCAGGGGATTTGGCCATCAGCGCGATGCGGAGCCCGTTTATCGGCTACTGGGAAGTGCGCCAAGGGGGTGGGATGCTATCGCTGAATCGGCGTGAGTATTTTTACCTGCACCTCAATCGTGACGGAAAAGTGAATCAGGTGCAGCGCGATTGGAGCGAAGACATGGCCAAGCAAACGGGCACATGGACCGTGGTGAATGGAGAAGTGCAAATACAGTGGCCCAGCGGGCACAAAGATTTGCTGCGGAGAAAATCTGATGGGACAGCAGAGCTGCTGACTTACTCTCCGAGGAAAAATTTTGGGGCGAGCCCAGACAGCACATTTGCCACGACGCAGATTGCGGCGTCTGCGGCTGTGGGATTATTTCAGGCGGGGCAGACACGGCTCTTCTCCGTGGAAGACTTTGTGGGCTATTGGCGCATGGACGACCGCAGGCAAGACTTGCGCCCCCATCTGGAAATCGAGCGGTGGGGCAACGCCTACCGATTCAGGGATCCTAACAATCCCGCAGCCACACGAGAAACAGGGACATGGGCGATTTCACAATCAGGCATAATCATTACGTGGGAAGACGGCTCGCAAGACGCTCTGGAGATCTCGCCATCGGGGTATTTCCAAAAGACATTTGCAGCGGGGGCCAGCCTAGCCTCTGCGCCACAATCGAATAACAAGGTGCGCCGCATCAGCAGAAACGAAGCGGCAACGGCGGAAGCCTACGCGAGAGCGCGCCAGCGTGCCGAGGAAGAGACGCGCCGCCAGAAAGAAGCAGAAGAGCGACTGCGCGCGCAGGCCGATGCTCGCCGCCGCGCCGAAGAGGAAGCCCGCCGCCTGGCCGAGGAGGAGCAGCGCCAGCGCATGATGGCAGAGGAGCAAAGGCGCGAAGCTGAGCTAGCCAGCGCCAGGGCCACAGTGGAGGCGCAAGCCCGCGCCCAAGCCGAAGAGGAAGCCCGCCGCACAGCGGAGCTGGAAGCCCGCGCCCGCGCTGAATCTGAGGCGCTTGCCCGCGCGCGTGCCGCCGCTGAGGAAGAAATGCGCCAAGCGCAAGCCGCAGTGGCCAAGACCCAAGAGCCTGTACCCGCGCCTGAGCCAGTACAAGCACCCGTGGTGAGCGCACCCGCGAAGACGGAAACCATTTCTGCAGCCACAGCCAGCGATACAGCTGTGACCGCCAGTGAGCCAAAGCCAGTAGAACAGCCAGTGGTGGACACCAAGGCAGCGGAGGCCGAGGCAAAGGCTCGCGCAGAAGCTGAAGCCAAAGCACGCGCCGAGGCAGAAGCGCTTCGCAAGAAGGAAGCAGAAGAAGCCGCACGCCGCCTGGCCGAGGCCGAGCGCCGCCAACGAGAAGCAAGAGAAGCCGAGGAACGGCAAAAGGCTGAGGCAGAAGCATTGGCCCGCCAGAGAGCCGAAGCAGAAGCAGCCGCCCGCGCGAAGGCGGAGGCAGAGGCGAAAGCCCGCGCCGAAGCCGAAGCCCGCAGAAAAGCGGAAGCTGAAGCAAAAGCCCGCGCCGAAACGGAAGCGCGCGCACGCGCCTCTGCCGAGCAACGTGCACGGCCACCACAGTTTACAGGGTTGCAGCCAACCGCTGCCAATGCGCCGCTGATGCAAGACTTGCTGTGGTCTCTAGTGGTAGAGGAGAAATTTAATGACGGCGCACTGGATGCCAGCTTGTGGACACCAGGCTACCCCACGAAGAATGTGGCCAACAATGAGCTTTCAGGATACGCGGATGACGCCCTGCGCGTACGCGACGGAGCCTTGGTGATCACGGCAAGGGATCGCCCCATCAACTATGGCGGGCGCGACCAGCCCTACACCTCAGGAGCAGTGACGACATTCGGCAAGTTTGAGCAAGCCTACGGTTATTTTGAAGCCCGAGTGCGCATAACGGAAGGCAAGGGACTCTGGCCGAATTTCTGGCTATTCTCTAACGGCAGTTCAGCCATTCGTATATTCGATGCATTCGGCAATGAGCCTGACCGCATCTACCATACGGTGGTATCGAGCGAGGCCGATGGGACACCTGTGCAGAAGAGCTACCAGCGCAAGGGGCTGGACCTCTCGTGGGAATACCAAGTAATCGGAGTGATGTGGACACCCTCCGCAGTGGTGTTTCACGTGAACGGCGAGGAAATAGGCCGCATGACGGAAAATATTCCCGATGAGCCAATGTCCCTAGTTCTCTCGATGGCAGTAGGCGGCAACGCAGTGGGAGCGCCCGACGGGTGGACACCGTTCCCCGCCTATTACTGGGTGGACTACGTGCGAGTCTTCAAGCTGGCGCAGTAAAGCAAAGCGATAAGAGGGAAGGAGAATGTTACGGAGAAATGTTAAATCTTCTCCGGGCAGATTGATTATTTTTGCTAAAGGGTGACGTTTGGATAAGAGTAATGTTACGATAATGTTACATGAAGATTAAACCCAGACTTAACCGATACGAAGGGACAAAAGCAGGGATAGGGCGGATTGCTCACATAATCGCGAGCGATGCGCGAGGGCAGTGCGTGTCTGTAAAATCTGCGGATAAAGCGGTGCACCAGATGCGGCTGTGCTGCAAAAGGATGAGGGCATTGCTGAAACTACTGGCACCAGCGGGAGGGTATAATCTTTGTATGGCAGAAGACAAGAAGGTGCGGGATGTGGCGAGGAAGCTTTCGGGATTGAGGGACAGCGATGTGGTGCGGCAGACAATACGGCAGCTGTCTTCACGCAAAAAGGCGGAGAGCCTAAAGCCGTTTGCTTATTTACTGGAAAAAGGGACGCGCAAGGCAGGGATTGAGCAAAACGAAAAGCTGAGACAACTACTGACTGAGAGCGCTGCCACGCTGAGCAATGCCGCCGGACAAATAGAAAAGATAACTCCCACTGCAAGGGGCTGGCCGCTGTTGGCAATTGGGCTTGAGGCGAGCTACAAGGCCGCACGCGAGCAATTCATGAAGACGAAGGCCAAGGCTGATGCGGATGCCTTCCACGATTTGCGAAAACGGTGCAAGGATATGCTGTATCAGACGGAGTTTGTGTGTGAGCTGTGGCCCGACAACCTGAAGAGCATGAGGAAAATGCTGGCCAAGGCAGCAGAGCACCTTGGAGGCAGCAATGACTTGGCGGTCTCCGCAGAGGAATTGCCCAAGGTGGTGGGCGAGGA
>CAZHQD010000051.1:0-8641 GCA_964533835.1 uncultured Puniceicoccaceae bacterium | reverse complement strand
TTGCGATGGCTTGCTCGTCTTGAGGAGTAACGTAGGAAGATTTGTCGCCTTTGATGAAGAGGGACGGGGTGCTGATGACTGCGCCAGTGTCTATTGAGGAAAGAAAGAGAGCGGGCAGGGAAGCGTAGATAACGGAGAGATTGGATTGGCGGCGGAGAGCGCCGGTGGCCTCGTCTCGGGAGAGATTGGTAAGGAGGAATTTGCGGAGCGCCCAATCGGGGACGGCGGGGGTGAGTGCGTCTTCGGCGGCTTGGCGGGAGGCGAGCTGATCTGGGGAGAGATCCATGAGGGCCTTGATTTCACTGAGCCAAGCGTGCGGGTAGGCTTTGGGAGCGATATCCACAACGATGAGACGGGAGAGCCTATCGGGGAAATCATGGGCAACGCGCATGGCGACTTTGCCGCCGAGGCTGTGGCCCATGAGAACGGCGTTTTCGATGTTGTGGGCATCCATCCAGCGAACGACATCGGCGGCCATTTCAGGGTAGGCCATGGAGGGGGCCCAGGGGGATTCGCCATGGTTGCGGAGGTCGAGCGTATGAACGGAGAAATGCTCGCTGAGGGGCTTGGCCACGGTTTGCCAGTTGCGGGTGGAACCGAGAAGCCCGTGGAGAATGAGGAGAGCGGGTTTGCCAACGCTCGGGAAGCTGCGCGCATTTAGAAGCATGGGAGAGCGGATACAGAATGGTTTGCCATGAGGCAAGAGATAGTGACAGTCTAGCGTGGAAATGAGGGGTGACGCCGAATAACCAAACTGACAAAACACGAAGCATATGGATTTCTTTCAGGCACAGGAACGGGCGAAAACGCGGAGTGGGCGATTAGTGGTCTTTTTCGGAATGGCAGTGCTGGGCATAATTGTGGCACTGTATGCGCTATTTACGGCAATTATTGTAAGTGGAGGAGAAGGGGATGGCATCTATTACCCCGTGTGGGATGCGAAGCGGTTTGCGGTGGTGGCGGTGGCAACGCTGGCGGTAGTGGGGCTTTCGGCGTTGTTTAAGATCGCGCAATTTGCGAGCGGAGGCGGGGCGGTGGCGAGGTCGGTAGGGGGGCGGAAAATAGACCCGACGACGAGGCTCCCCCATGAGAGACGATTGCTGAACGTAGTGGAGGAAATGGCCATCGCATCGGGGGTGCCGATGCCAGAGGTGTATATGCTGGACAATGAGAGCGGTATCAATGCGTTTGCGGCGGGCTACAGGCCAAGAGAGGCGGCATTGGCGTTTACGAAGGGGAGCGTGGAGCGGCTGAATCGAGATGAGCTGCAGGGCGTAGTAGCGCATGAATTTAGCCATGTGCTGAATGGGGATATGCGGCTGAATATACGGCTGGCGGGGATCATTTTTGGGATACTGGTAATCGGGATAATCGGGCGGATGCTATTCCATGTGGCGGCGCGGATGCCACGGAGCCGAAACTCGAAAGACGGATCGGGCGGGATAGCGGCGGGGTTGTTTGTGGTGGGGCTGGCACTATTGATCATCGGGAGCATAGGAACATTTTTTGGAAGGCTAATTCAGGCGGCGGTTTCGAGGCAGAGGGAGTTTCTGGCGGACGCCGCTGCGGTACAATTTACACGCAACCCAAACGGGATTGCGGGAGCGCTGAAAAAGCTGGCGGGAATAAAAGAGCAGGGGACAGTGAGCGCCAGTGGCGCATCGGATTTGGCGCACTGTTTTTTTGCAAACGCGCTGGGGTCTGGCCTAGGAGGTTTGCTGGCCACGCACCCGCCGATTTTGGAGCGCATCAAGGCGATAGAGCCGAGTTTTAAGGGGGGCGCAGTTGGCTCTTCTGATAGCTACAGCGATGTGGCGCGGGGCGCGAGCGGGTTTGCGGCGGGCGCGGCAGAGGCAATTGCGGAGGAGCCAGCCAAGCCACAGCGAATGAGTATATCGCCGCAAGCACTTTTGGGGACGGCAGGCCAACTGGGGCAGGAGCACGAGCGGTTTGCGCATGACCTGATTTCAAAATTGCCAGAAAGGCTGGTGGAAGCAGCACACGACGGGTCGGAGGCGCCCGCGCTGGTGCTTGCGCTCTTGCTATCTACTGACCGCGATTTGAAGGCGAAACAAATGCAGCTCGTACGGGCACGGATGGGGGCAGAATTTGCGGTTACGGCAAATAGCCTGACGGCCATTTTAGAGAATAGGCCACGCTGGCAACGGATGCACCTGGTGGAGCTGTGCTTACCCTGCTTGAGGGAGATGGGAAGGCAAAGCGCGGAAAGCTATCTGGAAGTGCTCCGGGCGGTAGCTGCACTGGATAAACAAATAACTATGCTGGAGTTTGTAGTGCTGCAAATGATACGCAGCGCCCATGACATAGATTCACCCGCGGCCAGGCCGATAGTGAGTCACGCGGCGGCATTGGCACTCTCAGCAGTGGCCATCGTGAGCAACAGGGAGCAAGCAGGGGCGCTGTTTGAAGAGGCGAAAAAGATGAGCCCGCTCTTGGCTAGAAGCACGTTTCAGGGGGATTGCTTTGCGAATTTAAGCGCGATGGAGGCAGCGCTGGACACGCTGGATGGGGCAAAACTGAGCGAGAAAAAGGCAGTGCTCTCAGCAGCGGCAACCATACTGGCCCATGACGGGCAGATAAGCATTGATGAGGTGAAGGTATTTAAGATGCTTGCTTACTGCATGGATATACCTGTGCCGCCACTAGTGGCTACCCAGAGGCAATAACAATCATCATAGAAGACACACTTGGCTACCACCTACTACACACTACTGGAGATATTGCGGAAGAGCGAGGAGTGGCTCGGCTCCAGAGGCATCAAAGAGGCAAGGCTGGACACAGAGCTGATGATGGCGGAAACACTGGGGTGCAAGCGGCTCGATCTTTACTTGAAGTTTGATGATTTGGTGAGGGAGCCAGAGCTGGGGAAAATCAGGGAAATGGTAAGACGGCGCGGCAAGCGGGAGCCGTTGGCGTATATATTGGGGCATACGGAGTTCTTTGGGCTACGGCTGAAATGTGACGCGCGCGCACTGATACCGAGGCAGGAGACAGAGCAGCTCTGCGAAATCATAACGGAGAAACTGAAGGAGAACCCGCCCGCAAGGATTCTGGATTTGGGGACAGGGACGGGGGCTATTATTTTAGGATTGCTGCATCACTGGAAAGAGGCGAGAGGCGAGGGAGTGGATCTATCCGAAGCGGCGCTGGGACTGGCGAGAGAGAACGCTGTGGCAACAAAGATGGGCGATCGGCTTACACTACTGAAGGGAAGGTGGTTTGCGGCGGCGACGGGCAACTACGATCTGATTGTGACGAATCCGCCGTATCTGACTGAGGAGGAGTGGGCGACTGCCGAGCCTGAGGTAAGAGAGATGGAGCCAAGGGGCGCACTGGTGGCAGCAGAGGAAGGAGCAGCAGATTTGCTGGAACTACTCAGGGAGGCGGCACAGTATATGAAGAGCGGCGGATGGCTCGCGATGGAGACGGGTATTGGGCACGAACCGATATTGACTAACGCCGCAAAGACAATCGGCGCATACACGGAGTATTTTGGGGTGAAGGATTACTCGGGCAGGCAGCGGTTCTTCTTTGCGAAACGGAGCTAGACTTTGGAAAGAGCTTTGGAGAGGGCTTGGCGCACCTGGCCAAGGCTTACGGGCTTGGGGAGGTAGTCGTTCATGCCAGCCAAGAGGCAGCGGTGGCGGGTCTGGGGGCGAGCATCGGCAGTCACTGCGATAATGTAGGGCTGGGGGCCGTGAGCGAATTTCTCACGGATCAAGCGGGTGCAAGCGTAGCCATCCATTTCGGGCATGTGAAGATCGAGAAAGATGACATCGGGCTTTCTTGAATCTATCAAACGGATGGCATCAGCGCCGCTGTTGGCGAGACGGGGCATGGACTGGGTGAGACGGTTCACGAAGTTGGCGAGGACGTTTTGGTTGATGGCATCATCCTCGACAACGACAACGTCTACGGGCTCGAAGTGTGTTTCCGCTTGGGAAACGGATTCTTCGGTTTGGGTGAGATTTTTTACTTCTTTGAGAGGGAGGAAGACAGTGAAAGAACTGCCCTCGCCTTGCTTGCTATGGACGGAAATGGAGCCGCCGATTTCATTGACGAGGTTACGGCTGATGGCGAGGCCGAGGCCTATACCGCCGTAACGGCGGGTGGAGCCTGTTTCTGCCTGAAAGAAAGGCTCGAAGATGCGATCAATACGGTCGGCAGGGATGCCGATACCAGAGTCGGCCACGACAATTTTCAGGATGTGGGGCTTGCCGTTGGCGTCAGGGGGGGTGAGGACGCAATCAACACTAATCCACCCAGAAGGCGTGAACTTGAGAGCGTTGCCAAGAAGGTTGCCCAAGATTTGCCTAATAAATTGGGGGTCCGTAACGCCGCTAACTAAGGCTATATTTTCCAGATTGGGCTTCCGAAAATCAAGGCCGCGCTGCTTGGCGAGACCAACGAAAGGATTGATGATGCTCTCCAGGAGCTGACCGATTTCGACGGACTCATTGTTTGCCGTGCGCTTGCGAGCTTCGAGCTTTATGTAGTCGAGGACATCTTCGATAAGCTCCAGCAATTGCTCGCCCGATTGGCGAATCATGAGGACCCAGGATTTTTGCTCGTCTGAAGTAACGGTTTGAGCGAGGAGCTCGCTAAAGCCGAGGATGGGGTTAAGCGGGGTGCGGAGCTCATGGCTCATAACGGCCAAGAAATCGCTTTTGGCACGGTTGGCCTCTTCTGCTTTTTCGGATAAAACCTGAGATTCAGAGAGGGCGGCCTGAAGGCGCTTATTGGCTGCGGCGAGGGCTTCGTTTGCGCTACGGAGATTATCGAGCAACTGGTTTTTCTTTTTTTCTGCATCGCGCAGGGCAATGCGATTTTCAACGGTATCCAGGCAGTTGCGAATAGCGGCGGGAAGGCGGGTAAGCTCATCGGTGCGCTTTAGGATATAGTCATCCGCGCCGCGTTTGAGGGCTTCGACAGCGATTTCCTCACGGCCCGTGATGGTGACCATGAGAATGACGAGGTCGGGATACCTTCTGCGGAATTCGGTAATGATATCCAAGCCGTTTTCCCAGCCAAGGTAGTAGTCCGTAA
The DNA here is from genome assembly GCA_964533835.1 of uncultured Puniceicoccaceae bacterium. Classification (GTDB taxonomy): domain Bacteria; phylum Verrucomicrobiota; class Verrucomicrobiia; order Opitutales; family Oceanipulchritudinaceae; genus CAZHQD01. Next base: position 3,574 of record CAZHQD010000051.1, on the reverse strand, counting down.
TAAGGACATTGAATTGCTTGTCCGAATTTAGGATAGCGAGGTATTGCTCTCTGGTGGCAATTTCTGTGATGGTGAGGTTGGAAAACTGATTGCGGACACTGCGGAGGATGAGGGCACGGTCATTGGCATCATCCTCAATAAAGAGAAGGTTTATGGGGCGGTGCATGACAGGAGGGATATGGGATTTACTGGCGAATGATTTGTGGCTTCTCGGAGTAGAGGACGAGGGCCATATTTATGGATTTAACCATCTCCAGAAGTGCGTTGAACTCAACCGGCTTGACCAGATAGCAGCTGATACCGAGGTCGTGGGCCTGATTGATGTCCGGGCTTTCTTTGGAGGAGGTTAGAACAACGACAAGGATACGTTTGAGAATGGGTTGCTGGCGAAGCCAGCGGAGGAACTCCAGACCACTCATGCGTGGGAGCTTGAGGTCGAGGAGAATGAGCTTCGGGATAGGGTTGGCCTCTCTATCGTCGAAGGGAGGGGTTCCAGAGAGATAGGCCATCGCTTCTTCGCCATCGCTAACCACCTTAAGGGGGTTGGCAATGTTGCTCACGCGAAAGGCACGCTGAGTGAGAAAGACATCAGCGGGGTCGTCTTCGACAAGCAAAATGGTCTGATCTTTAAGTTCTATCATGGTGTTGGGAGAGTTGGGGAGGGAAGTGCGGAGGAGGGGTGGGCTCCAAGGAAATATTAGCGGGGGGAATCTCTACCCAGAAGCGGCTGCCTTTGCCTAGTTCGGAGAGGACGCCAGCTTTGCCACCCAAGCGCTCGGCACCTTTGCGGACGATGGCCAAGCCGATACCAGTGCCAGGATACTGATCAACACCGTGGAGGCGCTCGAAAACACCAAAAATACGCTCCAAGTGGGCAACAGGAATGCCAATGCCATTGTCCTCCACCCAGATGCGGATCATGCGATTGTGCAGCTCAGACTTAATCTTAACTTGAGGAATCGACCCTTTGGGGACGAATTTAAGCGCATTGCTGACGAGATTTGTGAAAATCTGGAGGAGAATGGAGCGCGCGCCCATAACCGAAGGCAGGTTATCCGGCAGGAGGATATCGGCGCCTTCGACGGGGCACTCACGAAGGCATTGGCTACGGACTTCCTGGAAGACGTCGTTAAGATTAACGGGCGCGAGGGCAACCTCGTCACGAGAGAGACGGCTATAGTCAAGCAGGTCGCGAATGAGCCGATCCATGCGAGAGGAGGCAGCAATAATACGATCAGTGTATTCTTTGCCTTCCTTGGGGAGGAGGTGGCCGAAGTCTTCGACAAGAGCTTGGCTAAAGCCTTGCATGGCGCGGAGAGGAGCGCGCAAATCGTGAGCAACGCTGTATGCAAAGGAAGTGAGCTGGGTATTTACTTCGCGAAGGGCCTCCTCCATGCGAGTCTGCTCGGTGATATCATTGAGAAGACAAAGGACGGTGGTGGTGTGGTTACCCGGGCGGTAGATTTTGCGGATGTCAACCTGGAGTTTGCGTGTGCCGATGTAGGGGGCTTTGTGCTCAATCAAGATGGAGAAGGAGGTGGCATTTTCCAGAACATCGGCCACGGCAGCCTTTAGAGTGTCATTGAACCAAGCGGTTTCGGGGATGGAGTCGATAGGCTTATCAATAATCTGGGAAGGATTGGCCTGAAAATGCATGTAGAAGGCTTTATTGGCAGTAATGATTTTCAGATCGGCATTGAGGACGAGGAGAGGCTCGTGGATGGTATTGATGATGCTTTCTGCGTAATCACGGGCTCGCTGTAGGGCCTCGGTGCGTTTTTTGCGCTCCAATTTAGCGCTCCACGTGACCAATCCTGTAGCGACGACAACCACCAGCATGATGCTGCAAACTATAAGCTCTATAAATATGGCTTTACGCTGGTTGTAGAGGAGCCGCTCATTGGCCGCGCTGAGGGAATCAAAAACCTTGTTTCGCCAAAGCTCCTGCTCTGCACGAAAACTATCGAGAAGCCGCTTGCCGTTGTAGGTGGACTCAATAACTGAAAAATCGGGCGATTGCGCTTTTGCTTCATTCACCGATTGAGAGCAAAAAGTAATATATGCCTTGGCCAGAGAGATGAGGTGCGAGAACTCATCCTCTCTTTGTATTGATAAAAGCCCTGCTATTTCCAGCTCATACCTGGAGAGTGCGCTGTAGTAGGGCTGGAGCATATTCTCGTCTTTTGTGAGGAGGTAACCGCGAACGCCTGTCTCGGCGTCTATGCAGACGATGGCGAGCCTATTGAGGCCGCGCAGGCGGGCTTGCTCCTGCTGAACGGCGCCTGTGGCCCGCCGCAATTCCGACAAATCGTAGATAACGAGGGAGGCAACAAGAAGAAGTCCGATGGCGACACCAAACTGGATCAAAGTAAGCAAACGCTCCACCCGATCGACACTGGCTCGGAAAAAGGACATAAAGCAGCTTAGATAGTAAAGAGAATAGTAACCATACAAATGACAGCCGCAAGCATAAGCGTAATTATGATTTTTTAGTAGTGAATAAAATTAGGTACTGCGACTCGGGCAAAAGGGGGGATAGGGAATTTTGTTGAGAAAAGAAGACGGATGCATTTCAAGATTAACAAGCAGGTATAAACTTTACAAACTCCCCCTATGCCTTTGACTACTAATACGCTGAAGCGCGCTTTTGCCATAATTGCGGGATTGAGCGCATTGATACTTGGGTTTCTTTTTTGGCTAATCTATTTTAGGGAGGGGAGCGCGACGGATCCCGCGCAATACGCGTTTTTGCCAACGCTGAATGCATTTCTGAACGCAACAAGCGCGACGGCAGTAGCAATAGGCATTTACCAGATCAAGCGCGGCAATAAGAAGGCACACGCGGTGTGCATGATGGCGGCAACGGTGGCGAGCGCGTTTTTCCTAATCGGCTACATTGTTTATCATGAGCTGGTGGGGGACACTAAATTTTTAGGACAGGGGCTGATACGGCCAGTTTATTTTTTCATCTTGATCACGCATATCCTGCTCTCAATGGCTGTGGTGCCAATGATATTGACGACGCTGTTTTTGGCGGCTGCTCAGGACTGGGGCAGGCATAAGAAGGTAGCTCGCTGGACTTACCCAGTGTGGCTTTATGTGTCGATAACAGGGATCGTTATTTTCCTAATGTTAAAATACCTTAACCCCACGAGTGTGTAATGAATACCAGAGCAAAAGTGACGCCAGAAACCCATAGTATAGGATTCATAGGGATTGGCGTAATGGGAAAGAGCATGGCCGGGCACTTACTAAGGGCGGGCTACAAAGTGTGGGTGTATAATAGAACGAAGGCTAAGGCAGAGGCACTGCTGGAGGCTGGAGCACAGTGGGCAGAGAATCCCAAGGCAGTTGCGGGGAAGGCTGATGTGATTTTGACGATGGTGGGGTATCCCAGCGATGTGGAGGAAACCTATTTTGGAGCAAACGGGCTACTGGCCAACGCGAAGGCGGGCGCAGTGTTTGTGGACTTTACGACATCCAGCCCGCTTTTAGCTGCACGGATAGCTGCCGCCGCAAATGAAAAAGGCATGAGCGCTCTGGATGCACCTGTAACCGGTGGCGACAAGGGAGC
>CAZHQD010000050.1:0-19485 GCA_964533835.1 uncultured Puniceicoccaceae bacterium | reverse complement strand
AGTTTAGCCGTGCTTTCCAATTTTCAATTGCGCTGAAATTAATTTTTGCGAGATTGCGAAGTGATGGCTATCGAACCTGCTCTCAAAGCAAAAGCTGCACAGCTTCCCGTAATTGATCTCACTGAAAAGCAGTGTGGTGAGCTGGAGCTACTGTTGTCTGGCGCTCTCCTGCCTTGGACGGGCTATGGCGTTGCGGAGAACCCTGCAGGGCAATCGGCGCCTCCGGTACGCTTAGTCGTTGCGGGGGCCGTACCGAAAATAGGGGAGGCTACATTACGGGACCCCGAAGGTGCGCTGCTTGCGATATGTGACATCCAAAAAACCACGCCCACTGGTAAAGGCTATGAGATAGTAGGCTCGTTGCAAGCGCTTGAACCTCGGTCGCACTTTGATTTCAAGAGTCTGCGACACACCATCTCAACCGCCAAAGAGACGATTGCCAAAAGGGCTTGGACGTCTGCGATTGGAGTATTTTTGGACTCTCTTCCTTCGGAACAAACTGTTGAGGCAGTATCTGCAACCTTAGCAAATGGGAAGAAAACAGGCATAATCGTATTCGCCAGCAAGTCCGGCGATACTCAGGCCTTCTACGCAAAGATCAGAGGCATAACCAAGGCGTTTAGCCAACTGCCACAGGAATCATTGCTAATTGTACTCTTGCCCTGTGAGCTAGACCAAGCTGTACGTGAGCTGGTAAGCAAAAACTACGGGGCAATGCATCTGCTCAAACTACCCTCCGCTTCTTCGAACATCCCTTCTACGATTTTAGAGGAAGCTAAATTGGTTCAAAAGCGAAAGTCCGAAACGGGGTTTACCGTATTCTTTACTGGGCTTTCGGGGTCAGGCAAAAGCACCGTGGCCAGAGCGCTTCAAGCAAGGCTATTGGAAATCGGCCCTAGAGAAGTCACGTTGCTGGACGGCGATGTGGTCCGCAAAAATCTGTCTAGTGAGCTAGGCTTTTCCAAGGAGCACCGAAATATCAATATTTTACGAATCGGCTACGTGGCCAGTGAGATTACAAGGCACGGCGGCGTCGCCATTTGCTGCCCAATAGCCCCATACGACGCAATCCGCAAAGCAGTCCGCGCCCAAATTGAGCCACTGGGTGAGTTTGTGCTAGTTGCCATAACGACTCCACTTGAGGTCTGCGAGCAGCGTGACCGCAAAGGCCTGTATGCAAAAGCCCGTGCGGGTATCGTCAAAGAATTTACGGGAATTTCCGATCCTTACGAAATGCCCACAGATGCCGATCTCTACATCAATACCGCTGAATATAGCCTAGAAACTGCCACCGAAACTATTGTTAGCCATCTGACAAACAGAGGTTTACTCCCTGTTTCGTAGCTAAAAATCTGCTAAAAACACGCATCGACTCAATGTCCTTCTCTTGAATCTGGAAGGAATTGCGAATTCGTGACATAGAGATACTTCTGTCAATATTCTGTCTATGTTTATTTACACCTTTCAGCTAACAGATGGTCGTGTACTAAAATACGAAATCAATCCAGATCGCACCATCGACCCCTCAAGAGACAAGCAAGAAAATCCGTTCTGGACCCGCCTAAACCACCATCAATGCCCTGCTTGCCCACTGACTACACTGGACACCAAGCACTGTCCCGTTGCTCTAGATATAGCGCCAGTTGTAGAAGACTTTGCTGATATTAGCTCAGTGGAACAAGCATTGGTTACAGTTACGGCGCCCAAAAGAGTATATACTCGGGAATGCGATGTACAAGTAGGGCTTAGCTCCATGCTGGGCTTGTTAATGGCGACGGGCGGTTGCCCGATTTTGGGCAGGCTACGCCACCTAGCTAATTTTCACTTACCTTTCGCCTCCACAGAAGAATCCCTGTTCAGGATTGTCGGGGGCTACCTAATTCAGCAATATTTTATCTTCAAGGATGGTGGCACTCCTGATCTGGATTTGCAGCATTTGGATACTTTCTACCAAGACCTGTCGGACGTAAATACGGCGTTTGCTGATCGTATCCGTGATGCTATTCGAAACGATGCGGGAGCCAATGCGGTAGTCCTTTTCTGGTCTATGTCTTATCTGGTAAAATTCTCTCTCGCTGAGCAAATGGAGCAGGAGCGGAAGATATTTGCTCCGGATACGGTCTAATTTTGAAGAAAAAGCACTCAATTATTTTTGAAACTATGCAGAAAATACGTTGACACTTCGTGCCGCTTCTCTACTTTCATCACTTTTTCTTCAAATGAAAACGACTTTAGCCAAACCAGGGCAAATTGAGCCCAACTGGTATGTAGTAGACGCCTCCGGCAAAGTGCTGGGTCGTTTGGCCGTGCAGATTGCCAATATTCTTCGTGGCAAGCATCGCCCTACCTACACGCCAAGCGCAATTACAGGCGATTATGTTATCGTCATTAATGCCGACAAGATCCGCGTTACTGGCAAAAAAGAAGACCAGAAGCAGTACATGTTTTATTCTGGCTTTATTGGTCGCGAGAAGTACCTCGGTGTTTCCCATTTCCGCGCTAAGAACCCAGGCTTCATGATTGAGCATGCCGTCAAAGGAATGTTGCCTAAGAATGGCCTCTCCCGCACAATCATCACACGATTGAAGTGCTACGGTGGCGAAAACCACCCTCACGCAGCACAAAACCCAATCTCTCTCTCCCTCTAACATAATCGTTAGCCACTTTTCCTCACCATGAGCGATACTGCTACATCTACAATTTGGACAGTTGGCCGTCGCAAGACAGCATCCGCACGCGTGCGCCTCATACCGAATGGCACAGGCAAACTCACAGTCAACGGCAAAGAAGGCAAAGAGTATCTCTATGAGGACGGCATGATGCGCATCGCCACTATGCCTCTCCGCACTGTAGAGGCTGAAAACCAATTTGACATTGTTGCCACGATCACTGGTGGTGGCCCAATGGGGCAATCCACAGCCCTTTCCCACGGCATTGCACGCGCTCTGGAAAAATTTAATCCTGAGTGGCGAGCTACACTCAAGAAGGCTGGACTCCTGACGCGCGACCCGCGCCGCCGCGAACGTGGCAAGCCCGGTCAGCCAGGCGCTCGCAAGCGATTCCAGTTCTCAAAACGCTAAAAGCATCCGCCCTCCGCGGAGGTTATTTCCCACAATACCCTCTCTGGCGCATGGATGCGTCGGAGAGGGTTTTGTGTTTTCATATTGTAACATTTTGGCCGTAAATTTTTCGCATTTTCCAAGATTTCTCACCTACAGTTTCCATGAAAATCGGCATCGCAGGCGCGTCAGGTTATTCAGGAGAAACCCTTGTACAGGCTCTCCTAAAGCACCCAATGGTCACACTGGGCGCCGTCACTTCACGCCAGCTCGTAGGGAAAGCGCTTTCTGAGGTAATGCCTCAGCTTACTGGCATGGCCGGAAGCGATCTAAAATTCACCCCATCCGATCCTGATCAGATGGCAGCAGACAAGAGCATAGATTTATGGTTTCTGGCTCTGCCTCATGGAGTCTCTGCAGAATACGTGAAACCGCTTGTTGCCGCGGGTAAGAAAGTGATAGACCTAAGCGCCGATTTTCGGTTGAGCTCGCCTGCTCGCTACGAGGAATTTTATGGGCACCCCCACCCTGCCCCCGATTTGTTAGCACAAGCCGCTTATGTAATACCGGAGCTATGCAACCTCTCTGCTTACAAAAACAAGCCGATAATTGCTAGCCCGGGTTGCTACCCCACCAGTGCGCAGATACCGCTCATTCCACTTATCAGGAAAGGCATCGTGCACCCAGGCAGCATCTTAATAAATAGCGTGTCTGGTGTTTCAGGTGCAGGCAGGCAGGCAAAAGAGTTCTACAGTTTCTGTGAAAGAGATGAGAGCGTGTGTGCCTATGGGTTACCCAAGCACAGGCACCTCTCCGAAATGGAAGAGCAGTTTACTGCCGCCAGCGGGCATCCTGTAATCGCACAATTTACGCCTCATCTGGTGCCTCTGAAACGCGGCATTCACACAACAATATATATTGAGACGATTGGCGAATTGTCTTCGCTTGATGCCATCTATTCCATTTGGCAAGAGGCCTACCAAGGAAAGCCTTTCGTGAATATCCTGGCGACGGGCAACTATCCCGATACGGCAAAAGTCGCCTACACAAACAGAGCAGATATCGCCGCTTACCACGATAAGCGCACAGGGCGCTTCGTTCTTTTATGCGCCATAGATAACCTTCTCAAAGGCGCTTCAGGGCAGGCTATACAAACTATGAATCTCATCAACGGCTTCCCCGAGACCGCAGGACTCTGGTAACCCGAAATATCAATTCCCTACATGCAAACATTTTCTCCCCTAGCGAAACCCGCTGGCCTAACTGACACACCTGGATTCAAGTGTGCGGGCGTCCATTGTGATGTCCGTGGGAAAAAAGATGGGCGGCTCGACCTAGCCCTGATTCATTCAGACCTGCCGTGCGCCGCCGCGGGTGTATTCACGAAAAATCGTTTTTTCGCCCCGCCGGTGCAGTATTGTCGGGATGTGCTAAATGGCACAAAGCCGATTCATGGCATTGTGGCCAACAGTGGCAATGCCAACGCCGCTACTGGCGCACAAGGCCTTGCTGACGCAGTTAAAATGGGCTCAGTTTCTGCAGAATCCACTGCCATAGGCAACGGCTCTTACTTCGTTTGCTCTACTGGAAGAATTGGTGTCCACTTGCCCATGACTTCCATTGAGAAAGGCATCAAGTTTGCCGCTCAGTTCCTCAGCAATAAAAGCGACGAGGGGCTAAATGCAGCCAGAGCCATTCTCACTAGCGATACTCGCGAGAAGCTGGCTACGGCACGGTTTTCAATTGCAGGCAAGGAAGTTACCATCTCAGGAATCGCCAAAGGAGCTGGGATGATCCAGCCCAACATGGCTACCATGCTTGCCTTTATCGCTACAGATGCGGCAATAGAGCAATCCCTATTGCAAACGCTTTTAACTGAGGCAGTGGATAGCTCCTTCAATGCCATCACCGTGGATGGCGACATGAGCACGAACGACACCGTTCTCCTTCTTGCCAATGGGGCTAGTGGTATACCCATTTCGAATGCAGATAATGCGTCTCTAAATACTTTCAAGGCCGCTCTTCAATATGTCTGCAACACACTCGCCGAGAAAATAGTGGGCGATGGCGAAAAGATATCCAAAGTTGTGGAGGTTATCATATCGGGCGCGCAAACTAGAGCTGAGGCTGAGGATGTATCCAGAAGAATTGGCAATTCCCTGCTGGTCAAATCCAGCTGGTGTGGTGAGGACCCTAACTGGGGCCGTCTCATAGATGCGGCAGGCTACGCCAACGCCACTTTTGCTCAGGAAAATGTGTCCGTTTGGTACCAGTCATTCGGCAATACAGACCCCGCACAAAAGCTGCCAGCTTACATAAAGGGCCAATTATTCCATGAGAAAAAGCCTCGCTGGAAAGCCATCGTAACCCAACCAAAGTTTGGGGTTCACCTTGATTTGGGTACGGGCTCTGCAAGCTACCGCCTCTTGGCCACAGATTTAACTGAGGCATACGTAACCTTTAATAAAAGCGAATAACTAAGCCCTATCGGCTTAATTTTGCGACATACTCTATGACCAACGAACTTTCCGCTAAGGCTGAAGTACTTACCGAGGCCCTTCCCTACATCCAACGGTTCCGTGGCGCTACCTTCGTGGTCAAATACGGCGGCAGCTTCGTCGAAGATGAAGAAATGCGCGTTAAAGTGGCCAAGGATCTGGTGTTCTTTAGTGCTGTTGGAATCAGAGTCGTCGTCGTACATGGTGGCGGCAAAGCCATTACCCGCGCCATGGATGCGGCGGGAATTGTAGCCACCTTTACCAAGGGCCTACGAGTCACGGACTCCGCGACAATGCACATTGTGGAAAAAACACTGAATCAGGTTATCAACCTCGAAATTTGCGAGACCATCCAGCATCTTGGTGGGCGTCCCCTTGGGCTGCCTGGCCAAAATATTTTCGTTTGCGAGAAAATGACAACCGACGATGAAGGCCAGCCCATTGATCTCGGTTTCGTGGGCAACGTCAAACAAGTTAAAAGCCACCAACTGCGCAAGTCTTTGGAAGATGGGTATATGCCCATTATTTCTCCAGTTGGTAAAGACGAGAACGGCCAATTTTATAACATTAATGCCGACACCGCCGCTGCTTACGTGGCTAGCGCCTTGCGCGCGCGCCGCCTCGTATTCATGAGCGATGTTCCAGGGCTAATGCGAGACCCCAAAGACCCCAGCACGCTCATTTCCACACTGAAAGCAGACGAAGTGCCCGAACTCAAAGCAAAGGGAATTATATCCAGCGGTATGCGCCCCAAAGTAGATAGCGCCCTGGAAGCGCTTCAAAACGGAGTCCACCGCGTCCACTTTATAGACGGGCGTCTTCCTCATAGCCTTCTTCTTGAGATATTTACAGACAAAGGCATCGGCACAGAGATCATTCATCCATCAAAATCAGCACCTAGTAAATAAATAGCAATGGCCACTCAAACTACGGCAGAACTCTACGACCAGTATCTCCTGGGCAACTACGCTTGGGCACCTGTTTCGTTTGTGCGCGGTGAAGGCTTACGCATCTGGGATGAGGACGGCAAATGCTATCTGGATTTTGCCAGCGGCATAGCTGTAAATGCTCTAGGCCATTGCCACCCTAAGTGGGTCAAACGTCTGCAAGACCAGCTTGCAACGCTGTGCCATTGCAGCAATGCGTTCAAGCATAACGGTCAAGGGCTTCTAGCCAAGAGACTGGTAGAAAAAGTAGAGGCGCAAGGCCGCATCTTTTTCTGCAATACTGGCACCGAAGCTAATGAGGCATTACTCAAGCTTGCGCGTTTGCATGGAGCTTCCAAAGCCGGCAAAGAGGGTGTGTGCTATAAAGTGCTCTGTGCGGAAAAGGCCTTCCACGGAAGAACCTTCGGCAGCATGGCCGCCACACCCCAGGAAAAAATCCAAGGTGGCTTTCGGCCCATGCTGGATGGCTTTGCCTTTGGCAAACTAAACGACGCGGATAGCTTCGCCAGCCTGATAGACGATACCACTGCGGCAATCTTTGTGGAAACCATCCAGGGTGAAGGCGGTGTCCACCCTTGTACGAAGGAGTTCCTGCATTCACTGCGCGCGCTATGCGACAAACACAATCTGCTCCTCATCCTGGATGAAGTGCAGTGTGGCATTGGCCGCACAGGAAAGTTTTTCGCCTATCAACACCACGGAGTTCAGCCTGACGCCATTGGCATGGCAAAAGGCATTGGCGGCGGCTTTCCAATGGGTGCTATCTGGATTGCCGAGAAATACGCAGGCCTCTTCAAACCAGGCTCTCACGGAACTACTTTCGCAGGAAGCCCATTGGCTTGCGCTGCCGGGTTAGCCATCCTCGATATCATGGAGGAAGAAAGGCTCTTGGAAAATGTCACTCAGCTCACTCCTTCTCTAGTTAGTGGGTTGCAGGCAATTGTTTCCAAATTCCCCCAACACTGTTCTGAAGTGAGAGGGCATGGTTTTATGTTGGCTGTAGCCTTTACTTCAGATCCTGCTCCCTACATCACCGCGCTGAGAAATAACGGTCTGCTCGTAATGCGCGCGGGTGACAACGCCATTCGTTTCCTCCCCGCTCTCAACGCATCACAGAATGAGATCAGCGAAGCAATTGGTTTGTTCGAACAAACGCTGGCCAACTTCTAGTGGCTGCCAGCAACCCTACTCTAACACACACTCGACTACTGATGAGACATTTTCTTAAAGAAACAGATTTTAATCTCTCTGAAATTGAAAACATATTTCAATTGGCAAAGAGCCTAAAGGCCGAGAGAGGAAAGCCGAACCAACCTAAGCCGTTGGCCGGGCAAACATGGGGACTGCTCTTCTCAAAGAGCAGCACGCGGACACGTGTGTCCTTTGAAGTCGGCATTCTTGAGCTGGGAGGGCAGCCCATCTACCTTGATCAGCGCACCATGCAGCTAGGCAGAGGCGAGACTGTGTCCGACACAGCTAAGGTCCTCTCACGCTACCTTCATGGCGTCGTCATACGGTGCCATGAGCACGGTCTAGTTGATGACTTCGCAAAGTTTGGCTCAATGCCTGTTGTGAACGGTCTTACCGATTTCCTGCACCCATGCCAGCTTTATACCGACCTCTTCACGCTTGCGGAAAAGTGGGCTAAGCCTGGCCAAGCTTATTTGGAAGCGCTAAAGGGAAAGACGGTCGCCTTTTTCGGTGACTGCTCTTCCAATATGGCGCATTCATGGATTATCAGTGCCGCAATCACAGGGATTCAGCTAAAACTAGCTGGGCCTCAGGGATTTGCTCCTTCTAGCGAAGTGGACGCTTTGCTGGCTGCACATGGGTTGCCCAAAAACTACAGCTTCACTACAAACGCAATAGAGGCGGCCACTGGTGCCGACTGCCTCTACACGGATGTTTTTGTGAGCATGGGCAAAGAGGAAGAGACCGCCCTGCGCCTGGCTGAAATGCTGCCTTATCAGGTAAATTCACCCCTGATGGCCGCTGCCAAACCAAACGCCCTCTTTCTCCATTGCCTTCCTGCACACTACGGAGAGGAAGTCACTGAAGAAGTCTTCAATAGCCCAAACTCCGTTGTTTTCGACGAAGCCGAAAACCGCCTTCACGTCCAAAAGGCCATCCTGTGCCAGTTGGTCTAGGTTGGTGGTTAATGGTTTAAAGTTAAAGGTTAAAGATGCTCAACAAACTCCTCAATGCTCATTCCTGCTTGTCTAATAATGGCACGCAAGGTCCCTCTGTCGATCTGTGGGTGGTTTGGAATCACCGTTTGAGCAAAGGGATCGTCTCGTCGCAATATAATATGGCTACCTTGTTGACGCCTCACCCTAAATCCAAGCTTTTGGAGCGCACGCACAGCGTCGCTTCCAGATACTTGCGGCAGCTTGCTCATACCGCAAGTAGCAAGGCTTCAAACTTCTCCTCTGGAACGGGTAATCCGTCCTCACGCAGAACATCCGTATATAGATCGATGGCTTCTCGAATATTCAAAATGGCTTTCTCTCTTGTCTCGCCTTGCGAAATACAGCCAGGCAGACTCGGGCATTCTGCAACCCAGTAACCATCCTCACCTGGATAAACCAATACTTGTCTCATATCATCAGATTATAGATACAGTCAGAATCACAACAACCTTTAACTTTCAACCTTTAACCTCCTAATACAACCTTTAACTTTTATTCAATCCATGAAAATCGTCCTCGCCTATTCCGGTGGCCTTGACACCTCCGTACTCGTAAGCTGGCTGAAGCAATACTTCAGCGCTGAAATTGTGACTTTTTGTGCCGACATCGGCCAAGAAGAGGAGCTCAACGGGCTCGATCAAAAAGCATTCAAAACAGGCGCTTCGGAGCACTTTACACTAGATCTCGTAGAAGATTTCGCCACGAATTATATTTATCCGATGGTTCGTGCCAATGCCCTCTACGAGGGTCAATACCTTTTGGGTACTTCCATCGCCCGCCCGCTCATCGCCAAAGCCCAGATTGATATTGCCCGCAAAACAAATTCAACGGCTGTTGCGCACGGCGCCACTGGCAAAGGGAACGACCAGTGCCGCTTTGAGCTCACCTATGCTGCGCTCGCTCCAGATCTGCAGATTATCGCACCTTGGAAGATGGATGATTTCCGCAAGGAATTTCCAGGGCGGGCAGAAATGATAGCCTACTGCCGAGACCAAGGCATCCCAGTCGAGGCCTCTCTTACCAAGCCCTACTCGATGGACAGAAATCTCCTTCACATCTCCTACGAGGCAGGTGTCTTGGAAGACCCATGGTATGACCCTACCACACCTGAGAACAAAGGCATGTTCAAACTTTCTGTTTCTCCTGAAGATGCTCCAGACAAAGCCGAATATGTTGAACTGGAGTTTGAACAGGGGAACTGTGTGGCCGTAAACGGCCAACGCCTAAGCCCGGCAGGTGTTATGAAAACGCTCAATAAGCTCGGCGGCAAGCATGGCATTGGGCGCGTGGATATGGTGGAAAATCGCTTTGTGGGTATGAAGAGCCGTGGCGTCTATGAGACTCCAGGTGGCAGCATCCTCATGGCAGCTCATAGGCAAATGGAAAGCCTTACGATGGATCGCGAAGTCATGCACCTGCGCGACTCCCTCATTCCGAAGTATGCTGAGCTGGTGTATTACGGATTCTGGTTTGCTCCTGAGCGTGAGTGCCTTCAAGCGCTTGTGGACAAAAGCCAGGAATCAGTGTCTGGCGTTGTGCGCATGAAGCTCTACAAAGGCAATATCATTGCCTGTGGTCGCAAGAGTGCTTTTTCGCTCTACGATGAGCATGTTGCCTCGATGGAAGGCGTAAAGAGCACTTACAATCAAAATGATGCCACTGGCTTTATTCGCCTGAATGGCCTGCGGCTGCGCGCGCGTCACGCTACACAAAAGCAATTCATACAGGAGTAATGCTCTTGTAACGCTCGCAAAACATTCATCTCAACATTCTATTTAGCTATGGCCACCGTCTTACAAGTCCTTCTGGAAAACGAAAATCTCAGCGCCGAGCAGATCGCCAAAGTCTTGGGCACCGATGCAACTACCGTTGAAAAGGAACTAGCTCGCCTAAAACAGGAAAAAGTCCTTCTGGGTTGGCGTCCCGTTCTCCATCCTGATGCCGCAGGTGCCAATCAGGTGCGCGCCCTCATTGAAGTGCGTATTACGCCCGAACGCGAAGGCGGGTTTGACCGCATAGCAGAGCGCATCGCGCGTTTCCCGGAAGTCGAGACCTGCTACCTCATGAGTGGCAGTTATGACCTCATGGTTGTTGTCCGCGGCCCCGATCTGCACACCGTGGCGCGTTTTGTCTCTGCTCGCCTCTCTACAATCAATGGTGTCCTTTCCACGGCCACCCACTTCATGCTGAGCGCCTACAAAGAGCAAGGCTACCTTCTGGAAACCAAAAAGGCCGACCCCGACAAGCCAAGCGTCAGCCCGTAGTTCATTCCTTACTCTAAAAATGGCACCATAAGTGCCCATGTCCTAAGACTAGCCATTGCTATGCCTTAAAATCATAAGTGATTACGTAACTAAATCTTTCGTTTACAACCCACCTACAATGCAATCCTGCACTCAGTATATAGCGCGGCACGTTGTGAATCTGCCAAAGAGCGGTATTCGCGACTTCTTTGCCGTGGTTGAAAAAATGCCGGAGGCCATCTCGCTCGGTATCGGCGAGCCGGACTTCGTTACACCCTGGCATATTCGTGAGGCAGCCATTTTCGCATTGGAAAAAGGAAAGACCAGCTACACCAACAACCTCGGTCTCCTGAAACTTCGTCACGCCATCAGCGATTACGTAGGCCGCAAGTTCTCTGTCGAATACAAACCCGAAAATGAGATTATTGTCGGTGTCGGCGTCTCTGAAATCCTGGATATTGCCCTACGGGCCGTAATCAATCCTGGGGACAAGGTGCTGTATCACCAGCCCTGCTACGTGAGCTATCACCCCAGCGTAACTCTAGTCTACGGCATAGGCGTACCAGTGGAAACTAAGCCCGGCGATGAGTTTGCGCTCGATCCCGATCTTCTCGCTGCCTCTTGGGAGCCTGGCTGCAAGGTCTTGCTTCTAAACTTCCCCACCAACCCAACAGGTGGCGTTGTTCGCCGTGATAAGCTCGAGAAAATCGCGAAGTTTGCCCAGGAAAAAGACCTTTTGGTCATCTGCGATGAAATCTACGCTGAGCTTACGTTTGAAGGCGATCACGTAAGTATAGCTTCACTACCAGGCATGAAGGAGCGCACCATATTCATCCATGGTGTTTCTAAAGCGTTCGCGATGACTGGGTTCCGTATCGGCTATGCTTGCGGCCCTGCCCCACTCATTGAAGCCATGATGAAAATCCATCAATACTCAATGATGTGCGCCCCCATACTTAGCCAAGAAGCCACCATTGAAGCGCTCACCAATGGCGACGAGGATGTGAAGCGCATGAAGGAGCAATACCAGCGCCGACGCGACCTGATAGTGCGTCGCTTCAACGAAATCGGCCTACCCTGCCATACGCCTGAAGCCACATTCTATGCATTCCCCAAGGTGACTACAACAGGTCTGGACGAGAAAACTTTCGCCCTGCGTCTCTTGAGCGAAGGCAAGGTAGCCATGGTTCCGGGAACGGCATTTGGCCCGGGCGGTGTGGGCTTCTGTCGCGCTAGTTTCTCAACTAGCTATGAACGCATTTTAGAGGCCACAGACAGAATAGACCGTTTTGTTTCAACTCTCAAAAAATCTTCATAACAAGATTTCGCCTTGTGTTTTTCAGGCTATTAAATGCCAAAAAATACTTGCAACTAAAGGCAGTAAAGCTGTATTCTCTTCCTTTACTTTCAATGGGTCGTTAGCTCAATGGTAGAGCAGTGGACTTTTAATCCATTGGTTCTGAGTTCGAGTCTCAGACGGCCTACCAATGCTGATTTAAGTTTCAGCCTCAAGACAGAGCGAGTAATCGCAAAATCCGATTTTGCGCCAAAAAGACAAGGCGCCTGCGTTTCGTGTTAGTACTTCAACCCTGATCCTCGTCTGATTTGGCCATACCTCCGACAGGAGTTTTTGCATAGCCATCTTGCCCATACCCCTGCCTCTGTAATCTCGAGCAACAAAGAATTGCCTGAGGTAGATGTGATCTGGCTCATTCCTGTATAATGCGTAAGCAAATGGTAAAGCCTGCTCTGTGCTAAAGATAACCGCTCGATACTCACTTTTGAGCCAGTTTTCCATGCGCACCCTTAGTTCAGCGACTGTCATCGGGTTGCGATGGCCTTCGTCCTGAATTAGCTGCCAGTTCCACTCCGCCAAAAGAGCACAGTCGGCCTGTGTTGCAAAGCGATACTCCACAGAACGATACTGCTCGCCGAGCGCCAATAGGCAACTACTTGTATTGAGCTTCCAGCTCTGGACCACTCCATGGCTGAGAGCGAGCGCCAACAGCGGCACGAACTTCTGCTACTCGCTCCTCAGTGATAGGCTCTGCATTATTCTGGAAAGCCTCAGTGGTGCGTATCCAAGTGAGCACGGCAGCGATATCGCGGTCTTTTGATGCGCTAAACGCTGGCATATTGCCGTTGTACTGATTCCCCTTCACGGTTATAGGGCCGGCCATTCCGTGCAAGAGAATCTTAATGAGGCGTTCATCGGAACCATAGACCCATTCCGAAGCAACCAGCGGAGGGAATGCTCCCGGCACACCCATGCCGTTCGCTTGGTGGCAAGCCACACAGTTCCTGCGATAATAGGTTTCACCCGCCTTTATGGGATCAAACTCTACCACTGTGGCCGCTGCGGCAGCCTTGGTAGGATCGATAGTCTCATCGTAGGTAAACATATCGAACCCGGATGAGTAGTGAATCAAGTAGAGACCAGCCCAGAAAGAAAGCGCAGCTATCAAGAAGACAAGATAAAGAGGGGTTGGGGCAAAGCCTTCGCTAGGCTCGCTTTTTTCACGCAAGAGCTGAGAGTGCAACGACTGCAACTCAGAATCGCCCAAGCCAGTATGCTCCAGCGTGGTGCGGGAAGGCCCAAGCGGGGATGGATTCGACGAATTTGGCTTTTGGTCTGCCATTATGCGAAAAAAAGTTTACTCCGGGAGCTTACCTTCCGGCAGGGAATAATCGAGTTTCAGACTAAGTAGATAGGCTACAAGCGCTTCGGCGCGTTGAGTGGGCACCACTTCATAGCCTTCGGGCGGTGCAAACTCGCCTCTCAAGGGAAGCGCCTTGGGGGATGGCCCTAAGATAGGATCGATCTTACGCAAATCATACAGGAATGCGAAGGGTGGCATTGTGGAGCCCTTGGACGTGATTTGCGGATTATAGAGATGTAGGTGCTGCCAATTTGGGTCGGGAAGGCGCTGGCCTACGGTCATGAGGTCTGGCCCCGTGCGCATGGTTCCCAGCAAGACACGATCCTGCCGAATATAATCACGAGGCACCGACTGGCGGTCACCCCAGCCACGGTCAAAGTCTGCTCCAAAACCGCGGCGACGCACCTGCTGTGAGTGGCAGTACATACAACCCATGTTTTGGTAAACTTCTTTTCCAGCTTTGGCCAGCCCCACAATATCTTGAGGGAACTGCTGCTCGGCTAAGTTAGACTGGCCTGGTGTGGTGCGATTAAAATTGTCCTGATAGGTCATGCCTCCTATCTCCTCACCCGTATCTGGACGAATAAGGACAGCGCTTGTAGGCTGCAACTGGCCGATCGTGAGATGGCTGCTCAGGATGATACCCACCCAGGAGAACGCCAGGGTGAAAAAGATGCCTAAGAAAAGTAACGGCAGGTTTTTCATGCTTTGGCTGAAACAGAGGATTCGTCATCCAGCATAGTGGGTTTGCCCAAGAGATCACGTTGACCGACCTCTTTCCATGCGAGCCAGAAGAAATTCAGGGCAAAAGCAACATGGCCCACCGTAAGCATTACGCCACTCAACGAGCGTGCATGGAGCCATGGTAGTGTATTGCGCACAATATCAATAAAGTTCGGATACTTCTCTGGGTTATTCATCTGGAGGCCTTGCAACCACCCGCCGACGTGCAGCGCCACAATCATGAGCGTAATGCCGCCTGCACAGAACCAGAAGTGCACACGAATGAGCATGGCGCTGGGCCACTCGCGCTTGAGCAAGCGAGGCATCATGTAATAGATGCTACCAAACATGATCATGGTGAAGAACCCATACACACCATGGTGGGCATGCCCGACAGTAAAGTGAGTGAAGTGCGTTATCTCGTTGACCTTGCGGAGAGCCATCGTAGAGCCAATCAGACTCGTCGTTGTGTACATCATGGCGCCGAAAACGATAAAGCGAAGAGTTGGGCTTACCCAAACTTGCTTGAACTTGCCTACGACAGACATGTGGTGGTTTACCGCGGTCACGACGACGGGAATAGTCATCATAACGCTGGCAACAATACCCGCCGAAATCAACCAGGCAGGAACGGGCCCACCAACCAAATGGTGAACACCTGCCCAATTATAGAACAAAGCAAGCGACCAAAAACCTATCACAGAAAGGTAGTAGCTATGAATAGGTGTGCCCAGTACCTTGGGAATGAGATAGTAGGCGGATGCCAAACCAATGGGGGTAAGCCACAGACCTAAGACATTGTGGGCAAACCACCAATTTGTAAGAGCCTGGACAACACCACGGCTTGGCTCAAAAAGAATCATTATCTGGGCCACTGTGTAAAGCCATGGCAGCCAGAAAAACGCCGCAAGCAGATACCACTGAGAAACATAAACGTGATCAGACTGGCGCCAGCGGAAAGAGACCACTATCCACACACCAATCAGAGCATAGGAAATGGCAACGAGCGGTGTCGCATAGGTGGGCATTTCGAGCCATTCCACACTAGTCATATCCCCAGCTAAGATGCCGTAGATGCCAACACTTATGGCTATATTCCAAAATACACCTGCCACTAAAAGTATTCCGGGGTGCCGAATGCGACACTTGCAAAGTCTCGACATAATCCAAGTACCAACGGCAAAGGCCGCATTGTTAGCCCACCCATAAGCCATGGCATTGAGGTGAGCGGTACGAGCTCTGCCAAACGTGAGCCACTCTATATCCCCAAGAAAGTTAGGGTTAGTGAGTTTGATTGAGGCAATTATAGCAAATACCGTCCCAAACAGCAGCCAGAGAACTGCGGATACCAGAAACAGCAATGCAGGCCACTTGATGGACGCATCTATCTCACTGAGTTTGGCACGCACAGCCAAATCCGGCGGACTCTGCGGATTGATGGAAGCATAGAAATCAGAAATGGCGCTCATGAGTGTTCCCTTTTCGAAACTTGTTTGGTAGGGAAATGATCGGTCATCTGCCCTTCTGGCTCTTCTTCATCAAAAATGGAGCGCGCTCCTTCTTCAAAATTAGAGAGTTGCCCATTTTTTGAAGACCAGTGCAAAGCAAAGGCAGCGGCGGCAAAGAAAATGCCCCCACCCACCAAGCCGAGCAGGATGTAAGTAGTCCATTGCATGGATTTATTCGGCAGATGTTGTCGTTGCTGCCAGAGGTGCAGCAGACTGCGAATTTGAAAGGTCGCTGCCGGATTTAGAATTAAGTCTTTGCACAGTGAGCTCCATGGCACGCTCAACGGGAATTCGCACGATCTTGTTTTGAGCGTCTACAACCTCGTAGCTACTTACTAATTTAGCTTGCTTGGCCTTTACATCTGCCAGCGTCTTCTTGCGTTGATCAATCAATGCCTGATCTATAGGCTGTGGACGCGTTGGCAAGTAAGCAAGCCACACGATGAGGACAAAGAGCAGGATCACCCCTACCCACGCCAGTGCACTCAGCAAGGCGCGGTTTTCTGAGGGCTCCGCAGAATTATTGGAAATAGGATCACTCATGGGCATTAAGAGACTCTAAGATGCGAGGATCGCGGGTAGGTATCGCTTTGGTGCTCTTGGCGGAGCTAAACAAAACCCACAACACAATAGCACCTACACCGAGGATAGTTGTTATATCTACCCAGTGTACATAAAATTGGCGTATGACCGCTTCGCCTGTAGCAGCATCAAATTTCTTGGCAGGCACAATATTCCAATAAAGGTCAAGCAGGTGGAACGTAAGCGTCCATGCTGCAATGATCACAATGCGCATACCGAACTTATTGTTATACCAAAGTAGGTAAAGGAAAGGCACAAAGAAGTGCGCAAAGATAAGCCCCATACTTACCCACCACCAAGAATTCTTTGCTCCATCTGCGTTGATTTCGCGGATGTTGTACCAGAATGTTTCTTCAGGAATATTAGCGCTGTAGATAAGAAAGTACTGTGAGAAACTAATGTATGCCCAGAATACCGTGAAGGCCAATAGCATACACCCGAGCAAGTAGGAGTGTGCGGGTTTATAGTAACCCTTGAGCCAGCCCTTGTGAGCTGCATAGAAACACAGGATAATCAAAAGAGCAGTGCCTGCACGGATGCTCGCGGCGAAGAACCACACCCCATACATGGTTGAAAACCAGTGGTAATCCAAGCTCTTGAACAAATCGATAGCCGCAAACGTAGTAGCAAATGCTGAAGCGATGATGCCGAAGGCAGAGATTTTGCGGCAGGCACGAGTGTGGCGCAAGTCGCCATCGCTATCCATCTTGCGTGAATGATAACGCAGCGCTTCGGATACACCTATCCAAATGACAAAATAGAGAACTACAAATCCAAGGAATCGAGCGCTGTTTAGGTAGGCTTCCTTTGCGAGAAATAGCGGGTCATGGCCTACTAAGTGACCGGATGCTGTGTACCTGTCGTAACTTAGCCATTTCCACGGATAGGCATTATTATCCGCGTTGAAGATCGCCAGTACCACCAGTGGAATGATAATGAGCGCGAGCCACTTGAAACTCCCTATCACAAACTCAGCTTGGCGCCTCACTACCACTGACCAGCCAGCATCAAACACATAAGCCAGCATCACGAAGAAAAGAGCCCCTATACAAATGGAAAGCCAGAAAGCAGCCCCCAGCAAAACCCCGAGAAACGGGCGGGCATCTTCAGCTTGTGCGCCCATGAAAAGGCCTACAAACGAGAGAAATACGAATACAATACCTGCAATGAGGCAAATTGTTGAGTAATCCTTTTTGCCACCGTGGGATGCAGTGGAGGCTATTGATGCAGTTGCGGCGTGGGCACTCATAGGCCTAGCTCCTTTCGTTTATCAGCAGGTAGATCAGCAGGTGTGGCATTTTGAGAGAGCTGCAGTGCGCGCAAGTAAGCGACGACAGCCCACCGCTCCTCAACAGTCAGCTTGGCGCCATATCCCATCATGGTATTCTTACCGTTGGTGACGGTATTGTAAATCTCGCCCTCCGACATATTTCGATAGAGGTCTCCATGATAGCTGGGTGTGGCAACCATGCCATAGTTCTTAGTGATTCCGTTTCCGTCTCCGGCTTCGCCGTGGCAGATCGCGCAGTTGAGATTATACTTCTTTTGTCCAAGCAGCATCATCTCATTGGTGATGGCTAAAGGAAACCCACGTCCCCATTCGCCATTGGGCAACTTGCCCGTTGCCAGATAGGAATCTTCAACCAGCCTGTCTTTGGGTTGCATCCAAGGATACTGCTCCTGCACCTCTGTAATGTGAGGCACGGTGCCTGGCACGTGAGGACGATCCCCGCGCCCGTCAGCATAGAGCGTACTGCCCGTCTGTGGCTTTATCTTAGCCTGACGATCCATGTCTGGAAATACTTCCAGAGGTGGCTTCTTGAAATATTGCCCACGGAAGCCTGCTATGGAGATCACAGCGACAACCAGGAAAAAGAATATGGCGAAAAAGATACGCATATTATTCGCTCACTAACTCGATGGAATGGCCCCCAAGCTGCGCAAGAAAGGCACGGGTTTTTTCAGTGTCAAAAAGTGGGTCCTCCGACTCTATGACGATAGCAAACTTGTCGTCTAGGCAGGCGGAAAATTTCTCATAATTCATCACCGGATGGTAATGCATGGGAAGCTTATTGGTGATAAACATGCCCGCCAGCGTGCCAAATGCGGCCAACAAAATCGTCAGCTCATAGGCGATTGGGAAAGGAAAGATAGGACTGAAAAACGGCTTACCTCCCACAATTAGCGGATAATCATACTCCCCTGTGTACCACGCTAGCGCCATGCCTGAGAAAAACCCGATGAAGCCGCCAACAAAGGTAAAGATAGGCACCTTGGAGCGCTTGATCCCCATCGCCTTGTCCATACCGTGAACGGGGCATGGTGTCAGTGCGTCCCAGCGGGAGAATCCCGCGTCGCGCGTCATTTCCGCCGCATGATAAACATCGTGCGCGGTGTCGAAGAGAGCGATTATGCCGTAGGGCTTGGACATGGCTAGAAAGGCTACCAATTAGTGGTGGTGTGGGTCTGCGCCTGGTTGCACTGATTTAATTTCGGCAAATGCCATCATGGGCACAAAGCGAATAAACAGCAGGAAGAGCACGGAGAAGAGTCCGAACGTGCCGAAGAAAGTAAAGATATCGATGACCGTGGGCGAATAGTAGTCCCATGAAGAGGGTAGAAAATCGTTGGCGAGGGATGTGACAGTAATCACAAAGCGCTCAAACCACATTCCTACGTTTACGAAAATGGAGACTATCCAGATGAACGCAGTATTTTCGCGCACCCACTTAAACCAGAAGAGCTGTGGGGAAATCACATTGCATGTAATCATTATCCAGTAAGCCCACCAGTAGGGGCCAAAAGCACGATTGATAAACGCAAAACCTTCATAGGGATTGGCTCCATACCACGCTATAAAGAACTCCATAGCATAGGCATAGCCTACCATGCTACCCGTTGCCAAAATGATCTTACACATACAGTCGATATGGTACTGTGTGATAAGATCGTGGAGCTTGAACATGCTGCGGAGCGGGAGCATGAGTGTAAGCACCATCCCGAATCCGGAGAAGATCGCGCCCGCTACGAAGTAGGGAGGAAAGATAGTGGTGTGCCAGCCAGGGAGATTGGAGGC
>CAZHQD010000049.1:0-19531 GCA_964533835.1 uncultured Puniceicoccaceae bacterium | reverse complement strand
GGTGTCTTTATCAGAAAACTGATTGGGAAAAAACTCCTCCACCCTGTAAGCCTGTAATCGCCCCTGAAGTATGCAGAGCGCTCGTCGAGCTCGCTGTAAATCCAAGTGTAAGCCCATATATAAGCCTCTGGGAAAAGCTTCTTCTCCCTGGCCACATCCACAAATGCCGCAAGTGTCTCACTCTCGGGCCTTATGCTTTCCCAGGAAAGCCACGGCTCAGAGGGATGTAGCCTCCCCTCGGGAACCATAGAGTAGCGAAAGCCAAACTGTGCCCATACCGCAAAATACCATGTGCCCAGCGCCAAGAGGCTCACCACTGCCATCCGAAGGACTACGCGGCGCGCTTCGCGCCACCCACTGCTTCGCCGCTTGGCTAGATGCAGCGCAAGCGTGATCGCCATCACGGGCAGCATCAAAATGCCCGACAGCTTTGTAGTCAGGAGCAATGCCATCCCCAGGCAAACGCCTGCGACGCCCATCACTGAGCCTCTCTGGAGCAACGACCACCATCCCCATAAGCTTACGGTAAAAAATAGCGCGGCTGCGATATCCGATGTCGCCAGCCCGGAATGCGCGAGCAGTGTAGGGCAAAAGAGCCCCAGCAGCAAAGTTACCCCGCCACCCCATAGACCCCATATTGACCTCGACCAAAAATACACCACTGCCAGCAATGCCGCGCCGAGCAAGCCAGTCATGGCGCGTGCCATAGTGAGCAGCTGAAATGGATCGTTCTCCCATTTGTAGAGCAACTGCCACCCTGCTTGGTAAGGGGTGCGCAGCTCCTCGGTGTCCAGGTATTCCAACGGAAAGTTAGCCTTGGTTTCTCCTGCGGAAAGCGGCAGCGATTGCCAGAGATAAGGAAATGGCCCATTACCCACCGCTAGGCGATGATCGTCGTGCTGCAAATGGCTAATCCCCGCCGCAAGATAGGCCGTTTCGTCGAACGTGGTGGACTTGTCCCGAATCGCAAAAACGGCAATCAACCAAAACACCACGCACGCAAGCCCTACAAAAAGCCCTTCAATAACAAGACTTCGTGCGCCGCGCTCTGGCATTTTCGTGAGACTGGCTGGATTGCTTTCAGGCATTCTGTCTCATAATTCGCAGTAGCCTGCTTCTGGCAAGTACGCAAAAACCGACAGCATTTGCAAAATTTTAGAGATTGCGTCCAATCATCTGTAAGGTTTTCTAGACACCAATCGTCTTTTGCATTTGTGGAACTCATTATAGAAGATCTGTTGCTTTCGCTTCACCGACTGATCCAGTTGCTCGGGCAGTTAACTCCAGAGAGTTACAACAAGCCCTGTGAAACTGTGTTTGGTAGCACTATCGGCGCGCATATCCGTCATGACACCGATCACTTCCAGTGCTTTTTGCTCGGTATTGGTGAAGGCAAGGTGGATTACGACGCGCGAGAGAGACTCCCAGAGGTCGAGAATGACCCTATCTACGCCGCTGCCTATATCCGTGGGATTTGCGCAGGGCTTGAGCAACTCGCCGTGGATGTAGACTTAGACACCCAAATCCAGGTAAAGATGGATTGCGGGCACGAAGCACCGTGGGCAGGCTCTACGATTCGCAGGGAATTGCAGTTTTTGCTCAGTCATACGGTTCACCACAATGCGCTCATTTCAGTCATTGTGAGGCAAGAAACGGATTTGTCCTTGCCGACGGATTTCGGCGTAGCTCCCTCAAGTATTAAATACAGGGCGAGCCAACAGCACTAGCGCACCCTTATGTGCACGGCATCTTGGTGGCAAAATGGCACAACTCTCGATTTCTTTTTTAATCGAGACGAACTTCACACGAGAGCAGAAGAACTCCCACCTCACCGCTTTGATAAAAGTAAGCCGCACTACCTGGCGCCTCTTGATCCGCAAGGGAAAGGCTCGTGGCTGGCAGTAAATACATACGGCCTAATTGTGGCGCTCCTGAATTTCTACGACTACGATTGTGGCCAAGTAGCGCCGCTTGCCGCGCCAACCTCTCGCGGTCTACTGCTGCTCAATCAGGCGACATGCCCGTCCGTTCAATCAGTATCCTCACAGCTAAATAGCGCTGGATTGGCAAACTACCGCCCATTTTTAATGCTAGCCTTCAAGCCACGGGAAGGCGGCAGGCTTTTTCGCTGGAACGGCGAACGACTTGCGCAATTGGCGATCGAATCTGCGGTGGGCTTCATAACAACCTCTTCCTTCAAACCCGCAGCAGTGCGGGCGGCAAGAAGCATGCGCTTTGAGCAGTTGGCCAATTCAGCAACCGATACGCTCTCCTATCTGGAAACATTTCATAAAAGCCGAAACGAAGCAGACGGCGCCTTGGGCATATTGATGAACCGCCCGGATGCTCGCACTCGAAGCATTTCTCACATTCACATCTCCACCGAAAACATAGTATTCACCTATCATAAAATCGCCCGAGACGGCTCCGTGGCACCCAAGCTTATTTCTACGCTTCAGTTGTCACACGATACATAATCGCTGCTTAAAAATCCCTATATCTCGTATGTCCTCTTCTCTCGCCCCGAAACAAAGCCTCCTGCGCCAGTTGGCCCCGCTTATTGTGGCTTTGGTAGTTGGGTTGGTTTTTGTCACGCCACTGGGTGGGATCATAAGCAATGCCATTGGGGCGTTCTTGGCCGAATTTGAGCGTGTGCTCATGGGTGATCCTCAAGCGAGGGCACGGCTTGATGCGCTGCCTGACCCGCTGCTCATGCTGCTTATTGCTATCACAACGCATACGTCTGAAGACCTCACTTGTCTTGCCAGCGGATTCCTTGCGGCCCATGGCGTGTTGTCCTATCTGGAAGCGTTTGTGGCGTGCTTTCTTGGTATAGTCGTTGGGGATTATTTGCTCTATTTAGCAGGCTATTACTATGGGCGCCCCGCAATTGACCATGCGCCCTTAAAATGGGTCCTCTCGCGGGAGCGTGTAGCCCAAGCAGAAAGACTTTTCCAAAAGAGAGGCGGCATTCTCATTCTGGTTACCCGCTTTATCCCCGGCACACGTGCGCCCACCTACTTCGCGGCGGGACTCGCTCGCGCTGGATTCTGGAAATTCTTAGGCTGGTTTTTGTTGGCGGCCGCTCTATGGACACCCCTAATAGTGGGCGCAGGCAAGCTCTTTGGGAAATCGCTAATTTTAGCCTACAATCACTACAGCGAATGGGTGCCTCTGGTCATTCTCTGCATTGGTGTCAGCATCTATCTATTGCTCTACTGGTTTCTTCCCGCGCTTACCTGGAAGGGTCGCCGTTTGCTGCTCTCACGCTGGAGACGCTGGACAAAATGGGAGTTTTGGCCTCTGCCTTTGTTCAATATCCCTATCTTTTTATACGTTTGTTATCTTGCCTTTTTTCGTTACCGCAGCCCCACCTTACTGGCTGCCGCCAATCCCGGGATGCCAATGGGAGGATTTATTGGCGAGAGTAAGTCGGCTATTCTGGGCGCTCTGGCTGGTGCAGGAAATGCGATAGCTCGATGGAAACTCATACCAAATGGGACTGCTCAAGAGCGGATGGAGTCGCTCTCTCTATTCCTTGCTGAGAACGCGCTCAGCTACCCGATTGTCCTAAAACCAGATGAAGGCCAAAGAGGCCTTGCCGTGAAAGTAATTCAAAACGAAGCGTCCGCTCTAGCCTATTTCGAAAGTGCGCCTTTTCCCCTCATCGCTCAGGAATTTATCGGCGGGAGAGAATTCGGTGTGTTTTACGCGCGCCATCCCGATTGGCCAAACGGGAAAATAATATCTATAACTGACAAACGCCTAATCAGTGTTAAGGGAGATGGGCTCCATACACTAGAGGAACTCATCCTGAGAGACAGCCGCGCCGTTTGCATGGCGCCAAGGTTCTTAAAAGTGCACGCAGATCGCTTGGCCATCGTCCCCAAGAGTGGCGAGAACGTTCCTTTGGTAGAACTGGGAACGCACGCCCGTGGCGCGCTTTTCCTGAATGCCGAATCGCTCTTAACACCCGATCTGGAAAATGCCATTGATGCGCTGGCCAAGAACTACAGGGGTTTCCATTTTGGCCGCTTTGACTTGAGGGTGCCCGATGTGGAATCCCTCAAACAAGGCCGAGGCATAAAAGTGCTTGAGCTGAATGGCATAACTTCAGAAAGCACCCATATTTACGACCCGAAAAATAGCCTTTTCTACGCATGGAAGACGCTAATGCGGCAATGGCAGCTCTGTTTTTCCATCGCGTATGCCAATGCCCGCAACGGGGTGGCCGTCCCCAGCGTGTTTGAGTTCCTTAGGGAATGGCATCGTGCCGACAAAAGACAGGCCACCATGGAGCTTTCATAATTATGCGAATCGCAAATTGCTTACTATTTCAACGTTTGTAAATAAGTAACGAGTATAAATCGCATACAGCACACTAATATTCTAAAAATTTAGTGGCAGGATTTGCAACTTTGTATTATGCGCTAGAGTTTACCCCTTTGATACGTTTGCTTCTGCTAGTGTATAATGAACCTTTCTAAAATACTCGTTTTAAGGCCATTCGTGGCCGTTGCCACTGCATTGCTCACTCCTTGCCTTTTGCCGGCGCAAGAAGATAACAAGGCGACTACGCTTTCCCTGCGCGCGGCAGTTGCTCAGGCTGTGGAGAATAATCTGGGTATCCGCGTAAGCCGTTTCGAGCCAGACAACGCTTTCGACCAAGTAGCTATAGCTCAAGCGGGCTTCGATACCGAACTTTTCACCAGCGCCAATCTGGCCAAGCGGGAAACTTCCTCCACCTTTAGCCAAACACAGGGAACGAGCGTTGATAGGCGATTTTATGAAGCAGGTGCGCGCAAGCTCTTTGAAACTGGCGGCAGCCTCACGGCCAGCAGTGCCCTAGTGCGCTCCGATTCCAACGCGGGAACCAATTTAACCAATCTGGAATACAGCTCTGAGTTTAGCGTGGAAATGAGGCAACCGCTTTTGCGAGGCGCCTGGAAAACGGTAAATCTAGCCGCGGTGGCCAAGGCGAAGTCAGCTTACGCTGAGGCGCGGTATCGCTTTCAAAACGATGTCGCCTATCTGGTAGAGCAAACTGAAATCGCCTACTGGAACCTTGCCTATGCGCGTGCGCGTAGGGACTTGCAAGAATCCATCCGCAAAGCTGCGGCTGACTTGGTGGACGAATCCAAGCAGCGAGAAAAGGTAGGATTGGCAACCAAGGTGGAAGTCCTGCAAGCAGAAGCTGCCCTGGCATCCAGGGAAGAAGCGATTATTTTAGCTGATCAATCTATTGCTGAGGCGGAAGATTCTTTGGGCCGATTCCTAGGCCTGCTCGAAGCCAAAGATAACGCAGCCATGCTAGAGCTCGGCCTAAGGGTTTCCCCGATTAAACCCGAGCCACCCGTGGTACCCGATTTCACCTCGGTTTGGACGAGCGCTCTTTCTTGGAATCCCACGATTGCTGCCCAGGAAGAGGCCATCTACCGCACGGATATTGATCGCCGTGTTGCGAAAAATCAGCTTCTGCCTCAAGTAGATCTTACCCTCGGCGCCTCTTTTCTCGGCAACGATAACCTGCGGGCGCGCACCGCCGTGGAAAATGCCGCCGATCGCGACGGAGACGAGTGGCGTGTAGGGCTGGAAGTAGCTTACCCTTGGGGCAGAAACGAAGCCCGCGCCTCTGTCCGCATTGCAGAACGCAGCCTGGAACGCGAAAATATACGGCTCCAGGAAACCAAGAGCGCTCTCTATCAGGAAGTGCGAACGGCTTGGCGAGAGCTTACCAATGGCCCCGCCCGCCTCAAAGCCGCAGATGCCTCTGTGGCATTGCAGGAGCAAAACTATGCACAACTCCGGGCCCGCTACCAAAGTGGCCTCTCCACCTTGCGCGAAGTCATAGAAGCCCAAGCCGATCTCGATACTGCACAACTCTCTCGCCTTGAAACGCTTCTCTCCATACTGCAAGCGAACGCTCGCCTGGGCCGTTTAGATGGCAGCGGCCTCTCCCGCAACGGTCTGGTGTGGGATGAAACGGCTCCTCTCCTAACTGAATTTTAAGTCATGGCTTCCAAGAAAAAATCGAAACTCTGGATTTGGGTAACGCTTGTGCTCGTTATTTTAGCAGTCGGTATTCCGATTTATCTAAAGTATAAGAGTAAGGACGGGCCTATCGAAGTGACGCTCGAAAAAGTAGAGCGCCGCACGCTCACGAGCACCGTTACCGCAACGGGCAAAATCCAGCCCCAAGTAATGGTTACTATCTCCTCAGAGGTTTCTGGAGAAATCATCGAACTACCTGTAAGAGAGGGACAAAAAGTAAAGCGTGGTGACTTGCTGGTAAGGATCAAGGACGATACCTACCAAGCCCAAGTGCGCCAGCGCGAAGCCAGTTTAAGCTCTTCAAGAGCCACCAATCTGGAAAGAAAAGCCGAGCTGCTTAAGAGCGAGGTGGATTTAAAGCGCATCCAGGAAATCTTTTCTCAAGGCTTCTCAACGCAATCCGAGTTGGATGCGGCACAAACTCGCTACGAAGTGGCCAAAGCCTCCTATCAGGCTTCCCTCTACTCCATTGAGCAACAAGAAATGCTTCTTCAGGAAGCGCGAGATGAACTGGCGAAGACAGTCATTTACTCGCCAATGGATGGCACCATCAGCAAGCTCAGTGTGGAATTGGGCGAGCGCGTGGTCGGCACTGGGCTAAATCCCGGCACAGAAATGATGGACGTAGCCGATCTCACCCGTATGCAAGCCCGTGTGGACGTGAGCGAAAGCGATATCATCAACGTAAAAATTGACGATACCGCCGAAGTGGAAGTGGATGCCCTTGGCAGGCGCACCAGAATAAGTGGCCAAGTCGTAGAAATTGGCAGCAGCGCCCTGGTCGCCATGGAAAATACTCGCGAGCAGGTGACCAATTTTGAAGTGCGCATACGTCTCGATAATTTCGACGAGCGCATAAAGCCCGGCATGTCTGCCACCGCAGACATATCTACTGAAACGGTCGAAAATGTGCTGTCGGTGTCACTCCAAGCAGTAACCGTGCGCGATCGCAAGGAACTGGAAGAAGGTGAAGGCAAGGCCGATCCAACTCTGGGTGAAGCTACCAAAATCCAGTATCAAGGGCGCAAGGGTGAACCCAATCGCGAAGATAACCTTCAGCGCGTCGTTTTCATCAACAACAACGGTGTGGCCAAAATTCAGGCAGTGGAAACGGGTGTTACCGACAATACCCACATTGAAATAATCAGCGGTTTGGATGAAGGCCTTGAAATTGTTTCGGGCAACTACACCGCTCTGACTCGATTGCTGAAAAACAACAGCCGTATCGAAGAAAAAAAGAACCAGTCAAAAAAATAGCGCTGCCACAACTGCACACGCCTTAGCCAAATGGCCGATCCACTCATCCATATTCGCAGTGTCACAAAAGTTTATGACTTGGGAGCCACTCAAGTTCATGCGCTCAGGGGCGTTGATCTGGATATTTTCCCCAACGACTATGTGGCCATCATGGGCCCATCGGGCAGTGGCAAGTCCACCCTCATGAATATGCTCGGCTGCTTGGATACACCTACGGCCGGCACCTACCTCTTTAAGGGGCACGATGTAGCGGCCATGAGCGACGACGAGCTAGCCCAAATCCGCAACAAGGAGATAGGCTTCGTTTTCCAGAGCTTCAATTTGCTGCCACGCTCGGATGCTCTCCAAAATGTGGAGCTGCCCCTCGTGTATGCTGGAGTGCCAAGAGCCCTGCGTAGAGAAATGGCCCGTGTGGCCTGCGAACGTGTAGGCCTCGCCGAGCGCACCCATCACAAGCCCAACGAAATGTCGGGCGGGCAGCGGCAACGTGTAGCCATAGCTCGCGCGCTTGTTAACAAGCCTGCCATTCTCCTGGCAGACGAACCCACTGGAAACCTCGACAGCAAAACAGGCGAGGAAATCATGGGACTTTTTGAAGAGCTTTATGCAGGCGGAAATACTATAATCCTTGTTACTCACGAAGAAGACATCGCGCGCCACGCGCGTCGCCTCGTGCGGCTCCGCGATGGAAAGGTAGAATCCGATTCCCGCAACAAGGCAAAAGCCTAGCAAGCGCCTATTCTTTCAAGTCATGCGCCTATTCCTGCTAGAGTTTACCGAGTCCCTCCGCATAGCGTGGGAACAGGTAAACGCGCACCGTATGCGCGCACTGCTCACGGCGCTCGGAGTAATTATCGGCATCGTGGCAGTCACGCTCATGGGCACGGCGATTCGCGGTATCGACAAGGGCTTCGCCAACAATCTCCAGATGCTCGGCACAGATATTTTCTACATCCAGCAATGGCCTTGGAGCGACCCTGGTGATGACTGGTTTAAGTATAGAAATCGAAAACTCCTGGAGCCCAATTACGCCGAGCAGGTAAATGCCATCGCGGGCAGCACGCCGGATTCCCACATTTTGGCCGCTGTTCCTACCGTTGAGCAATGGTGGACAATTGAGCGTGGCGAGCTCTGGTTAAGGGACGTCTCCACTCATGGCACACTGCCCGATTACCCTCTGGTAAGCACTGCCAATATCGCCGAAGGCCGCTTCTTTACCGAAACCGAAGAACGCTCTGCCGCGAGCGTGGCTGTCATCGGCAGTGAGGTTGCGGAAATCCTCTTTCCCGGCATATCCCCCGTTGGATTGACCGTGAAAATGCAAGGCCTGAATTTCACTGTCATTGGAGTATACGAGAAGCAAGGCAACTTCCTGGGATTGGTTAGCTTCGATAGGCGAATAGTCATCCCGCTCAAGACGATGCGAAAGTTCTACACAGGGAATTGGGGCGTAAGCATCTTGATTAAAGCCAGAGAAAATGCCCCCCTCAATTTGGTCGAAGATGAGATAGAAGGTGCCATGCGCCGTGTGCGCGCCCTCAAACCTGGAGCGGCAAACGATTTCGAGATCAACCGTTCGGCAGCTCTTGAAGAACGCCTCGCGCCGACAAAGCGTTCTATCGCCCTAGGCGGAATTTTTATCACGGGGCTTTCCCTTTTCGTGGGTGCGATTGGGATTATGAACATCACCTTTGTCAGCGTAAAGGAGCGCACTAGAGAGATCGGCACCCGCCGCGCTCTCGGTGCCAGAAAGCGCGCAATTCTTATGCAGTTTCTCACTGAGGCCGTCGTTATTTGTATCATTGGCGGAATTGTGGGAATCTTGATCACCTCCATCATGCAAATTTTGGCAGGCCGCATATTTCCTCAGTTACCCATTGGGTTTTCGGCTGACCTGGTTTTAGTGGGATTACTGGTTTCCGTCACTACAGGGCTTATCGCAGGATTCGCTCCCGCTCTTACTGCTTCAAAAATGGACCCTGCCGTGGCCATTCGCCACGAGAATTAAGGCACCATGGCTCAATCTCCAACACATCCCAACAAACTCCAGGCACGTCTCCGCAAAAGCGACTTGCTCAGGATGGCTCTGGGCTCTCTGGGCGACCATAAGTTGCGCTCAGGGCTTACTATTCTCGGTATCACAATCGGAGTCTTTTCCGTCATTAGCGTAATGACGGCCCTTTCCGCCGTTCGCGGAGCCATCGACAGCAGCCTCAGCCAGCTAGGGGCAAACGTATTTCAGATAAGCCGTTTCCCCGGTCTCATGCTAAACGATGGCTGGTGGAATTACCGCCATCGGCCACCAATAACCCTGCGCGAAGCAAGACGCTTCCAAAGCGTTATGGAGAACCAAGGCGCCCTGGTTTCCATGCAGATGGAAGACGGTGGCGAAAGGCTCATTTACGGAGAGCGCTCCACCTCCTCTAACGTCAATGTTATCGGCGCCAACGAAAACTATCTCGAAACCAACAACTGGGACTTAGCCTATGGGCGAGACCTCGTGGCAGAGGATATGGAATTTAATCGGCCAGTGATTCTCGTAGGATCCGAGGTACTGGAAAAGCTCTTTCCTCGTGAAGATCCTCTCGGAAAGACCATCTCCATAAAAGGAATGCGCTATGAGGTTATTGGTGTCTTGCAGGAAAAAGGTAAAACGTTTGGCCGCTCGCAAGACAATACCGCCATTATCCCCATTACACGCTTTATGGAGAGGCATATGCGCCAGTGGCGCTCCATAGACCTTTCCGTGATGGCGCCGGACGCCTCTTCATTTCTCGAAACACAGGACAACGCCATTGGCGCCATGCGCTCGGTGCGCGGCTTGAAACCTGAAAACGCCAATACTTTCGAAGTATTTTCCAACGACTCCCTTCGAGAGGCATTTGCCAAGATAGCCATAATCGTTTCAGCAGGCGGCCTCATCATCAGCGCTATTGCGCTCTTAGCGGCGGGTGTGGGTATCATGAACATCATGCTCGTCAGCGTAACAGAGCGCACTCGGGAAATCGGCATCCGTAAATCGCTCGGCTCGAAGAGCGTGGATATCCTGCGCCAGATGCTCCTTGAAGCCATATTCCTCTCTCAAATAGGGGGCATGGGAGGCATCCTGCTTGGCATTCTGGTGGGCAATGGGATTGCCATTGCGCTAAAAGTACCCGTTGTCTTCCCGTGGTTTTGGGCAGGCATGGCAGTATTTGTCTGCACGCTCGTAGGATGCGTTTTTGGCATCTACCCCGCTTGGAAAGCGGCACGGCTCAACCCAATAGAAGCCCTCCGCTACGAGTAGCTAGTCCTTCACGCCCGAAGCCAGCAGCGTCTCGAAATAGGGCTCCTTCTCTTCCTTGGCCACGGTACGCACTTCCACATGCTGGTACCCCGCCTCTCTGAGCATCTGGTGGAGCGCGCTTTCGCGAAAGCCCAGCCAGCGGTCGGCATAAAGTTCGCGCGCCTTTTCAAAACTGTGCTCTTTAAGGTCTATTACCAGCACGCGCCCGCCCTTTCGCAAGATGCGGTAGGATTCTGCCAGCGCTCTTGGAGGGTGCTCTGCGTGATGCAGGGCTTGGCTGAAATAAGCCAAATCCACGGACTCCCCTTCGAGCGGAATGGCCTCTATATCGCCTAGCTTGTATTGGAGATTCTGAAAACCATATTGCGCGGCCAATCCTGTCCCCACTTCCACCATTCGCGGTGAGTTGTCTACGCAATAAACCGAACGCGCGCGCTTGGCCATCAGGTGCGCCAGAAGTCCCTCCCCTGCTCCCAAATCGGCAATGTCGATGTGCGGCGTGAGATAAAGCAGAAACTGGCATACGGCCTCCCAACTGCGCCCTGGGCAGTAATTGCGCCCGAGCCTCCCTGCCACATCGTTGAAATAGCGCTCCGCCAGAGCACGCCTTTGCTGGATCACTCTGTGCAGCTCGGCCTTGTCTCGCTTTACCTCTGGGTGCTGCTCCACGGCGTCAAAGGCCGCCTGAATCAAGGGGCGCGTATTTTTGGGAGCTGCCGCCGCCCTTAGTGAATAAAAGGTATGCTTCCCCTCCTTGCGGTCCTCCACAAGGCCCGTATTGCGCAAAACCGCCAAATGCGAGGATATGCGGGATTGCCCCATCTCCAGTATCTCCTGCAATTCGGCAACTGATAGCTCCTCCTCGCGCAACAATAGCAGCAGCCGCATCCGCGTGGGATCTGCCAGAGTTTTCAATATATCCCAAGGGTCGGTCATGGAGGCTAGTAAAAAGAAAAACCGGTAATGCCGTTTGGTTTATAGGGCATTACCGGTTTTGGCAAGTTAGTCTAGGATTGAAAATTAGACTTTGGCAGTATCTACCCAGCGGCGA
Organism: uncultured Puniceicoccaceae bacterium; assembly: GCA_964533835.1. Taxonomy (GTDB): domain Bacteria; phylum Verrucomicrobiota; class Verrucomicrobiia; order Opitutales; family Oceanipulchritudinaceae; genus CAZHQD01. Next base: position 7,886 of record CAZHQD010000049.1, on the reverse strand, counting down.
ATCGCCTTGATGGTGTATTCTTCGCTGTGTGAATCCACTTCGATAGAAACCGTATCGCCAATCTTCTTGGAAATGAGCTGCGTGCCGAGTGGTGTCTGGTAAGACACGATGTGCTTTTCGGGATCGCTGTCCCATGCACCGAGAATTGCGTAGGTCACGCTCTTGTTGTTCGAGCTCTGGAGCAAGTCCACTACGCTGCCCACGCCTACTACATCCACGGGCGCATCGGCAAAATCGGTGATCTGAACGCGGCCAAGTTCCGATTCGAGCTGTGCCTTGCGAGCCATGAGCGTTTCTTGGTCTTGGCGCGCCATCTTGTATTCGGCGTTTTCGCGCAAGTCACCGTGTTCGCGCGCGGTGGCAATCGCCTGCTTGTTCTCAGGAATGAGCACGTTTACGAGATTGTCGTATTCAGCCTGCTTTTGCTCGTAGCTCGTTCTCGATACGATGAGGCTCTTTGGCCGTGTGGCTCCGCCGTCGCTTACGATAGACTGGATGCCTGGGAATATCTTTATAAAGCGTGCAAGCAGAGACTTCTTGCTCAGCTCGTCAAAACCCTGATTGAGCTGGAGCGCCATCGCCAAGTCCATAGCCACATCGGGAGTGGCAGTGGCCAACAACTCCGCGATAAGCTCTTGGTCGTCGCTGAGCTGCTCAGCCAGTGGGATACGGCGGGCAGAAGCATTCTGAAGCGCCTCATAATCAATCGCGAAAAAGATAGCATTGAGGAACTTCGGCGTGATCATATCGCTGAGCATCTTAGAATAGCGCCTTGTGTGGCGGTTCTTGATGATCCACAAAATCACGGGCCCCTTGAGGCTGTGCTCGGTGAGCCAGCGCTCAAGCGTTGCCTTTAGTAAATCATCTTTATCCTTTTCCGTAAGGTAGCTGATGATTTCCGCTGTCATCTTGCCCGAGCTGCTCCTGAGCAAGTCTATATGAATATCTACCCAAACTTCGGGGAATGTGCGCTCTATCAGGTTAAGGTAACGGCCGTAATGCGTGGATGGTATCAGGGTGGCAAGCTCGGAGAGGTCTTCCGTCTCACGCAAAATGCTGGCCGAGGTGGGTAGCAGGCTGTCCACGTCTTCATGAATGAAGCGGGCCAGATCGTTGCGAACCCAGAGCGCATGCAGGCGCTCCCCACGGTTCAATGTCTTGGTTTCCTGAATGGTCGAAGTAAGCGTCTTTAAGATATCTGGAAGCGCATCCTTAATATCTTCGTGCTTCACGGATAACTCCAGGAGCTTTGCCGCCTGTATCACGCGCTTGCGGGGGTTGCGGGTCTCAAAAAATTCATCCAGAATTTCATCCTCAGCCTTTACAGGCTCGTCACGCAGGATGTAGGGGTCGGTCTTCTTGGCAGGGGTCTGTACACGGGGGTCTTTTACCAGTAGCTTCTTTGTCGAGGTCCAGTATTTCTTGTATTCCACTTCACCCAGAAGCTTTTGGAGCAATCGCTCAATCTCTGAGGGGCTGGCGGAATTGTCGGGACAGTGCGAAAGTATCTCAACTATCAGATCGCAGGGATTCTTTTTCACCATCTCCTCTACCAACCCTGGGTTGGTATGCTGGCGCACAAGGATATTGTCCTCCTTCAGGATGTCTATCTTGTCCACACAAAAGGCGGGATCCATCGGCTGGTCATCATCTCGCTCATTGAACTTGATAATCAGGCGATTGCGTTTGGCGTCATACTCCTTGATAACGCCCATACCCCAGGAACGGTGTATGACAAAGGCACCCGCTTTCATGGCTTCGAGCTTTGGGCGGAAAGCCTTCAGGGCAGGATTTTTATGAATTACCAAATCTATTGCTTCCTTGTTCATGCAGACTGTGTTGTTGTGAGCTAAACGATTAACATGAGCGTCACACCCCCAAAAGGTCAACACAAACCTAGTGCCGAAGGGCAACCCAATGCCCAAACTGGCCATAATACCACCAAAGCGGGGTGGGAAATCTCCTCCGCTCTCCTGTCCGATTGGCTTAGGGACCCAAGAAAGACCACCCATCTGCTCGAAGAGGCAGACTGGCCAAAATCCGAATCAGGCAGGGAGCGCGTGCGCGCCCAAGCTCAGGTTTTGGGCGTGATTCGCCATTGGTCTCACTTGGAATCCCGCCTAAAGCCCTACTTGCTGAAAGCTCCCAAGCCCCGATTGCGCTCTGTGCTGCTCCTGGGCAGCCTCGAATTGTTACAAAATAGCCCTGCCCACGATAAAACCGCTCAGATAATTCACTTTGCCGTAAGTGAAACCCGCAGAATATGCAGTGATGCCGAATCGCGGCTGGTGAACGCCGTCCTCCGCAAAGTGGCCACGGACTTCGCAACCCCTCCCGCCAAAGAATTAAAACTCTCCCTAAAGTACAGCCATCCCGATTGGCTCATTAAGAATTGGGCCACTAATTTCTCCGAATCGCAAGTAGCTGCCCTGCTAGAGTGGAACCAGCGCCTCCCCGAAACGTATGCCTTTCCATTCCTGCCGATGCCCGATGCCGCACCGATTCCAGATTGGCTGGAGCCCTCCCAGTGGCAAGGATACTACAAAATACCCAATGACAAATGGGCCGATGCCCGCGCTCTCTTAAGCGCTGGCCATCTCGTGGCGCAAGACCCTTTTGCCCGTTTTCCTGTAGATTTGCTCAAGCCCCAAGCAGGAGAAACCCTGCTTGACCTCTGCGCCAGCCCTGGCGGAAAGACAAAGGCCATTGCCGCCCGTCTCCTCCCTGCCCTTCAAAGTAGCCAAGGCACTACACGCCTGGTCGCGCTCGACCAGCCCGGCCAAAGAAGCAAGCAGATGGAAGAATCTCTTGCGATCCTGAAGCAAGCCCCTTTTACCCCCAAGCTCAGCTTACAAACAGTAGCCGCAGACTTGCTTGAGTGGTCGCCGCCACCAAGTATTCCCCAAAAATACGATGGCATCCTGCTTGATGCCCCCTGCTCAAACACTGGCGTTATCCGCCGTCGGCCCGATGTAAAATGGAGGCTAACCACGACTGATATCGAAGAGCTGTGCGCACTCCAGCTGGCAATGCTCTCCAAAGCGGTCTCTTTCCTAAAACCAAATGGCCGCATTGTTTATAGCACTTGCAGCCTGGAGAAAGAGGAGAATGAGCGCGTAATCGAACGCTTCCTGGCGGCACACCCAGATTTCAAACTAGATGCTCAGCAACTCAGCTTCCCTCCCGATGTAGGGCACGATGGCGGGGGTGCCTTCCTTCTGGTTCGATAATCCTGCCGTCTTGCTTCACGCGAAAACATTGACTAATCCGTTTTCGGTTGCTGCATTTCAGTAGGCTTTGGCTTAGTCTAAATCTCAGCCTTTTCTTATTAATTTACCAAACAATCATCCTTCATGAAACCAGTAGTCCTAGTGATTCGAGACGGTTGGGGCGCCAACCATAATTCCGCGCAAGATGCGCACAATGCCGTGAAGCTCGCCCGTACGCCGTGCTCTGACGCGCTCACGGCCAACTGGCCCCGCACGGAAATTGCCGCGCATGGTCTCGACGTAGGCTTGCCCGAAGGCGTGATGGGAAACAGCGAAGTGGGCCACCAGAATATCGGCGCGGGCCGCATCGTGGACCAAGAGATCGTCCGCATAGATAAATCAGTAAGCACGGGCGCAATTGCCTCCAACCCCGTTCTCCAACGAGCCATTGAGAATGCCCGCCGCAACGGTGGCGCTCTCCACTTTTTTGGCCTGGTGAGCGACGCCGGTGTGCACTCCATGCTCCGCCACCTTTACGGGATGCTCAAAGTAGTCAAAGCAGCAGGCTTGGAGAAAGTCTTCATCCAGGCATTTACCGATGGCCGCGACACCCCGCCAAAAAGCGGCCTGGGATTCATCAGGGAATTGGAAGCCGAGTGCGCCGCCATCGGCGTGGGCAAGATTGCCTCCGTCTCTGGCCGTTTCTGGGCTATGGACCGCGATAATCGCTGGGAGCGCGTCCAGCGCGCCTATGATTGCCTCACGGGGCGCAAGATTGAGCGCACCGCCAAATCCGCCACTGAAGCCGTAGAGTTCTACTATGCCAATCCCTTGGACACCTCTCGCAATGGGGACGAATTTATTGTGCCGACTGCGATTGTGGGGAATGATGGCAACCCCATCGGCCTCGTCAAAGACGGCGACAGCGTGGTGTTCTTTAATTTCCGCGGCGACCGCCCGCGCGAGCTTTCCGCTGCCTTCATCAAAGATGATTTTGCGGGCTTTGATCGCGGCAAAAAGCTCGACCTCTTTTACTCTATAATGACCAACTATCAGGAAGGTCTCTGCCCAAATATCCTCTTCGGCAAGCCCCCCAAGATGGACAACATCCTCGGCATGTATGTCGCCTCCAAAGGCATCAAGCAATTCCGCTGCGCCGAGACAGAGAAGTTCCCCCACGTTACCTTCTTCTTCAACGACTACCGCGAGCCCCCCTTTGAAGGCGAAGATCGTGGCATGGTCCCCAGCCCCAAGGAAGTAGCCACCTACGATTTGAAACCCGAAATGTCTGCCACTGGGGTTTCCGAAACCACCGTAAAGGCTATCGAAAGCGGCCAATACGGCCTCGTGGTCGTCAATTTCGCCAATGGCGACATGGTAGGCCACACTGGCTCTCTCCAGGCCACTATCAAAGCCTGTGAAGCAGTGGACAATGGCCTCTCCCAAATCCTTGCCGTGGTGGACAAAGTAGGCGGCAAAGCCATTGTTACTGCCGACCATGGCAACGCCGACCAGATGTGGGACTTCGATGCCAACTGTGCCCACACCCAGCACACCCTCAACCCAGTGGAAGTTGTCCTCTACGGCCAGGGCTGCAAAGACCTCAAGCTCAAGCAATCAGGCCGCCTGGCCGACATCGCACCAACCGTCCTCAAGCTGATGGGCCTCCCCCAACCCACCGAAATGACTGGAGAGTGCTTAATCGTGGAATAAGATGCCGACCAAAGTCCAAAGCCTGATTGCAATATTTGACGTTCTAAACAAAGCAAACGTGCTTTATTTAGTCGTAGGCGGGCTTGCTGTCGTAGCGCATGGTTATGCCAGACTAACCAAGGATGTGGACTTGGTCCTCTCAATGTCCGAAGAAAATATCGTTAAAGGGCTGGATACCTTGGCATCCCTTGGTTATAAACCAAAAATACCAGTTACCGCTGCTCAATTTGCCTGCAAAAAGTTACGGGAAAGTTGGATTTTGGAGAAAAACATGATAGTCCTACAGCTATATAGTGATAGCCATAGAGAGACACCAATAGACGTATTTATTCGTGAGCCATTTGATTTTGCAGAGGCCTACAAAGAGCGAATCGTTTTTCCTTTGGTCGAAGACGTGTCTTATCCCGCTGTATCTTACACATATTTAAAGGATTTGAAGCTAACTGCAAATCGCCCACAGGATATTGCCGATATTGAACGTCTTGATAGGATATACGAAAGGAGGCACCAGCGTGAAACCACGAGTTGAAGACTTAAGCCGCTTTTCCAAGCACTTTGAGGAAGTGGAAATGGACCATCTTATGGAGTCTGCCGATGCTCCGCTTATCGACAACCTAAGGTGGATTTCAGAGATGGAGGAAGTCCTTTCCTACGCACGTTCAAAAGGTCATTTTGAAGATGACGATTTCCTTCGTAGCCAAGACGTGCGCGATTGATACCGCAAACGATTTTACCTTCATGAAACCAAAAAAAGTTGCACTTCTCACTGCGGGCGGTTTGGCCCCTTGCCTTAGCTCTGCCGTTGGCGGCCTCATCGAGCGCTACACGGAAATCGATCCCAGCATCGAAATCATCTGTTACCGCAGCGGCTACAAAGGCCTCCTGCTGGGAGATAGCTACCCCGTCACGCCGCGCGTGCGCTCTAGGGCTGGCATCCTTCACCGCCATGGCGGCAGCCCTATCGGCAACAGCCGTGTGAAACTCACCAACGTGGCAGACTGCGTAAAGCGCGGCCTCGTAAAAGAGGGCGAAAATCCACAGAAGAAAGCAGCCGACCAGCTCGTTAAGGACGGCGTGGACGTCCTCCACACTATCGGTGGGGACGACACTAACACCGCCGCCGCCGATCTAGCCAAATTCCTAAAGACCCACAACTACGGCCTCACCGTAATCGGCCTGCCCAAGACGATCGACAACGATGTCTACCCCATCCGCCAAAGCTTGGGCGCATGGACCGCCGCTGAGCAAGGCGCTCTCTTCTTTGAAAACGTAGTCTCCGAATACAATGCCAACCCCCGCATGCTCATCGTCCACGAAGTCATGGGGCGCAACTGCGGCTGGCTCACCGCCGCCACGGCTCTCGAATACCATCAAATGACGGATCACGATGAGTATCTGCCCGAGCTTGGCCTCTCTCGCCAGAACTACGATGTCCATGCCGTCTATATCCCTGAAATGGTTCTCGATATTGATGCCGAGGCGGCACGGCTCAAAAAGGTGATGGACGATTACGACAATGTGAATGTCTTCATCTCCGAAGGCGCAGGCGTCGAAAGCATCGTTGCCGAAATGCAGGCCAAAGGCCAGGAGGTGCCCCGCGATGCCTTCGGCCATATAAAGCTCGATGCCGTCAACGTGGGCAACTGGTTCGCCAAAGAGTTCGCAAAAAAGATTGGCGCGGAAAAAACCCTCGTCCAAAAGAGCGGCTACTTCTCCCGAGCATCTGCCGCAAATGCCGAAGACCTTCGCCTCATCAAGAGCTGTGTGGACTTGGCTGTCGAGTGTGCCTTGCGCGGAGAAAGCGGCGTAATCGGCCACGATGAAGAGCGCGGCGGCGTCTTGCGTGCCATTGAGTTTGACCGCATCAAGGGTGGTAAGCCTTTCGACATTAAGGCTCCCTGGTTCGGCCAGCTGCTTCGTGAGATCGGCCAGCCGATGGGCGCACTTCAGGAAGTGAAACACTAAATCCTTTTTTCAAACCCTCCTTTTTTTTGAAGGCGGCTCGAAAGAGTCGCCTTCTTTTTTTCAGTAAGGTCTGCCCTGCTTCCACAACTAATGGAACAGAAGCTCCCAATTTCCAGACCCTATATGGATTCAGATTTGCTGCTTTTCATAACTTAGCGATATTAGACAACATGATCATTGCCACGCCCTTTCAAAAAATGGCCCTCCTTTTCATTAGTTTTCTGGCCATTTTCTCAATGGCATTGCCGAATGCCCAAGCTCAGGCTGTCCGCGATAAGTATGTGGAGGCCGAGCTTGTACCGCTCTACGAATCCCTCCAGCCAGGCAAACCCTTCTACGTGGCGCTGCGCCTAAAACACGATAAAAACTGGCACACCTACTGGAAATCCAGCAGCACAGGCTATGCTCCCAGCCTCACTTGGAAACTTCCTGCTGGCTTCTCCGCTGGCCCGATTGAGTGGCCCGCTCCACGCCCCTACCAACTCGATTTTATTGTGGACTTCATCTTTGAGGACGAAGTTTTTCTGCCCGTAAAAATCACTCCCCCTTCAAACCTTTCCAGTGGGGACACCATCACCCTTTCCGCAGATGCAGAATGGCTTATGTGCGAAAAAGTCTGCATCCCTGGCTCCGCCAGTCTCTCGCTATCTCTTTTGGTTTCCGACGCAAACCCCGTTTTGCACCCGCAGTGGGGAAAGCCGATCCAGACCACCCTTGCTAATCTTCCCATCGCGCTCCCGGATGTGACTGCGAGAGCTACCCTCATTGAAAATACCTTCACGCTCACCGTCAAAAGCCCTAACCACTCCTTGTCGGCTCTCGGTGAAATCTACTTTTTCTCGGACAACGGGCTCATCGAACCCACACCCTCCCAGACAGCAACAGCCAACAACGATGGCAGCTTCACCCTCACTTTCAAACGTGCCGTAGATGGTCCATCGGATGCCACTGCCCTCACGGGTATCCTCAAAGCGGCCAACGGGTGGCAAGCAAACGGCG
>CAZHQD010000048.1:17784-19659 GCA_964533835.1 uncultured Puniceicoccaceae bacterium | reverse complement strand
TACACATGCCGCCGTTTTAGGGTTGAATACTGTTGTTTGCATTGTTGGAGTGGAGACCCCTGTTTCTCTAACCTCAAACAATAAATTATATGAGCTTACCGCGCGTTGTCGTTTGGAATGAATATGTCCACGAGCAGACCCACAAGGAAGTGGCTGCGATTTACCCTGAGGGCATACATGGTGCCATCATTAAGGGCCTGAAGAAGTTTGCGCCTGGTATTCAGGCCAAAGCCGCTACTCTCGACATGCCTGAGCATGGGCTGTCTGAAGCTGTTTTGGCTGAGACGGATGTGTTGATTTGGTGGGGCCACTGTGCTCACCACAAAGTCTCCGAGGAAGTCGCCGAGCGCGTTCGCCAGCGTGTGCTTCAGGGCATGGGCCTGATCGTGCTGCACAGCGGGCATTACTCGAAGCCATTTATTAAGCTCATGGGCACCTCTTGTTCGCTGACATGGCGTGAAGCCGGAGAGCGCGAGCGCCTATGGGTAACACAGCCCGGCCACCCCATTGTGGAAGGCATTGATACCTGTATCGAAATTGAGCACGAAGAGATGTATGGTGAGCCATTTGGCATTCCTACACCCAATGAGCAGGTCTTTATCTCGTGGTTTGAGGGCGGCGAAGTCTTCCGCAGTGGCTGCACCTACCTGCGCGGCAATGGGAAAATTTTCTACTTCCGCCCAGGTCACGAAACCTATCCGACCTACCACTTGGAACCGATTCAGCGCGTAATTACAAACGCCGTTCTCTGGGCTAAGCCACAGGGCAACTGGGCAGGCGTAATGAAGGCGCCAAACGTCCCTGTGGAAAAGGCCCGTGAAAAAATTAAGGAGTGGGGCAGCAGCGTCCACTAACTTAGATTGTATTTTCTTTTCCCTTCAAAGCCATGCATCAAGAGAGATGCATGGCTTTTTTTATGAAATAGTGAGGAAAAAATCAAAGGATACCGCTCTAGACTGCCTGAAGCTCAAGCAATAGGAGCCCGTGGCCGCCGACTTCTGCGCAGTATTCGGTGAAGATGCCGAAGTCTGTTTTAGCAACGGATGAAAGGCAGTAGCAGCGCACTTTCTCGCAACCAGTGATGCTGGCTAGGTTGAGCTTTTCCGTCACCATAGCGGAGTCGGGATTGAGAATGGCAAGCACCCACTTTCTTTTTGGTTCTTGTTCCCTAAGCGCAAGAAGGAGCGTCCCGTCCCTACCCCATTTTGGCAAATGGGCAGTCCAATGCGTCTTTGGCGGGCGAATAGCACGCCAGAGGGCGAGGCGATCAGCGGGGAGCTCGTGAAAGTTGTCCGAGGTATTTATGCTTACCCCAAGCTGGCCAATGAAGAGCGCCAGCGCTTTCACTTCATGATCGTGGAGGTGCGTAAAATAGTTGCGCAGGATGAGGGCATCAGGATCGTTTTGCCAGAGGCAGTTATTGAAGTAGAGCGTATTGTAGGTCTCTTCAATCACGTTAGCAACACCGCCTTCGGAGCCATCTATGCCAAGCTTTCGCTGTCCCCATTCAGCGCCTGTATCGCTGGAAACACGCATGGAATCCATAAGGCCAATACCAGGCGCAAAGATGGAAATGCAGCCAAGCCAATAGCTATCTGGGCCGATGGTCTCACGAATCTTTTCAAAAAATTCCCGTTGGTACTGGTGACCTGTTTTGCCAGGGGTATGCCTTCTTACAGTCGTAGAATCTCTGAACCCCCATTCAAGAAAGTCTGTCTTGAAAAAGCGCGCGCCCAGCTCGTGCATCCGCTTAAAGACACCGCAGATGTAGTGCATGGCGTCGGGATGGCTTGTATCCAAAATATAATACTCTGCGCTTTTTGAAGAGCCATCGTAGCGTTTCCAAGTGACAACCGGCTTTCCATCAAGATCGTG
>CAZHQD010000048.1:3849-17684 GCA_964533835.1 uncultured Puniceicoccaceae bacterium | reverse complement strand
CGAAAGTGAGATGCGAGGCCCGATTATACCAGGAGCACCAGTGGTAGGAGGGCGGCTTGATCTTCACTCCATGCCGCGCGCCGATTTCCGCAGCCAGACTCCGCAGGGCATCCCATGGTGTGCTGGCTTCACATAGGCGTAATTCAGGCAATACCCGCAGCGAATCACCAAGCGCAATACGCTCCATGGAAAACCCCAAGTCCAGCAAAGGAATGTTTGCGGCCACTTCGCGATTGCGAAAATTGAAGGTCCGCACTCGATTGCGCAGGGTGGTCTGCTGCATGAAATCGGTGTGCTTAAGCGCTCCGATGGCGATGGTGGTTTCATCCTTTGCCACAAGCCCCGTGCAGAGATAACTGTCGAAGGAAAATAGCCCTTTTTGCTCTGCCAGCTTTACAAAATTACTGGGCCCCGAGAAGCCAATGCCCTGCCTGAAAAGGCGATTGGTTCCCTTCACTTCAGCTCCATAAATCGGGTAAAACCAGTGGGGCGCATTTTCAAACCCGATCAGCTCCGATTGAAGTCCGCAGCGGCCATCCTCGCTTTTCGATAAGCGTAGCGCCACTGCGCGCCCACCCTCCAGAAAGTAGCGAATTGTGCCGCCATCGGCAGTCACTTCAGTCTCTACCTTAATAGGGTGCAAAGGTTGGGCATCCAGCGCAGGATAGCAGTGGGCGATCTGCTGGCCATGCCCTATCCATCCAAAAGAGCCATCTTTGTTTATCTGCCAGGTAGCCATATTTATTAGGGGCGTTATTTGTTAGGTGGAGCGGAGTGAAGAGTGCTTGTTAAAGTAACTATTGCTTGCTATCCGCCTCGCTATTGGCGTGGGCAAATTGCCGATAAAGTCGCGCATAGATGCCATCCTTAATGAGCAGATCCTCGTGCGTGCCACGCTCCACTATCTCGCCATGATCCAGTACTAGGACTAGGCTGGCGTTGCGGATGGTGGAGAGCCTATGCGCGACCACAAAGCTCGTCCGCCCTTTCAGCAATATATTGAGCGCTTTCTGGAGACGTACCTCGGTGATGGTGTCTATGGCGCTGGTAGCCTCGTCCAGAATCAAAATACGTGGGTCTGCAAGCATGGCTCTGGCAAAACAAACCAACTGCTGCTGGCCTATGGAGAGGCCGCTTCCGCGCTCGCCTACTTCGGTATATAGGCCATTGGCCATAGCCGTAAAAATATCCAGGCAATCCAGCTTGCGGACGGCTTCCTCTACCTCCGCATCGGTGGCCGTGAGCCTCCCGAGGCGAATATTCTCCATCACTGTTCCACTGAAGAGAAAGTTCTGCTGAAGCACTAGGCCCATCTGCGAATGCAGGGAATCACTCGTAGCCAGCTTTAGATCGTGGCCATCTATAGTGATCCTGCCCTGCTGAGGCAGGTAGAATTTGCTCAGCAGATTGATGATGGTGGATTTGCCACTTCCAGTGTGCCCCACCAGAGCGATGGTTTGGCCTGGCTCAGCAGCAAACGAGACACCTTTGAGCACGGGCTTGTCGGGCGTGTAGTGGAAGCCCACATTCTCGAACACTACCCTACCCTTTATGGGCGGAAGCTTAGCCGCCTGCGGATCATCTACCCAGTCGGGCTGTGAATCCAAAAGGCGGAAGACCCTTTCCGCACCTGCCATGGCAGTGAGCGCTTGAGTGAACTGATGCCCGAGACTGGTGATAGGGCTGAAGAAAAGATCGGATAGAAAAATAAATGTAATCAGGCCCTCAATGGGCATATTCATTTCGGGGTGCAGCGCGCCGTAACCACCAATTAGGAGAATGCACGCAATGAAGAATTGCGAATTTAAGTCCAGCAAAGGGATGAAGAGCGCCTGCTGGCGAGCCACCCCCATATTGTAGCCCGCGTGGTCGTTTATCAGACGGCGAAAGAGGCCCGCATTCACCTGCTCACGGGCGTAGCCTTGAGTGACCTTGATTCCTTTTACGGTCTCCACAATCGAGGCCGTTACCCGAGAAAAGCTCTCCTGCACCTCACGGGAAGCCTTGCTCAGCTTTTTCCTGAAGTGGCGATTCAACGCCCAAAGGATGGGAGTCATCGCTAGCAATACGAGGAAGAGCCGCCAATTGTAGTAAAGCATCAGGGCGCTGGCTCCCAGCATTTGCCCAATCTGCACTATGCTCACGAAAAAGACATTCTGCACGCCCGTGCGGAGCGCATCCACATCACTTGTGAGTCGGCTGATAATACGGCCCAGCTTGGTGCGATTAAAAAAGCCCATCTGCTGCCGCATCAGATGGTCGTAAATCTGGTTGCGCAGATCGCGCACCACAGCCTCGCCGAGCTCCAGCGCCAGCCGCTGGCGAAAGTGCATCGTAATCTGAGTGAAAAGCGCAAGGGCGCAGAAGCCAGCGGCTCCCCAGAGGGTGCCCTCCAAATCCCCGTCTGCCACGGGGCCGCCAATTACTTTCCCGAGCGCCCACGCCAGCGCGGGCAACTGGAGCGAGCGCATGATCGTAAGGACGGTTAGCCAGTTCCTGCGCGCCGCATACGGCTTCATATAGCCAAAGAGCCTCCGTATAAGGCCCCACTCCAGCGGCCTTTGCTCTGGCTCAGACTCTTCCTTAATCTTCTGATCCACCCTCGCCAGCGATAGCTCGTGGCGTATGCCCCCCGAGGGTGGTTTTTCTTCTGGTTTGAGTGACACGGTTGGGAAAAAGTTTATGGGTTATATACTGATTGTGTTAGCGCGCATTGCGATTCCACGCGCCCTTTTTGAGAAGCCGTAGGCTTTCGGGATCCACGGCTTGGAGAGAGACCGCCTGCCTGTAGAGGCCATCCACGGCCATGAGGTCATCGTGAGTGCCCATTTGAGTAATCTCTCCGTCTTCCAGCACGATAATGCGGTCTGCCCTGCGGAGCGTGCTCAGGCGATGGGCAACTATAAAAGTAGTGCGGCCCGCAATGGCTTTCTCCACAGCCTCCAGGATTTCATGCTCCGTCTCAGGGTCAATGGCTGCGGTGGGATCATCCAGGAGCAATACGGTAGGCTCCAGCAGCAACGCACGCGCTATGGCCAAGCGCTGCCTCTGGCCACCCGAGAGATTCTGGCCTGATTCGCTTAGTATCGTCTCATAGCCCTTGGGGAACTCCATGATAAAATCATGAGCACAGGCGAGTTTGGCGGCTTTCTCTATTTGCGCCTGAGTGGCCTCGGGATGGCCAAAAGCTATGTTGGCTGCAATCGTATTAGAAAAGAGAAAGTTCTCCTGAAACACTAGCCCGATGTTCTTGCGCAAATCATGAAGGTGGAGCGCGCGGAGGTCATTCCCGTCAAACCGTACAGAGCCCGCATGTGGGTCGTAGAATCGGGGTATAAGCGTCATGAGCGCGCTCTTGCCCGCGCCCGTTGGGCCTGCGATGGCGATTACCTCGCCAGGCTTTACGCTAAACGAGATATTCTTCAGGACGGTATTTCCCTCCACGAAACTGAAGGATACCTTGTCAAATTCTATGGCGCCCTTGGGATTCGATAGGCGCACGGGATTTGCGGGAGATTCGATCTCAATGGGTGCGTCCAAAATCTCAAAAACACGCCTGGCGCCGGTAAGGCTTTGCTGCACGTGGTCGGAGATTGTGGCCAGATTCGATATCTGCCCTGAAAACTGCTGAAGCAATCCCGCGAAGACTACAAGACCCGCGCCAAGGGGTATCTCTCCCTTTACGGCGAGATAGCCCCCATAGCCTAGGAGCAGCACAAGATTGAGCTGTGAAATAAACCCGATGAGCGGCCCAAACGTGGACACCTTGAAAAAGATCTTTCTTTGCTGTGCGCGCACCGTCTCCGTATCGGCTCGAAACCTATCGGTGGAATGCCTCTCCAGATTGAAGCCTTTAATCGTGTTTATGCCTTGGATGTTCTCGGAGAAAGTCAGTATCAGTTTGTCCATCAGCTTCCTGCTCTCCGCGTAGGCGGGCCGCATAATCTTGGAGAAATACACGGATACCACCCAAAGCACGGGCGTCGTCATCAGGCAGATTAGCGTGAGCTTTACGTGAATGCTCAGCATGTAAAAAAGGTAGAGCGAGAGCGTAATAGTGAGCAGAAAGACCTGTATGATCACTCCATCCACAAACATGCGCACCGCTTGGACATCTCCCGTTACTCGATTGATGATGGAGCCGGAAGCGTTTTGATCAAAAAATCGAAACGAGAGTCTTTGCAGTTTGGCAAAGACCTCGGCGCGCAATTCAGGAACTATGTTGAGATTGAGCAACTTGCCCATAAACAAGTCATTGTAGTAGCGGAGCAATGTCCTGATTATTGCCGATACCACTACAGCCATTGCGATAGCCAGTATGACCTGCGTGGGGTTAAGCATGGCGCTAATATCCCACCCAAATGGCCAGTGCGGCGGCGGCCCATCCAGCAGCACATGCCTCAGAAAATCAATCCCCAATCCGGTGAGTCCAAGGTTGGCCATTGCCAGGCTCAGCACTATCGTTTGCAGAAAGAAAACGACCGCGCATCTTCCGCGAAATCGCCACGCAAACAATAGAAGCCGTTTTACTACCTTATCATTAGGTAACGTCCCTTCGCCCATGCGGGCAGATGCGATCTTGGGCTGCTGCGAGTCGGCAGCGGCCTTATTCTTCTCATCTTTTAACTTTTCAGCAGAGGGAGTCTTATTCTTGTCTTGGGAGACCATGGGCAAGTTTCCAATTCCAAACTCCTGCGCAGGAATAGCAAATCCAAAAAACGGTGGAATCGTGCACGCCCCCGTTGCCAAATTTGCTCAGCATACCCCGTGTGTTGCCAAAAAATACTGCTCTAGACAAATACCGGAGCCCTGTCTCTTTGTCTTAAAATTTGCGCTCCTGTGCCGAATCTGATATAGAATTTAACCAAGATAAAAAGCTGCTACTCATAATCCCACCAACCCCATCTTTATATGTCCAAGACTTCGCTCCCCATCCTTTACATAAAGCGCGGCTGCCCTTGGTGTCGTGAGGCCATGGCGTTCTTCTCCCAACACGGCGTAGAGCTGGATGTCCGCGATGTCACCATTTCCAAGGCCAATATGGATCGCCTCATCGAGGTAAGCGGCCAATCCATGACCCCCACCATGGAATACGGAGAGTTTGTGGTCGCCGATTTCTCTGTGGATGAATTTCTGGATGCCCTTGAGCGTAACCCCGAAATCAAGCGAGAATTCGGCTTGGGCGATCACGAGGACTGGAACTAATTTTTTTACATCATTTTAGGAATTATCCGTAAAGTAACGGATAGAAATGACGTAGTTCCACTGTGAACCTTTTCCCACTTGTTGCCAAACGACTCCCGATCACCTTTTCAGACGCGTAGCGCGCTAGCCGTAGCCGCTGTTACGAGCGTAGTGTTTCTTTTCCTGGCAGGTGGCCTGGGAAGGCAAGGCCTGAACAGCTATCTGTATGTGTTGGCTCTCTTTGTTGGCATTATCGCTGCGTTTACTTGGTATCTAGGCTATCGCAGAGGTTTCACCACCTCAAGGCAGCAATTGGCCCAGCCTGTAGCGGATTTGCCTCAAGCTTCGCCCCCGCTCACTGAGTCCGATAAAAAAGTACCTGCGCCTTACGATCTGCTGGCGGAGCAGTCCCCACTGGCGCAAATGCTTACGGATACTCGTGGAATTGTCCTCTGGGTGAATCCTGCCTTTACGAATCTTAGCGGCTACCAGCCTTACGATATTATTGGGAAAAACATAAATATCCTCCGCTCAGAAATTACCCCCAGAAAAACCTACGAAGCGCTCTGGCAAACCATCACCGCGGGCAATGTGTGGACTGGCAGCTTTGAAAATAAGCGGGCAGACGGCGTCCTCTTTCATGACTACTCAGTGATAGCGCCCATCAAAGATTCCTACGGCAATACGATAGCCTTTGCCAGCTGGAAGCAAAAGCGCACCCCTGCCGAAGACCCCGTTGAAACCGTGCGCTTGCTGCATGAGCAGCTTCTAGCCAGCCAGCGTATGGCCGGAGTGGGCATTCTGGCCAGCGCCATAGCTCATGATTTCAATAATATCCTCGCCGCCATCATGGGCTATGCCGAAATGATCAAGCTTGCGCCCGATGGTCCAAACGTCTCTCAAGATGCGCAACGCCTCCTTGCGGCGGCCTCTCAGGGGCGCGACATCAACCGCCAGTTGCTTGCTTACGCCCGCAAAGAGACGCCCAATCGCATCGTAGGCAATCTGGGCCGCTATGTCAGCGAAGCTGCATCTTTCTTGCGCGCTACCCTACCGCCCTCCGTGTCTATCGAAGAGCACCTTGGAGACACTAAGGCCTGCATGCTGATGGATCCTTTGCTTATCCATCAGATGCTCAATCATCTGGGCACAATTGCTGCCCACACGATGCGCGACCATGGCGGCACTCTGATCTTTGCCCTCGACCACCTGCTGGCGGATGGCAAGCGTGTTCCCGATGGATATACAGGGCCTTCCTGGTTGCGTTTAAAAGTCACCGACACGGGAATCGGCATTCCTTCGGAGCAAATTCCCGATCTGCTAAAACCGGTGTCCGTAGGCAAATCCGCTGCCGAAGGAAGAGACCTCGGCCTCAGTGTCATCCAGAGCATCGTCCTACTTCACGCTGGGCAGATTTCAATTGAGAGCGAGCTGGGTAAGGGCACACGGTTCACCATACAGTTTCCCGTGGTCACCGAATTTGATGCTAAGCAAAGTTAAGTGCGCTTCGATTCTTCGAGGAGTCTTTTTAGGTAAAGCACCCCGTCTTCGACTGTCGTAATCTCGCCCTCCAGTTGTGCTTCGTAGCACCTGTTTAGCAGTCTCTTAAAATCTGGCCCAGGCTGCATCCCCAATACCATCAGATGCCTGCCCTGCACGATTGGCTTAGGAGCGGCATCCGCCACCGCCAAAGCAGCCGCCCGCTCTTTTAGCCATTCAATCGCCACTGGTGTCCAAGTTAGCGGCGGGCGGCCCTGCCCATCGGCAGAAACTACCCGCAGCAAGCGATCAATCCGACCAACGGCCTTGGCCAGTCGCCGCACCGCGCTGTCTCCCGCTTTGCCATCATAGAGCAAATGTGGGCGCATATGGTGAGTCACCAATACTAGCACGTCCTCAATTAAACTCGTTTCCGAGGTAAGTCGCTGCAAGAAAGCGCATGCGGGACGCTCTCCCGCCACCTCGTGCTCAGGGGACCGAATGGCTCCCGCTTCGTCCGTAAATGTGGTGCTCGGTTTTCCGAAATCGTGGCAAAGCACGGCCAGACCCACAACCAAATCCTCCCGCTCATCCCCTACCCGCTCACGCGCAAAAGCATCCATGCAGTGCAGCGTATGTGTCCAAACGTCTCCTTCGGGATGCCATCTCGGATCTTGAGGGCAATCAATCAGCGCTTGCAGCTCTGGGAAAAATCGTATCCAGCCGCAATCCCTTAAAAATACCAGCCCGCGCGAGGGGCGCACCCCTTTTACGATCAGCTTGCGCCACTCCTCGAAGATGCGCTCTCCTGAGAGCCCTTCGAGATCAAGCCTGCGGCATATTTGCAGTGTTTGCGGTGAAATTGCATAGTCAAATCGCGCGAGAAACTGCATCCCCCGCAAGACTCTTAGCGGGTCCTCTCCGAACCGTTCCGAGCAATGGCGCAACGTGCTTTTTTCCAAGTCAGCCAGGCCACCCAGAGGATCAAGCAGCTCCTGTGTCAGCGGATCAAAAAGCAGAGCATTGATGGTAAAATCGCGTCGCATCGCAGCATCCACCAAGGGCATCCACGGATCGCCTTCAATCGCGAATGCCTTGTGCCCTTGCCCCGTTTTGGATTCGCGACGAGGCAGCGCAATATCCAGTTCCAGCCCCCTTACCTTAAAGACGCCAAAGGCCTTGCCCACTGTGATTATTGGCATGCTTTCGGAAAGCATTTTTTGAAGCTTTTCCGCCTCTATCCCAAATACTTCCATATCTGCGTCTTTAGAGGGAATACCCATCACGGCATCGCGCACGCACCCGCCCACAAGCAGCGCACGCCCGCCTATTTTGCGGCATTTGTGGGCAATCTCCAGGACGGCATCCCTAAGGGCTGCTTCGGCAAGCACCGTCTCAACCGTAAGCTCCGTGCGCATTATCGTGGCCTGGGAATCATGAATGGCTTCCCGATGCTGGCGTAATTTTGGCCACCCAATCGGGCTAAGGGAGCAAATTGCTCCATGTCTATATACACGCGTCCTTGAGAGCGCATCACCAGAGAATCATCTACGTATGCCGCCACTACTTCGCCGATAATCAGCGCGCTCTTCTCATTCCCCAATTCCAGTATCCGTTTGCGCTCACAGAGCAAGGCCACGGGCGCCTGCTTCACTCGCGGCAATGGCCAATTCGGCACAGCCTCCACCTCCAAATTGACCCCGTTTAGAGTCAGTTCCGATTCGCCGTAAGGCAAGGACGCCGCCGTTTGCACCATCTCTTTGGCCAGTGCTTCCGGCGTAATATGAATAACGTAGTCTGCGCAGACTTGGATGTTTGCCCATGTGTCTTTTGGCGCGCCACTTTCTTTGCGGCCAATGCCTAGCCCCACCATCGGAGGATCGCCGCACACTCCGCCGAAAAACGAGTAGGGAGCCAGGTTGTGCGTCGTCCCGTCATCATTTGATGTGAGTACCCACGCTATCGGGCGCGGTACCAGTAGTTGAATAAAGAGGGCGTAGGCTTCGTTGCCGCTGAGTTGCTGTAGATTGACTTCCATGAGTCGTAAGATGCCTCACGGAATTGATTCTTTCAAATAGAATTCCCGCTTCCTATTTGCCAATAATGAGCGCAATTGCCATGGCATGCGCTTCCGTATGCGTAAGGCTGATGAGCACGCCCTGCCCTCCCACCTGCTCCAAGAGCGCTTGCCCCTTGCTATCGAGCATGATTGCGGGCTCCTCCCTGGAGCCGCGGACGACCTCGATAGATGTCCAGTTTAGCTCCGCGCCGATGCCCGTTGTAAATGCCTTGGAGACGGCCTCTTTTGCCGCAAATCGAGCCGCAAGTGAAGGCGCTGGGTCTTTTTTATCAAAGCAGTAACGTTGCTCTTCCTCCGTAAATACACGCTTTAAAAAGCGCTCCCCATGCCGCTCTATGGCGCTTCTGATGCGCCCAATCTCCACCAAATCAATACCCACCCCTATTACGGGGCCTTTGTGCGGGAGCTTGATGCCGATTGGTATATCCATCGCTTTGCTAAAGACTGCAAACGCCCGCCCCTTCGGCAACCCTTTGCAGCAGGATGCTCAATTATTCCGCTGTGGACGCATAGAGCCTATCCAGCACATCCATCCCTTTCACCGCGTCGTCCGCAGGAAAGATGAGCGGGTGCCCCAGCAGCACGGCATCGGCAAAATGCTCGGCCAATAGCTGGTAATGATTGGAGGGCGGAACAGGGATTTCTTCATAGCGGCCATTGCTCCACACCTTGAGGTGAAATTGCCCGCCCGGCCAGGCTACCATAGCTCCAAAGTCGCAGAGAATACGCCCCTCGGAGCCAATAATTTCGTAGCTGCACGTAAAAAGAGAGCCGAAACCGCAGGTGAAGCCTGCCACTACGCCACTGGGGAATTTCAGCGTTCCGCTCATCAGCGTGTCCACGCCCGTCTCAGGGTGGTTCACGGCCACGGCTTTGACCGCTGTGGGTTCCTCACCCATCACAAAGCGGAAGATATTCACGCAGTAGCAGCCCAAGTCTCTCAACGACCCGCCCGCTAATTCTTGGCTCAAGCGTATATCGCCCGCCTGGCGCATATCTGTCGTGAAAGAGCTCCGCATGCTAAGAATTTTGCCCACGCGCCCAGCCTTGCACAGCTCGACTGCCTTCTGGTTCAGCGGGTGGTGCCTGTACATAAACGCTTCCTGCAAAGGTAGCTTCAAATGCACGAATGTGTCTCTCATCCGTCTTGCCTCTTCTGCGTTTGCGGCAAGCGGCTTTTCGCAGAGCACTGGTTTGCCAGCGGCGGCAGCCTTTAGGCTCCACGCGCAGTGCATGGAATTGGGCAGTGGAATATAGACGGCATCCACCTGTGGATCAGCCAACAGCTCCTCATAGCTCCCGTAGGAACGTGCGAAACCGTGCTCTTTCGCGAATTGCTTGGCTTTTTCCAAATCGCGGCTCGCTACCGCATAAAGCTCTCCATTGCGCGAATAGCGAATAGCGGGTACATAGGCAGAAGCCCCAATCTTGGCAGTGCTGAGGAAGCCCCATCTTAACTTTTTCATAGCAGTCTTGGTAATATCAGAGTAGTGAACCTCTACTTATCTAAATTCGTAACATAAAGTCGCAAGCGGATTTTACACTTTTTTTAATGCCCTTCTGACCAACAAAAAAGGCAGCCTTCACGTGGAAGGCTGCCTTAGGTAAAGCATTACGGGAGATTACTTGATCTCTTTGTGCAGGGTGTGACGGCGGAGGAAGGGGTTGTACTTCTTCTTCTCCAAGCGGCCTTGCTGCTTCTTCTTATCGCGGAATGTGCCGTAGCGTGAAGGCGGTTTGCCTTCTGCCTTTGCCTCGGTGCATTCAAGTATGACGTATTCCTGTGGCATGATGTTGTTTGTTTATTTGGAAAGTTATGGTGGCGAGTCCCAGACTTGAACTGGGGACACAAGGATTTTCAGTCCTCTGCTCTACCAACTGAGCTAACACGCCACTAAAAGAAGGTAAGAGCAAAAACTTTTGGGCGCTTCGCGTCAACAGCAAATTGCCATCCTCGCAATAATTTTTGTCTAGCGATGGCAATTCGCCAAAGCCGTGCGCCCTAAGTTCGCCTTAGCACGCGCCACTTCCGCAGATTCATTGGCGAGCCCGGGCGTCTCGTTTACGGCGCTGCTCTCCGCTGTCTCCACCAGTGCGCCCTTCCAAACAGAGACGCCATAAGCGCCCAAGGCGATGAACGCCAGTGTGAGAACAATCAGTATAATTTTTGATGTGGTGCTTTTCATAACACCCTACCTATTGCAGTAGCGATGCCAAGATTAGCAAAAATTACACAACTATCTTTTAATAAGATACTTATAAAACTTCCATAAAATCAGTATTCTTTTAAAGCCCCTATTTTATCAGCATAAAATGCATTCCTTGTACATAAAATGCTAGCCACAAACCGCCAAAGCCTCGGCTACTCCCAGCCGGCCCTCATATATGGCCTTGCCAGTTATTACGCCGTCTAGGTTGGAATGCTCTTTGGCAAGTATGGCAAATTGCTTTATGTCTTCCAGGCGCGCCACTCCGCCCGATGCTATAAGATTGCAGCGGCAGTGCTGGAGCATAGCCGTTTGCGCTTGAAAATTCGGCCCCGTGAGCAGCCCATCCCGTGATATATCGGTGTAAATAATGGTCTCCACGCCGATTGCCTCCATCTTCTTGGCAAGCTCCAGCGCTGTCAGCTGGCTGGTTTCCACCCAGCCCTTTATGGCCACTAGCCCGTCCTTTGCGTCAATCCCCACAGCGATTCGCTTCCCGTATTTCTTCACCATTTCAGCCACAAAATCGGGGCTCTGTGCAGCCTTCGTCCCTATCACCACGCGATTGACGCCATGCTCAAGAGCGCGCGCAATCGCCGCCTCATCGCGCATCCCGCCGCCAAGCTGCACTTGCACGCCCAGCTCCAGCACGCGCCGGATGGCCGCCCAATTCGCGGGATGCGGTGCCCCGTCGAAAGCGCCGTCGAGGTCCACCATGTGGATCCATCGTGTCCCCGCCGCTTTCCACTGCATGGCAGGTTCCGCAGGATCGGAGAAATACACCGTCTCGCGGTCAGCGCGCCCTTGCTCCAGGCGCACCACGCGCCCGCCCTTCAAATCTATTGCAGGATACAAAAACATGCCAATGGGCAAAACAGGTTTGCCCATTGAAGACAATCTTTGAACACGCCTATCTTGAGATATAAACTTTGCTGGGCGGCATCCCCATCACTCCCTTGAATGCCCGTGTGAAGTGAAATGGGTCGCCAAATCCCACTGCGCGCGCGACTTCCTGCACTTTCCAGGGGCCGTTTCTCAGTAGGTGGGCCGCATAGCCCATCTTTTTCCTCAGAAGTATCTGGTAGGGCGAAGGCTGCCCCAGCGCCTTGCACCTGCGGCATAGATACTCGGGCGACACGCCGATTCTCTCCGCGAGCTCCCGCAGGGTCCCGATAGTGGCAAAGTCCTGTTCAATTATTTCCATCATGGTGACAAACAGTCGATCGCTCGGCTTTCCCTCATCCTGCCTGCCCATTCCGCCCTTCAACTTGAGCAATAATACCTGCTGCAAATGATAGACTACTGCGGCAGACTCCTCCGCATTGCGAGCGCCCTCCGCTAGTATTTGCTCAAGCGTGGCAATAGGCGATTCCGCTTGAGCAAGCGAATAGGCTTTTCCCCACACTAACCCCACATTCCCCCATTCAGCAGGGAAAGTCTCTGAGCGCACCGCCAGGAAAAACTTCGTCATCCCCGCCTTTCCTTCGGCAGCAATCAAATGCGGCACTCCAGGCCCATAAATAAAGAAGCTCCCCGCGCGTATGGCCACAGGCGCATGGCCACTTAGCGAAACCCTCCCTTGCCCCTCAAAGATATACTCCAGCACCCAGAATGGGAACCCATCGCGTTTCAAAAAATAATCCGCTGCCACCAGCTCCTTGCCCCCGCAAACTTGCGCGTAGCCTCGGCCCTTGTCTGCCCTCACCGCAAAATACCTGCCCGCCCGCACCTGTGAAGACAACTCTATCGGCAACGTGGGCGCTTTTGCTGGCATGCTCCTTATGCAAAATATCAATAATTGGCAGGTCAAGTAAGTTATTGGTATTCGCTCCTCATGGGTAAAATGCTACAATCGCGTCTCACTCCCCTACCCGCTCTTTTATGAATCTCCTCCATAATCTCCCTAAAGTGGGCATACGCCCTACTATCGACGGGCGTCTCGGCGGCGTCCGTGAATCCTTGGAAAACCAGACGATGCAGCAGGCCAAGGCAGTCGCTGCCCTGATTTCCCGCAGCTTGCGCTACCCAAACGGCAAGCCCGTGGATTGCGTGATTGCCGAATCCTGTATCGGTGGCGTGGCGGAAGCTGCCGCCTGCGCTGATTATTTTCGCAGGGAAAACGTGGGCGTATCCCTAACTGTGACTCCTTGCTGGTGCTATGGCAGCGAGACTATGGATACCGATCCCCTCACACCCAAAGCCATCTGGGGCTTCAACGGCACTGAGCGCCCTGGCGCTGTTTATCTGGCCGCCGCTCTTGCGGGGCATACCCAGAAAGGCATCCCAGCCTTTGGCATCTACGGCAAGGACGTGCACGAATCGATCGATACCTCGATCCCCGACGATGTCTCTGCAAAAATTCTTTCTTTTGTGCAAGCAGGGCTAGCCGTGGCCATTATGCGCGGCAAAGCCTATCTCGGCATTGGTGGCACCAGCATGGGCATAGCGGGCAGTATTGTGGACACTGCCTTCTGGGAAAAATGGCTCGGCATGCGCGTCGAGAGTGTGGACATGACAGAGATCGTGGGCCGCATTCAGCGCGGGATATTTGACCCCGTGGAGTATGAAAAAGCGCTCAAGTGGACTAAGGCCCACTGCAAAGAGGGTGCCGATTTCAATGAGCCCGCCAAGCGCCGTCCCCGTGCCCAGCTCGACAGCGAGTGGGAGCAATCGGTAAAGATGGCCCTCATTGCTCGCGACCTCATGGTGGGCAACCCACGGCTGGCAGAGCTTGGTTTCGGCGAGCAAGCCCACGGCCATTGCGCACTCGCTGCCGGTTTCCAGGGCCAACGTCAGTGGACGGACTACTTCCCCAATGGCGACTATCTGGAGGCTATCCTCAATAGCTCGTTTGACTGGAACGGCCTCCGCGCTCCCTACATCAT
>CAZHQD010000048.1:2158-3749 GCA_964533835.1 uncultured Puniceicoccaceae bacterium | reverse complement strand
GGCAAGCCCACCATGAAGCCATTCTGGGAAATCTCCGAGGCGGAAATGGCCGCTTGCCTTACCCAGACTACTTGGCACCCCAGCATTACGGAATACTTCCCCGGCGGTGGCTGGAGCACCCGCTACCGCACCGCTGGCGGTATGCCCTCTACCATGATCCGCCTGAACCTTTCCGCCCACCTCGGCCCCTGCCTCCAAATCGCCGAAGGCCACACGATGGACTTGCCCAACGATGTGCATAACAAGCTGGACCTCCGCACCAACCCTACCTGGCCCACCACATGGTTTGCCCCAAGGCTTACGGGGCACGGAGCTTTCCGCTCCACCTACGAAGTCATGAACCACTGGGGCGCCAATCACTGCGTGCTCACCGCAGGGCATGTGGGCAATCTCTACATCACCCTCGCCTCCATGCTTCGCATCCCCGTTTATATGCACAACATCCCCGAAGACCGTGTCTTCCGCCCTGCCGCCTGGCGCACCTTCGGAACCACCGATCTCGAAAGCGCCGACTTCCGCGCCTGCCAAGCCTACGGCCCCCTCTACTAATAGTACCACCCATTACGCTCTCGTTTTGTCGATAGTCTCTTGCCTTTAATTCTTAAATCTTAATTTCCACTATGCTTTCTCCCTGGTTCAAAAACGCCAAACTTGGCATCTTCATTCACTGGGGCATTTACGCCGTAAAGCCCACAGGCGAGTCTTGGCCCTTTTTCCTTGGGCAAATTTCCCATGAAGACTACATGGCCCAGCGCCACGGCTTCACCGCCGCCAAATACGACCCAAAGGCGTGGGCAGCCCTCTTCAAGGCTACTGGTGCCCGCTACTCCGTGCTCACCACAAAGCACCATGACGGCTTCGCTCTGTGGGATACTGCGGCCAGCGACCTCAACGCCGTAAAGGCCTCCCCTGCCGCACGAGACCTCATCGCCCCCTATGTGGCAGCCCTTCGGCAAGAAGGCCTCAAAGTCGGCCTCTACTTTAGCCATCTTGACTGGTCGCATCCAGACTACCCCACGCTGCCCAAGGACATTCCGCCCAGTGACCACGGAGATGCCACACGCACCAACCGCTTCAACTTCCGCGAAAACGACCCCATAGCCTGGGAGCGTTTCCTTCAATTCAATCGCGCTCAGTTGCGTGAGCTTTGCGAAAAATTTAGCCCCGACCTCCTCTGGTTCGATGGTGACTGGGACCGCACCGCCGAGCAGTGGCGCATGAAAGAGCTGCGCGATCTCCTCCATGCATGGTGCCCCCATGTCATCCTCAATTCCCGCATGAAGGGCTACGGCGACTACGAAACGCCCGAGCAAGGCATACCCACCGTGGCACCCGAAGGCCCGTGGGAGTTCTGCATGACAATGAACGATCACTGGGGCTACTACGGCTCGGATAAAAACTACAAATCCACGGCCCATATTATCTGGTATTTCGTCGAGTGTATTTCCCGTGGTGGCAATCTCCTCCTTGATATCGGGCCCATGGCCGATGGCACCATCCCAGAGGAGCAAGTCGAGCGCCTGGAAGGGCTTGGCAAATGGAATCGCAAGCACGAAGAGGCTGTATTTCCCACAGTATCAGGGCTTCCCGA
>CAZHQD010000048.1:0-2058 GCA_964533835.1 uncultured Puniceicoccaceae bacterium | reverse complement strand
GCTGACAAATACTACAGCCTCGTCGCATGGATGACGCTCGGCGTGGGCTCCGCGTTTGAGTTCCCGCTCATTCTCCTCATCTTGGTCTACGCGGGGGTGCTATCCTCCGAAAAGCTCAAAGCCTTTCGCCGCTACAGCGTGGTTGTGTTCCTCATCGGCTCTGCGCTCCTCACGCCCACCAGCGACCCCATCACCTTCCTCCTTCTAGCCGTGCCTCTGCAAATCCTCTACGAGGGCGCCACCTACATGGCCACCCATATCGAAAAGTGGAAACGCAAAGAGGCCGAGGCCGCAGCCGAAGAGCTTTAGCCCATAGCCGTATCCTAACTTTTAGTTGTTTCTTGAGAACTTCAGACCGCCTTTCCTTTACAAACGTCCGAAGTAAAGCAAGATAGTGTCTCCCCTTAGAATCCCCTACCCCATGGCAAAAGTAATACTGCAAGACCTCGTTAAAGAGTACAGCGACGGGCGTAATCAGCCTGTGCGCGCCGTCAACAGCATCAATCTCGAAGTGAATGACCGCGAATTTATGGTGCTGGTCGGTCCCTCGGGCTGCGGCAAATCCACCTCCCTCCGCATGATTGCGGGCCTCGAAGAAATCACCGACGGCACCATCACCATCGGCGAGAAAATCGTTAACAACATCGCCCCCAAAGACCGCGACATCGCGATGGTCTTCCAAAACTACGCCCTCTACCCACACATGACCGTCTATGACAACATGGCGTTCGGCCTTACTCTCAAAAAGATGCCGCGTGAGGAAATTAAAAAGCGGGTTTTGGACGCCGCCGAAATTCTCGGCATTACAAACCTTCTGGAAAGAAAGCCAAAGGCCCTTTCGGGGGGGCAGCGCCAGCGTGTAGCCGTGGGTCGTTCCATCGTTCGCAAGCCAAAAGTCTTTTTGTTCGACGAACCCCTCTCCAATCTTGATGCCAAGATGCGCGTCTCTATGCGCACGGAGATTTCCAAGCTCCACGCCCGCCTCGCCTCCACCATGATCTACGTCACCCACGATCAGGTGGAAGCCATGACTATGGGCGACCGTATCTGCGTGATGAAAGATGGCAACATCATGCAGGTAGCCGAGCCGCTCGAAATCTACAATAATCCAGCCAATATGTTTGTGGCTGGATTCATCGGCAGCCCTCCGATGAATTTTTTTCATGGAAACCTCGTTCAGGACCGCGGGCAGCTCTGGTTTGTCGAGAACAACACCAAAGGTATGCCTGTCCGCGTAGCGCTTGATGACAGGCTAACCCGCGACGCCGCAACTCACTCAGGAGGCGGCATCGTACTGGGTATCCGCCCCGAAGATATTGCAGACGCCCATACAGTGGCCAATCCACCTCCCGAGCGTTGCCTCACCGCAACCGTCGATGTCTCTGAGCCTATGGGCGCGGAAACCTATATTTACCTCGATACGGGCGCCACCTCCTTCATCGCTCGCGTCAGAAGTAGTGACCGCTACGACATCGGCGCCCGCCTCAAAGTCGCTCTAGATATGAATAAGGCTCATCTTTTTGACGCAAAATCGGAGGCCGTCTTGCTGGGAAAATAGCCACGAACGCTGCCCCTATTCGTAATAAGGCTGGAAATCGTTCGTGTTTGGCCTCATTACTTTACGGCAACTATGGACAAAAACCTTCTTGCCAAAGCTGCCAATCAAGCCCGCGGTCTCGCGATAGACGCCGTCCACGCCTGTAGTTCAGGCCACTTGGGATTGCCTCTCGGTGCCGCAGAAATCGGCGCAGTCCTCTTCTCAGACGTACTGCGTTTTGACCCCACCGAACCCCGCTGGCTAAACCGCGACCGCTTTGTCCTCAGCGCGGGGCACGGCAGTATGTTCCTCTACGGCTGGCTGCATCTCGCGGGTTACGATGTGCCCCTGGAGCAAGTAAAAGCCTTCCGCAAACTCCACAGCACCACCCCTGGCCACCCTGAGTTTGGTGAAACCCCAGGCGTAGAGTGCACCACAGGCCCTCTCGGCCAAGGCGTGGGCAATGCCGTGGGTATGGCAGTCTCGGCAAAAATGGCCGCCGCTCGCTACAACACCGCCGA
>CAZHQD010000047.1:0-20028 GCA_964533835.1 uncultured Puniceicoccaceae bacterium | reverse complement strand
GTGCGTTTGCACGAAGGGGCGCACCGCCGCAAGCAGATGCGCTTTCTCATAGAGGGGCGCCGTGAGATCGAGCGAGCGCTGCTCGCTGGCATCACTCTAGAGGAAATTTATTACTGCCCTGATCTTTACAAGGTGGCCGACTACCTGGCCCAAGAGGAAGACACTCCGGACGCGCTGCTTGCCAAAGCAAGTGCGGCGGCCATCCCCCTCTGCGAAATGGCGCCAGCGCCATTTGAGAAAATTTCTTTTCGTGAGGGGCCCGATGGCTTGATAGCGCTTGCCGTGTATCGTGAGCGCTCACTGGAATCGCTCTCGTTGCCAGAGCGCCCACTGATTATGCTTGTGGAGCAAATCGAGAAGCCAGGCAATCTCGGCGCTTTGCTGCGCACCGCAGGGGCAGCGGGCGTGCATGCCGTCTTGATAACGGACCCAGTCACTGACTTGTTTAACCCAAACGTCATTCGCGCTTCGCAAGGTGTGTGTTTTAGTCTGCCAATTGCGATCACGACGAACGCACTTGCGAGAGAGTGGCTGCACACGCACGGCATAACCCCCTACGCCACCACACCAGCCGCTACATCGGCGTGGCATGAAGCGGACCTTCGCCAATCCGCGGCCCTCCTGCTGGGCAGTGAAAAAGATGGGCTTTCTCCCTTCTGGCTCCAGGCTCCCGAAGTGCATCCGATTGGCATACCGATGGCAGGGCTTGCGGATTCCCTGAACGTGGCCGCCGCGGCAGCGATTGTGCTGTTTGAGGCGGTGAGGCAGAGAGGGTAGCGGTCTTTCCATGCCGATGAAATCCTGCAATTGGTGGAGAAAATCGGTGCCTACAGTCTATTTTTTTTGACTACTTGTTAGTAGCCATAATGTCAGTTCAAGTTTAGTAATCTTCCCATGCCCTCCAAGCTCCCCAATATACTACTGATTACCACAGACCAGCAGCGTGGAGATTGCGTGGGCTATGCGGGGCATCCTTGTGTGAGAACGCCGCATTTGGATATGTTGGCAAAGGAGTCTATGGTGTTTTCTAATGCCTATGTGGATTGTCCCATTTGTATACCAGCTCGCACAACACTGGTCACAGGGATAGAGGCTCACCACTACGGTTGCCCTAGTTTTTCACCTGCATTTCGAATTAACCGCTCACCTCAAAAGTTTTTAGGTAGCCTTCTTACTGCGGCAGGTTACCAAACTTGCTTGGTTGGCAAGAGCCATTGGCACACTGAGGCTTCCTTTAGTGGAGGCTTTGAACAATGGTCTACCTGGAACCGATGGGAACGCCAACTGCATAGAGCTCTGCCATGGCGCCCATCGCCAGGCATAGGCGTAAATGAGCTGACGCCTGCTATATCGCCCCTGCCGCCTGAGTGGCAAAAGTCTGCATGGGCTGTCACGGAATCCATAGATTTTCTGCAAGATCGTGATCGATCACGCCCCTTTTGTCTCTGGCTATCACTAGTAGATCCTCACCCGCCAAACGTAATTCACGAGCCTTACTTCAGTCTCTATGATAACGATGCTATACCAGAGCCTGTTGTCCCTGAATGGGTGAAAGGGGATCGCCCGCCCGTTGCGATACAGCGTCTGCGAATTGGCAATGACCATGGCTCACCCACGCGGGCGGCCATTCGGAAGGCTCGCTCTGTTTACTACGGTATGATTACCCATATTGATCACCAGCTTGGGCGACTCTTTGGTGAGCTGATGCGCCAAGGCCTGTGGAATGATACGGCTGTAATCTATTCCTCTGATCATGGTGAGCAGCTATTTGATCACGGTTTTTGTTTCAAAGGAAATTTTCTGGATCCGAGCGCGCGCGTTCCTCTCCTGGCCAGGCTTCCACAAAGTATGGAGGCGCCACGCGGCCAAGCCTCTCGGGCGCTCGTTCAATGGGCGGATATCCTGCCCACTCTATGTGAGCTTGCTCAAACCTCTTCGCCCTCGGACATAGATGGCAAGAGTATCCTACCCATTCTTAGAGGGGCAAGCCAGTCTATCCGCTCCTATCTTCACGGACAAATCGGCAATCAGCATATGTATCATGATGGCCGTTACAAGTATCTCTATTTCGCTGATGATGGGCGCGAATTGCTCTTTGATAAAACCACTGATCTCCTGGATGAGCATGATCTCTCTGCCGATTCGGCAATCCTCGAAGAGCTACGCAAGCGATTCATTATTCATCTGCGAGAAGAGACTAACCCGTGTCTTGATCCCCAAGGTAAATTGCTAAATTGCCATGACACTCTCACTGAGCAGGACCGTTCAAACTGTATAGGATGGATGGGGTTGAATGCGGTCAACTAGCTTTTGATTTGTGTTTATGCAATTAGACTATCGAGCCTAACAAAGGCCCATTCCACTCGAAGAGGCCACTCCAGTAGAGATAAGTATAACGGGATTATGGGGCCGCTGTGGTTTTGAAGGGCGGTGGGAGGCTTAGAGGGGCTAATCTGAACCTATTAACTATAGTTGCCGCACGTTCAAACTTTGCTATGTTATAGTTTTATGAAAGCTAATCATGCAGTGTCTACGGTAATTGCACTAATTACATTGCACGCGGTAGTTCCTGTTCAAGCTGAAGGTGGGCGAATTCTGCATCATTGCAAACCTGCGCCGCCTCCCAGGGTGGTGATGTTTGACCAGCCAGTGAGTGCGGCGGGGAATATTCGATCGCCAGTGGCGCTTCAGCCTATTCCATCATATGGGATAAAGCCCGTTGCTCCGTTGAGGCCGCTAGAATTGCGAGATTCGAAGGAGACATCAAGCGCAAGGGCAGGTAAGCCGCGTGCGTCTGAGAGGAAGCAAATTTGCGCGGATGCCTATCGGGACAAGCAGCGCAAGCAGCATCCGTATCGGGCACGCCCGACGGTTTCCGGTGAATACGCTAACTATGCCGATTCATCGTGTGATAAGACAGGCATGGGCAAAGGGAGCGGGGCTTCTTCACTGGTAATTGTCCATTCGGCATTTCCTGCGCCATCCTCCCGTGAGCGGTATGTGGAGGTAACCCTGAGCAATCCCACGGACGGCTTTCTGCTTTTTGATGAGCATACTTTTCTCGGCGCGTTTGGCCGAGGATCCTCTTTGGCGCCGCGAGATGCCCAAACACTAAGCATTAATGGAAAGCCCGCCACTCGCTACGAGCGGCTTCTCCCTGCAAAGAGCCAGGCTACCGTTCGACTGACCTGGGATCATCCTGCTGAGGAGCTGCCCAGTGTTGTTGTGCTGCAGTAGACTTGGTTACTGCAGCAATCGGCAAATGTGTATCCAATTTCTAATACTCCCTGGAATCGCTAATCGCGCCATTCACTAGGGGCCAGCTTGCATCTGCCTGATCAAGACCGCAGGCACGGGCCTCTTCCAGAATGGCCGCAGCGGCGCTAGTGCCGAACCGAGTGGCGCCGCATGCTCGAAGGCGCAAGAGGTCTCCCAGGGAGCGAATCCCGCCCGAGGCCTTGATCCGTATGTTTTGCCCTGAGTGCTTTCTCATTAGGCGGACATGTGCTTCGGTGGCTCCAGGAGTGGAGAGATGCCCGTCTGCCTGGCGCACATAGCCAAAACCGGTGCAAGTCTTAACGAAGTCCACGCCTGCGTCTGTGCCGATTTCGCAAAGGCGAACGATGGCTTCCTCGCTAATCAGGTGTGTCTCAAAAATAACCTTGAGCAGGGCGGCACCGCGGCTGCACTCGGCTCTCACCGCCGCGATTTCCTCAGCTACGGCAGCCCAGTCTTGTCCCGTGACACGGCCCAGATTAACGACCATATCTATTTCGGTTGCGCCATGGGCGATGGCCTCAGCGGCCTCAGCGGCTTTCAAATTTGCCGAAGTATTGCCATGGGGAAAACCCACCACTGCGCAGAGGGCTACGTTGCTCCCTTTGAGGAGAGGATGTACGATGGCTACATCTGCCGATTTTACGCATACTGCCGCGAGGTTACTACTTCTGGCAAAATCGCACCCTGCCGCCACGTCCACTGCGGGCATCGTTGGCAAGAGCAACGCATGGTCAATCATTCGGGCGATTTGATCCAGAACTGTGGCAGCCATAGTGCCGGAAATCTAGCGAATGATTTCGCCACAGGCAAGCTCGCTAGCGAGCGGAGGTCTGAGCAGGGCGCATAATCTTAGCCTCACAAGTGATCACGAATTTTCTGTCGGGAGGACCATCAATAATAAAGCTGAAGTCACGGAAGACCTCCTGGGCGAGCAGGATACCAAGCTGCTGGCGACGCTCTTGCTGGGTATTCACGCCCTGAGTGGGCTCACATGTCACGAAGAGGCGCAAATCCTTGTCCACGATGTTCTGGAAACGAACAAAAACCCTTATGCGACCATCTCGCAGGTCTTGCACTTCCAGCTTGGGCACACCCACGTGGCTGGAGAAGGCGAGCCCGCCGCCTGTATCGTGAAAAGGAAATACGCGGGGCTTGAAATTTACTTCACGCAGCTTTTCCCGCACGGAAGGGTCCACTTCGTCAAACGGGACTGTATTGTCCCCCTTCTTGGGTTCGGAGACTGTGCTAAAGGGCAGGAAGGAAAGGGTGTCTGGCGTAGGCTTGAACTCCGGGGCCGCGGTGGTCTTGGATTTCTCCTCCTCGGTAGGTTCGGGCAAGGAAATCTCCGCCTGAAACACCATAGTGTCATCTTCTGCAGGCAGCGCGACTTGCTCTTGGGGGGCCGTCTGGCATGAAGAGAGGAGCGAGATGAAGGCAACCGGCAGCAAAAGGGATAGGCAGCGCAAACGCATAGCGGTATTTTTATACGGGATAATACTTACGCAAATAATAAATGCCAAGCAAAACCGCTATTATACGGCCCGAATACGGTTAACACCCCAGTCGCTGGCTACCGATTCGCGAGCCAAACCGCTAGCGCCATGAGGCCACCACCGATGAGAAGCCGCCCAATGTCCACTGCTTCTCCAAAGACGACCAGCGAGCACAGGACAGCCGCAGGAATCTTGACATTGTTCATGGCTGCGAGTGTCCCCGCGCTGACGCGGGCCGTACCACGAATCCACCAAAAAAACCCCAGACCGGTGGCTACCAAGCCTAAGTAGAGCAGCACAGCCCATTGCACCATGGAGACATTCCACAAATCTCCCCAGCCGCCGCTAAGTGAAGTAGTGGCAAGCGCTACTCCTACAGCGCCTGCCATCTGCCAGCCGAAGAGCTCGGATTCGCGCATGCCCTTGAGCGTAGAGCGGCAGCGCCTGTATTCTACTTGCCCTAGGGCAAAGCAGGCATTGCAGGCTTGCACCAGCAGAAACCCAATAAGGAAACTATTCCATGTGCCGCTTCGGAAAACAATCACGGCTGCCCCCGCTATGGCCAGGAGCGCCGGAAGCCACAGGGCGCCCACAGTGCGTCCTTCTCGGAGACGACTCCAGGCCGCAACCATGAGCGGGGTAAAAATGGTAAGCAGGGCGACTTGATAGGACTGCAGGTAGCGGAAGCTCAAATTGTAAAATCCGTACATCAAGCCATACATGAGCCCGCCCAGGCACAACAACCGCAATGCCGCGCCGGGAGCCACAGCCTTTTGCCTAACCAAGAAGGGCAGAAATAGCCCAAAGGCCACAGCCAAACGTAAAAATGCCACCAGATTTGGATCCAGCCCCGTCAAATGCCCTTTGATAAGTCCAAACGAGAGGCCCCAGACGAGAGATGCCAAAAACAGATAAAACATTGGGCCGTATTAGCGACAGGAAGCATTACGATCAAGGGCGAACAGACTACCTGACAAGAAAGCGCCTAAGGGAATCAGGGTGATTTTGAGAGTTTCTCCTTCTCTCGCCACTTCGATGGACTCATGCCAACATCTTCACGGAAGCAGCGGTTGAAATAGCTTTGGCTTTCAAAGCCGACGGCAAAAGCAATCTCACCCGCCGTCTGGGAGGTGTTTCTAAGGAGCGTTTTTGCACGGTCCAAACGAAGGCGGGTCAAGTAGGCTCGAAAGGACATTCCGAGGTGAGCGGTAAAGAGGCCGCTCAGGTAGTTTTCATTGCAATGCACATAGCGGGCCAGCTCGGTGCGCGTGATGGGCTGCTTGAAGGCGCGCCCCATGTAGCGCAAAGCTGCTTGCAAAGTGCTGGGCAATTTGGCGCGTTTGCGGGCGGTTTGGCCATCTCGCTCTTGCTGATACCTGGCAACAGGAATGCCGGATTCTCCGATTATGCGCGCCATTAAATCGGACAGGAGTCGCAGGCGCTCGCGCATGACTGCCAATTCCTCGGCTTTAATGCGCGGCAAGGCGGCCAGCTCATGCAGGTAAGGGGCCACCGGTTGTCGTGTGCGGAGGCAATGTTTTCTGATGCGATGCCTGGCCTGCGCTTCTGTTCCGACCAAGAGAACGGAGCCATAAAAAAGACCTGCCACACAAATGCCGTCAACAATAACGGGCTCAATGATGTCCGTGACGCCAAGATGGCACTGCCCCGAAAAGCCCCGCTTGTGGTTTTGGAGCAAGCGGTTTACGGAGCGCTTATTTGCAAAGCAATAGCGAAATCCGCCACGGTCATACTTGGCGTGTCTGCAAAAGGAGCATTCGTGGCCAAAAAAGCGTTCGCTAATGGCCATACCAGGAATGTCGCCGAGTATGCCAAGGTAGTCCTCCACGCTGACGCGCAAAGGGGCAGTTTCTTCGAGCAGGATGAGAAACCGCTCCAGGACGCTGTTGAGGGGCTCGTCCACAATGCGCTATAGGGTGCCGCATTGCCGAAAGCGTGCAAGATTCAATTAACGCGCATTCGCAGAACGTCAGGGATTATTTCAGCGCAAGTTCCTTTGAGGGGCCAAATGCCTAGCGGCATTGTAGTCGAGCAGAGCAGGTAAGATTAACTGCATTTTGCTGACAAAAGTACAAAGGATTCTGACACCTGTGCTAACACATTAATCGAATAATCGGGTATCCTAATAACCGATAAAAACTCTTAAACCAACATCTTCTATGACACACTCATTCGCGTTAGTCATAATTTTTCTACTACCAGTCATATCCGCGCAAGGCGCTCTGATTCTTCACTATGATTTTAACGAAAGCGCAGGGGATGCCTTCGATCTATCTGGAATGGCGCCAGCGGCAAACGGCTCTTTCAACCTAGCCGCAACGCGCACCACATCCACGCCGTTTGGGTCGGAGGGCTTTGCGCTGGATACCAATGGTGGTGTAAATAGTTGGGTATCCACTCCCGACATAGACAAGCTCGATACACTAGCCTCGCTGACTATAACCGGATGGATTAATCCGCAAAGCACAATAGGCAGTTTTGATCGGTTCGTAGGCGACGTCAATAGCGGTGGGCAGGGCTATGAATTGTTGTTTGGAAATAACGCAACGACGCTTCAATTCGTGCTCGGAGGCGCATCATCGACTGCCGTGACATCAAATGCAGTTTCATTCAATTTAAACGAGTGGCGCTTTTTTGCCCTGACTTGGGACGGAACCAATACAAGTTTTTTCCTTGGAAGCGAAGCAGACAGCGTGACATTGCTTTCCACCCACACACAAACGGCTGCCGCCACACTATCCAATACCACCAGTTTTCGTGTGGGCGGGTCTGAGCGCAGCGCCAGTGAAAGAACACCAGACGCATTCTTCGACGACATACGCGTTTATAATGAGGCGCTTAATCTCGCAACGTTGGAGTCGGTGCGATTGTCAGTCGTACCAGAGCCCGCTACCTACATGTTTTTTGGTGGCATGATCTTGCTGGTGGTGTCCATGTGGAGACGTCTGAAAAGCTAAACACCTACTATTTGAGGCTAATGGCTGAGGCCCTTGGGCCAAAAACTACTAAAGGCAAGGCGCATCATATTTCACGTTATGAACCTACCCACCACCAATAAATCGGCATTTCGCAACGTAGATGTAATCGTAGCGGGGGCAGGCCCCTCTGGAATAGCGGCGGCGCTCTCTGCGGCCCGTGAAGGAGCGCGAACGCTTTTGATAGAGCGCTGGGGGCGGATAGGAGGAGCTGGCGTCACGAGCGTTGTGAATCCGCTGATGGGAGGCGTATCATCGGCAGTAGTTGAAGAAATTGTTGGGGCGTTTCAGCGTTCAGGAGGCAACTGGGAGCTGCTGGATATGATTTACTACGAACTGCTTGAGGAAGCTGGCGTGGAGGTGCTTTTGCACTCTTGGGTTACAGGGCCTATCATGGAAGAAAATGCAGTGCGCGGCGTGCAAATACTCTGCAAGGAGGGGGTGCTTGAGCTGCGAAGTAAATGTGTAGTGGATGCAACGGCGGATGGAGACGTGGCATTTCATGCGGGTGTGCCTTTTGAAAAAGGACGCGAGGGCGATGGACTGCTTCAGCCAATGACTATCATGTATAGACTGGGGGGCGTGGATAAAACAAGAGCGATGCTTTGCGGCAGCGAAGAACAGGCGCTCGAAGTAACTGTGCCAGGAGGAACTTGGGCTGAGGTTTGCAAGTCCGCTGCGCAGAGAGGCGAGCTGCCATCGAATGTAACAGTCATTCGCACGTATGAATCTCCGATGCCGGGGGAAAGAATAGTAAACGCGACACAGATCAATCACGTGGATGGCACCAGAGTAGCAGAGATTTCACGTGCGGAGCGCGAAGGCCGAAAGCAGGCAGTCAGGATATGCGACTTTTTGAGACGCCATGCTCCAGGGTATGAAAACGCCTACATATCGCATATGCCAGCGGTCATTGGCGTTCGGGAAACGCGCCGATTTCGCGGGGATGCATATCTTGACGTAGATGACCTGCTGCAAGGAAGGAAATGGAGAGACGCTATCGTAAGAGATGCCAGCTTTGTGGTGGATATACATAATCCCAATGGGGGAGGGCAGGCGCATGGATTTGCAGCAAAGGTGAAACCCTATGATATTCCCTACGGTTGCTTAATACCGATTGGAGTGGACGGGTTGGTGTTGTCGGGACGGTGCATTAGTGGGAGCCATGAGGCTCATGCATCCTACAGGGTGCAGAGAATCATGATGGCAGTAGGAGCAGCGGCAGGGGCAGCGGCGGCGCTATCTGCCAGGATGGGTATTCGTCCGCGCGACCTAGACCCAAGCTTAGTGCAAAAAGCTATTGGAATAACTCCCGCGCCGGAAGCTGAGGCGTGCCTAATGGAAAAATGATTTCATTCATTCGTGTCAGATATTCTCAAAACATCCACTATTAGGATACGGGATCCGTTTGTGCTCCCGTGCGCGGCTAGCAAAACCTACCTGCTGTATAGCGTTCTGCCAGCTAAGGGGGAAGGCGCCCCAGTAGGAGTGCAGGTTTATGAGAGCGATGATCTTGAGCGCTGGAGCCAACCACAAACCATATTCACACTGCCATCCGAACGGGTGAAATGGGTATGGGCACCCGAGATACATTACTATCAGGGGCGTTACTATCTGTTTGTAACGCTTACCTTCCATGAGCTACTAGAGGAAGAAAAACCATGCCTCTGCGAAGACTGGCCACCTATGTATAGACGGGGCGTGTATGTGTTTGTTGGTGATTCGCCAAAGGGGCCTTTTGAGTCCCTGAAATCGACATCGCACACTCCTGTGAAATGGATGGCTCTGGACGGTACACTCACGGTTGAAAATGGGATACCCTACATGGTTTTCTGTCACGAATGGGTTCAGACGGTTGACGGCACGATGGAGTGCGTTCGGCTGACGAATGATTTATCAGGTGTTGTCGGTGAGCCACAGACATTGTTCCGTGCCTCTGCTGCTTCTGGAATACCTATAAAAAAAGGCGTGGGACAGATAACTGATGGTTGTTGGGTGCACCGCAGCGCACAATCAGGGCGACTTTACATGCTGTGGTCAACGATACTTCCCGAGAAAGGCTATTGTGTTTTGGTTGCTCGCTCCACATCGGATTGCGTAAAAGGTCCATGGGTGCAAGACGGACTGCTAACGGCTTCAGACGGGGGCCATCCAAGTCTATTCCAAACGTTTGAAGGGCGTTTAATGATGGCCATACATCAGCCCAATCAATCTCCCCACGAGCGTGCACTTTTTATGGAGGTCATCGAAAAGGGCGAAGGGCTGTGCCTGGCAGCAGATGGAAGAGGCGCTTGCTAAGTTGCCTAAAGGGCAAACGGGGAAGCAAGGAATAAAGGGCGGAGATGCTTCTCTGAAAGCACTACCCTAAAAAGCTGGAGGGATGCGTGGGAGTGTGCCATTAAGTGACGCATGAAGAGAGAAATTATTACCGTAGGTATTTATTTGAGTGTAGTATGGGGCGCGCTCTTTGGGGCGGAGGAGCCGCAATTTATCTTTGAGGGACAAGTGAATGCGGTAGATGCGCCACTGGCCAAGGTAGCGCAGGCGGGCGATGTGCTCTCTGGGGTGCTTACGTTCAAGGCACTTACGCCCAAGGATCTTTTGCAGGAAGATGAGCAGCGGGGGAAATACGAAGACTTTTTGCTGGATGCCGAGGCGACGCTGGATCGCCACTATGTGGCGTTGCTTTCCAGCCGTTATGATTCTGAGCGGGCTGAGACGTGCCACACAACGATGGGGCGGCGTGAAGAGGGGTTGCCGCAAACACTGGCCTATGCGATACCGCTGAAGAGCGGCTTTAAAAGTGATCGTGAATTTACGCCAATATGGCTGGAGTTTTGGCTCTACGACACACGGGGGCAAATGCTCCCTGATGATGGGTTCCTCTACACCAAGCCGAATTATGAAGCGGGGACATTTCGGATCACGTTTCAGGGGCCCGCAGAAGGAGGAGTGGCGTTTGTTTCAGGAAGCATCAGCCGCTTTGGGCCGCCACTGGAGGAAGCGTTTGACGCGGAGGCAGAGATCGCCGAGCTCGAGCGGATAGTACTGGAGTTAAATGGGGTAATCGCTCAGCAAAGTACGGAGCTTGCCAGACTAAACGCACAGGTGGAGCAGGAGCGGAGTCGCCAGCGGTATTTGGAAGAGCAACTGCGAACAGCGGAGGAGCGACTGGCATCTGTGGTGAGCCAGGAAGAGGCCGATGCGTTGCAGGCTGAGAGGGATGAGGCCAAGAAAGCAGCAGAACAAGCGGCGCTGGAGGCTGCCACTGCGCGGGACAAGGCTGTGGCGCTTGAGATAGAGCGCGCGCAAATGACGCGGCGCAATGATACGCTTAATGCGCGCAATGAGGCGCTGCAATCCGCTCTGATAACCGCACAGCAGGACGCTGAACGCTGGAGAGAAGCAGCGCTGGTCGCACAGGAGGCGGCAAAGAAGGCCATGCCAACAGCTCCTGCCGAGAGCGTCGCTCCCGCAGCTGCGCCCACTGTCGTGGAGGCGCCAGTGGATGAGTATGGAGTACTCGTCATCCGCAAGCCGACAACAATCGAAAGCGATGAGGAGCTTCCCGTGCGTCTGAAACCGCTGCTGAAAGAGCGCTCCATCAGGATTACGCGCCCCGGGCCGAGGCGGTATCCGCAGATGGTTAAGTAGGAGGGGGCTTAGTATTTGGAAGCGCCAGCGATTAACCTGTATACACCTGACTCAAAGAAGGGCGAACAGGTAAAAGTAGAAAGCCGCCTGAGATAAACTCAGGCGGCTTGGGTTCACTACTCTTACTCCTACTCTACTCTTATTCCTACTCCTTACTACCAAATTACTGAATACGAATCAGGTTTAAGCCGATGGTACCGCTTACTCCATCTATGCGGATACCATGCTGCCCTGGAGGAAGGGTGACTTGTACTGTAGCAGTATCCTGATAAGTGGAGGTCGAACCAGTATTGGCCACAGTGAGGGTTCCGACTAAGTCGCCGTTAACCCAAACATGAGCCTGACCGCCACCATTGCTACCAGCGTTGAGGCTGATGTTGTAAGTTCGGTTGGTCGCTCCAGTGTTGCGGATCACGTAGCCATACCAACCAGAGGAGGTGAGGGTGGCAGCTGAATCACTATTGCCCACTGACCATGTGGTGGCCGATGTACGGTAGCGATTGCCATAAATGTTTGCAGGCAAGGCCACACCGTAAGTTGGGGCGGGAGGGGTTTCGTTGTTCAGCTCAGCGACGGCTTGCATACGAGGCGTGTTGAGGAAGTCGTTCTGAATGGTCCAAGCGATACCGTAGTTTGGATTAATGGTGAGGAAGTTGGTATACATGGCACCTCCCTCTTCCGCGAAGTAGCGCACGAAGTTTTTATAGACATCCTTTTGACGAGGGTCTTGCTGGATTTGGCCACGCAGGGGTTCAGCAGGGTAACCCGTTTCGAAAGTGGGACTGGCCTCGTAAATCACGCGGTGAAGGCCGAAGGTGCGAGTCCAGTCGATATCTTTGCGCATTTCTACACGCCACTTTTCGTAGTTGGCAGGATAGACCTCGTTGTAGATGGAGTCCATGGTCATGGTGGCTGGATTGAAGCCTTCCTGATCTACGTAGCCAGAGCCGCCGCCGCCCCAGACGTAGTATTTGGGAGGACGAGGATTGGAGACGTAGTTCACGCCAGCGCCGTTATTGTAGTAAGCGTCGAGGAAGGCCAGACCAACGCCCATCCACGGAGTGTTGTTGGCCTTATGGCCCATGTAGAGAACACGGACGCGCGGGCCCATTTCGCTATCTCCAAAGACTTCCCTGAAGATTGTGCTCATTTGCATAATGCGACGAGCCCAAGCGCGAGACATCCAGTCCACATCATGAACGTAGCTGCCATCGGGACGTTTGGTTAGGGGCAGGTTGTCATAGTTGAGATTGGAGCCGCCAGCCAAGACTTCAGCCACGGCAGGATCGCGGACTTGTGCGAAGGTGGGGAATGCAGAATTCCAAGGCTCATTGGTGTATTCCACATAGACCTTGAGGGTGGACTTTAGAGGTGGATAGACGGGGTTGGCTTGGGGGCTAGTGTAGGGATTGACGCCGTCTGAGCCGTAGCGAATGAGCTGAGCCAACTTGCGCATAAAGTCATCGTTGGCTTTATGAGGTATGCAAATCCAGAGATCACGATCGATCTCATTGGAATACATTACCGTGTGCTCAAATGGAGCGCCACGACCTTGCCACCAATAGCCATTTTGGCTGGTGTCATAATTGTAGGTCCACCTGCCGGGCCTTGTGCGGTCAGACCAGTTCACGCTGGCATTTCCGTTGGTAGCGAGGAAGTCCATATAGCGTATCCATTGAAAGCGGGCATGGATTTGCTTAATATCACGACGGAAGAGCTCATCGAAGTTGTGGGCGGTCGAAGAGCCATAGGCTATTGGGCGCATGAGTTTTACATTGCGAACACCACTGGTGGTATTGCTGAAGTCCAGCCTTATGGCAGCAGTGGCCGAGCCCTGGAGAGGTATGGTAATGGTGCGCGTGCTGGTGTTGGAGGCGCTATCGTAGACGGCTGCGCTGATGGTGGTGCCTTGAGGAACCAGACCTAGGTTGACGTTGGCTTGGCCATCGTAGCGGAGGCTGTAGGTGCCGCCTATGTCTCTGCCGCCACTAACGACGAGCATATTTCCGGAACCGCTGGTGATCCAGCCATTAGCATCTTGGACAGAGCCGGGCGCAATGTAGTCCCACTGGCGGGCTACTCTTACCATATCTGCATAGATGTAATCCGGCTCGTAATCAAAAGGAGCTCCTACCCCGATACCGACTGAGAACTGGGCAGGCGTACCCGAACTTGTAGTGCTTGAGCTGGACGAGCTGCTTGAGCTAGAGGAAGAGGAACTGGTGGATGTTCCGGAACTGGTGGAGGAGCTGGAGCTACCACCGTCGGCGTTGATAGAATATTCGTCGATATTCGGACCACCAACTGAAGTGTTTGCCGTGAGGCGAATGGTGTTTGAGCCTGCATTCAAAGAAACTGGATGAGTGACGGTGGCCCAGGTTGTCCAACCGCCTGTTCCAGCCAACGCTCTATTTGAGCCAGCTCCGCCGTTCACGCTGATGGCGCACTGGCGATTCGAGCCTGTGCCGTTCGCGTACCTAATTGTCAGGGTATAGTTTCCTGCCGTGGCCACGTTGACAGTGATTTGATTCCAGGAATTGATACCACCGAAGTCCACAAACCCTGTGCCGTTGTAGCCAGTGTGGTTTGAAGCTACGGCAGACCCACCGCCTACTGTGCCTAACTCTGCCTGGTAGGTTGTAGACCCCGAAGAGCTGGTGGAGCTGGAAGAACTAGACGATGAGCTGCTACTGGAACTCGAAGAGCTGGACGAGCTCGAAGAACTAGAAGAGCTAGACGAACTGGAGGAGCTGCTGGAACTCGAAGAGGAATTCCCAGAAGCTGTGAGTCTTACGTTGTCGAAGAACATTAGCCTTCCAAAATTGCCCGAATGATCGTGACCTAAAGCAATGCTGATTTGCTGACCCACCACGGAGGCATTGAGTGAGGTATTGAGGACATAAGTGTAATCTGCGAAAGCAGTGGTTAGGGTGTTGGCAGTTTGAGAAGTGGCGCCAATGAGGGTGCCGTTGCCACGCAGCCCAATGCGAGCAGAGCGGTTTGTATCGCTGCTGTTGGTGGCTAGGGAAACCGTCAGCGTGTAGGTAGTGTTTGCCTGGAATGTGCCGAGGTCAGCGGAGTGGGCCCAAGAGGTGGAAGTACCACTGCCAGCGCCACCATTATCAACATAGATAAGCAGGTAGTTGTTGCCAGTTTTGCCAGAGATGGCAGCGGTCGCTACCTCATGGGTGTAGATTGCATTTGCATCACGGCCAGAGAAAGCGTGGGTCCAGTTGGTGGCATTCCAGAAACCAGAGGCGGCCTCAAACGAGTGGTTCGGTACACTGAATGCGGTAATGTTGGTGACGGACGATAACCGAACGTTATCGAAAAACATGAGTCTGCCAAAATTACCCGAATGGTCGTGGCCCAAAGCGACACTAATTTGCTGACCGACCACAGAAGTATTTACAGAAGTGTTAACAACGTAGGTGTAATCAACAAATGAAGCACTCAGGGCGTTGGCTGCTTGAGAAGTGGCGCCAATGAGGGTGCCGTTGCCACGCAGCCCAATACGAGCAGAGCGGTTTGTATCGCTGCTGTTGGTGGCTACGGAAACCGTCAGTGTGTAGGTAGTGTTTGCCTGGAATGTGCCGAGGTCAGCGGAGTGGGCCCAAGAGGTGGAAGTACCACTGCCAGCGCCACCGTTATCTACATAGATGAGCAGGTAGTTGTTGCCAGTTTTGCCAGAGATGGCAGCGGTCGCTACCTCGTGGGTGTAGATGGCATTTGCATCACGGCCAGAGAAAGCATGGGTCCAGTTGGTGGCATTCCAGAACCCAGAGGCGGCCTCAAATGAGTGGTTCGGTATGGTGATAGCAGTTTGGGCGGAAAGACTGGAGGCCGAGCAGGCTGCGATGAGTGCTGCGGTAGCTAGTTTCACGAGACCACCTATTCTTTTCGGGAGACGAAGCGGGAGTGCATGGGACTCCGTATATGGATTGCGGGTAATAGCCATAGGATTAGTGTTTTTGGGGGTATTTGGTTGTAATAACGATTACAGACTCTGATAGTAATATTAGCGAATTTGCTTGTATGCGCGACAGGACACTTTATGAACCGATTCATAAAATGTGAGAGCTAACGTAACATTACAAGAGATAGCAGACCGCCTAAAACTAGGCCGATCAACGGTGTGTTCTGCACTAAATGGGACAGGAACACTTTCGCCAAAAACGCGAAGGAGAATAATCGCAATGGCAGAGAAGATGGGATACAAGCCAAACCTCCATGCATCTGCACTGGCCCACCGAAGGGCAGCACGAGTGAAGCGGTCAAACAGAGAGTCCGTAGCGGTGTTGTATTTTATCGAGGAAGATTACAGTGGGATAAAGAGAAACTATGATGAGACAATGGCGATCTATGTAGCCAATCTCGGATTGGATTTCACCTGTTTTAATCTTCAGGAGTACCCCAATTGTGCAGTACTGGCGCGAGTACTAAAAGCGCGAGGCTACAGCGGGATTTTACTAGATAGAATAATGACGCACTATGATTTCGGTGGATTTCCCTGGGCTGACTTTTCAGTGGTGTGTGCGGGGCGGCAATTTGAGGAAAGACCGTTTGATATGGTAAGGGAGTCAGTATCGGATACCCTAAGGAACGCATTAAAACTTGTGCAAAGCAGGGGCTATAAAAGGCCTGGTGTTTGCTTGTTTAAGCACCCGATGGACATGCCTGATGATCATGCAAGAATCGGAGAGGTGCTGTTTCACTACAACTATGGCGATGCAAAGGGAATGGTGCCCCCGTTTATTGATTTTCCTCATTACGGGGAGAAGAGAAGTATGTATGAAAATCGGATGCTAAAGTGGTTTGCCGAGAATCAGCCCGATGTGGTGATTGGGTTTGCGGTAAGTATTTTCTACAACCTAATCACTGCGGGATGGAGCCCGCCCAGAGATGCAGGGTTTCTAGGATTGATCGTAAATCCATTCGATAGGTGGCAAGCAAACGTGAGTGGGTATGTCGATCCAGCCAGGCATATAACCGAGGTTGCAATGGATAGGATGTCCTTCCTGATAAGGCACGGGAGAACAGGAATTCCTGAAAAGAAGCTTGAGTTGCTGCTCAACGCTGAATGGTGGGAGGGCACTACACTGCCCCTACGTGCTTAATACTCGCAATCCCGAAAATTGGTGCGGGCAGACGGAATCGAACCGACGTGACCAGTGTGGAAGACTGGAGTTCTACCACTGAACTATGCCCGCGTAAGTGCTACAAAACACTCTAAGCCACGTGAAAGGTCAAGGCTGGAAAATGGAAAAAGGAGGGGGATGCGAGGTTAGGCGGTTTGCGCCAGGTATTCGGCAAATGCAATGTAGATGCCAGCGGACC
Organism: uncultured Puniceicoccaceae bacterium; assembly: GCA_964533835.1. Classification (GTDB taxonomy): domain Bacteria; phylum Verrucomicrobiota; class Verrucomicrobiia; order Opitutales; family Oceanipulchritudinaceae; genus CAZHQD01. The sequence goes on along the minus strand of CAZHQD010000047.1, from coordinate 3,269 downwards.
AGCCGAGCATGGGGGCTGCATTGTATTCGTTGCTGTTGATGGTGCCCGTTTCGGCGTCGGTCTTTTCCCAGAGGCGGCCAGTTTGCTCAAAGAGGCGGGTGGCGGTGTCCACGTATTTTTGGGCGAGGCGGCGGGCCTCGGTTTCGTAACCGTAGCGGCGGAGGCCTTCTACGAGGATATAGGCCATGGGAGGCCACACAACAGGGTAGGCCCACTGGTAGTTGCGGCAATCGGGGGTTTCCTCGGTGTAGGCCATGCCGTGGGCGCGCTCCATGAGGGGGAGGTTATCCACCATACGCTTGGCTTGTGCGGGGCTGGCCATGCCTGCGAAGAGAGTTTGGTATCCTGTTTGGGCGGCGACTTTGCTGTGGCGTTGATTGATGAAATCGTAGTCGAGGAAGAGGCCGCGCTCCTCACTCCATAGGTAGCGGTTCATGCGCTCGGCTCGGCGCTTGTTGCGGTCGAGCCAGAGGGAGTGGTCTCCCCAGCCAAGCTTTAGGCTGCACTCAGCCAGATAGGTTTCGTATTCAAAGAGAAGGGCATTGAGGTCCACGGCGCAGAAGTCGAGGCAGCGACGTTCGAAGCGCTGGGTGAAGTCGCAGGTGGCCTCCGCATTGGCGAGATACTGGCCGCCGACTTCCGCTTTTTCAGCAAAGGTGGCCTCGGCAGGAAGGTGTAGGCGGCGGATGAGGGCTTGATCGTAGAATTTTGCGCAACCTTCGGCGGTATCGTGATGGCCGTAGCGGGAGAGGCCCGTGGGCGTATGGCGGGCGGTAGTCCAGAAGTGGTATTCCTGGCGAAGGCCCTCGGCGGCTTCGGGGAGGAAGTCGGTATCTCCCGTGGCCTCGATATACTCTTTGACCATTCGGCAGAGGTAGGGAGACTGAGAGCGGTTGTAGATAGCCGTGTGGTTTGGCATGTAGCCCTGGCGCTTGATAAACCAGAGCATATTCTGGATATTATTCTTGGCTACGGCGGCGTGGCCGTGCTTTAGCAGACCTACGTTGGTAAAATAGGTATCCCAGTAGAAAAAGAAAAAGAAGTGACCTTCGCCTTTTATGCAGGGCGAGGTGTAGGGATAGGGAAGGTCTACGCCTTGGAAGCCAGTGCCTGGGGCATCACGATAGATGCTGCGTGGCCAGTTGGTGCGTATGTAGTCGAGCACACTTTTTGTGTTCATTCAGGTTGGGGGCTTAGAGTTAATGGGACTGAGGCCTAAAGAGTGGTATGCTGCCATTCTGAATAATAATCTCAAGAGAAACTAAGTGAGGGGCGTCAGGATTAATTTAAGCGCGGGGGTGGGCGTTTTCGTAGACTTTTTTTAGTCGGGCGATGGTGACGTGGGTATAGACTTGGGTGGTGGCGAGGCTGCTGTGGCCCAGCATTTCCTGGACGCTGCGGAGCTCTGCGCCATTGTTCAAGAGGTGGGTGGCGAATGAGTGGCGAATCTTGTGGGGCGTGATGTCGGTGGGGAGGCCTGCGGCAAGAAGGAGGAACTTTAGCCTGCGCTGCACCCAGCGGGGGGAGGCGGGCTTGCGCTGATCAGTGAGCAGAATGGGGGCGGTGATGGCGATATCTGGAGAATGGCGCTCCGTGAAGGCGGCGATGGCCTGAAAGCTAGGCTGGCCGAGTGGTACTATACGCTCCTTGGAGCCCTTGCCCAAAATGCGGGCAGCCCCCTGATCGGCTTGAAGCGCCCCGTAGGTGAGGCCGCATAGCTCGCTTACACGGAGACCGCCGCCGTAGAGCAGCTCCAGCATGAGGAGATCACGGTCGCGGGCATAGCTATCACATTGCTCAGATTGAAGGAGCTTATTGGGTTGAAGAAAGAGCAGCTCCACTTGCGATTCGGTGAGAAACTTGGGGAGCTTGCGGTCTGGCTTGGGCAGCGCGAGGCTGACAAAGGGGTTTTTGGTGACAAGGCCTTGCTTGATGAGGAAGCGATAGTAACGACGAAGCGCCGTGGAATGGAGGCGAAGGCTTGTTTTGCTGAGGGGATCGCCGAGGCGTGGGTTTTGCCGCTCAATTATCCAATCGCGGATCAGGCGGACCTTCACGTCGGCGGGGTCGCCCTTGAAGCCTTGCTTGGCCTTTGCCCAAGCGAAAAAATCGCGAACGATCTGCCCATAGTTACGAACAGTGTAGGGAGAAAGCCGCCGCTCCAAAGCAAGGTGATCAAGGAAGTCAGGGAGCTTGGGAGGTTCGGCTGGAGCGCTGGGAACAGAAGTGTTCACACGGTGAGGCGTAAGTGCAAAAATGAGTCTTGATGAAAGGTAACCTGGCAAAACTCTATGGGCCAGCAGCTCGCAATTCAAGGTAGAAGGTAGGGCTCTTTAGCAACCACTGACCGTAATTTCAGCGCATATAAGCTTAATCTTGTTTCTCGACGCCTCATGTATCATGATGCGTTTTTATACCAAATCCATGCCTCTTCTTACGGTCACTGGTTTGCCATACCCTCATATTGCCTCGGGCAAGGTGCGGGAGTTGTTTGATGTGGGTGAGAACCTGCTTTTGATTGCTACGGACAGGCTTTCGGCCTACGACGTCGTGCTGCCCGATGGCATTCCAGATAAGGGACGCGTGCTAACGCAAATAAGCTTGCACTGGTTTGGCGTTACGGGGGGCATCTTGCCGAACCACTTGGTGCCCAATCATGAGGCCGCGCTAGCGAGTGTTTTGCAGGGGCGTGAGGAGCTGATTTCCCGATCTATGCTTGTGAGAAAGCTCAAGCCGTTGCCCGTGGAGGCTGTGGTAAGAGGAGCGCTGGCAGGAAGCGGATGGAAAGTGTATCGCCAAACGGGAAATCTTTTTGGGCAGGCAGTGCCAGCGGGGCTTTTGGAGAGCTCGCTTTTGCCTGAGCCTTTATTTACGCCAACAACAAAGGCGCAAGCGGGGCATGATGAGCCACTGACGCTACAGCAATGCGAGGCGCTACTGGGCACGGATCTGTTTCGACAGGTAAAAGACGCTAGCTTGCGGCTCTTTGCCTTGGGAGCCCAAACGGCAGCGCGCGCGGGGCTAATCTTGGCAGACACAAAATTTGAGTTTGGCTTGGACTCTGCAGGAAAACTGCACCTGATTGATGAAGTGATGACTCCCGATTCATCACGTTATTGGCCTGCTGCTGGCTACGCGCCCGGGAAGCCACAGCCAAGCTACGATAAGCAGTTTGTGCGGGATTACTTAGAGACACTAGATTGGCCGAAGACACCACCAGGCCCACGCTTGCCCGCAGAGGTAATTGAAGGGACGCGGTCGCGGTATCT
>CAZHQD010000046.1:0-20064 GCA_964533835.1 uncultured Puniceicoccaceae bacterium | reverse complement strand
GTGTCGTCGGCCCCTACAAATTTTTCAAAAGCGAAACGGGGAATCTTGGTGACCACGTAGTCGATCGTGGGCTCAAAGCTGGCGGGGGTCTCACGGGTGATGTCGTTCTGGATTTCGTCCAGCGTGTAGCCCACGGCGAGTTTGGCGGCCATCTTGGCGATGGGGAAGCCCGTGGCTTTGGAGGCGAGCGCCGAAGAGCGGGACACGCGGGGGTTCATCTCGATGATGACCATGCGCCCGTTGGCGGGATTGATGGAAAACTGGATATTGCTGCCGCCCGTCTCTACGCCAACCTCGCGGATACACGCAAACGAGGCATCGCGCATCAGTTGGTATTCCTTGTCCGTAAGCGTCATCGTGGGGGCCACCGTGATGGAATCTCCTGTATGGACGCCCATGGGGTCGAAGTTTTCGATGGCGCAGACGATCACGCACTGATCCTTGTGGTCGCGCATGACTTCCATCTCATACTCTTTCCACCCGAATAGGCACTCTTCCACTAGGATTTCGTGCACGGGGGAGGCTTCCAGCCCTTTTTCTACCAATGCCTCAAATTCTTCGCGATTAAATGCCACGCCGCCGCCTGTGCCACCCAGTGTGTAGCTCGGGCGGGAAATGAGGGGATAGGTGCCAATCTCTTTGGCTACGCGCCATGCATCTTCCATGCTCCTCACGATACCACTGCGCGGCACATCGAGCCCGATCTTTACCATGGCCTCCTTGAAGAGCTCGCGGTCTTCACCCTTGCGGATGGCCTCATACTTCGCGCCAATCAGCTCTACACCGTGCTTTTGCAGGATGCCCTTTTCCCAGAGCTTGATGGTAAGGTTTAGAGCCGTCTGCCCTCCTAAAGTGGGCAGTAGGGCGCTGGGCTTTTCGCGCTCCAGTATCAGGTCGAGCGCTTCTACCGTAAGCGGCTCAATATAAGTGACATCGGCAAAGTCAGGATCAGTCATGATCGTGGCAGGATTGCTGTTCACGAGGATGACTTTGTAGCCCTCTTCTTTGAGAGCTTTGCACGCTTGCGTGCCACTGTAGTCAAATTCGCAAGCCTGCCCGATAACAATCGGGCCTGAGCCTATGATGAGAATACTCTTGATGTCCGTTCTTTTAGGCATGGCGGGATTTTAACCGCTAGATAAAGCCCTTTAGCCACAGTGCAAGCAAGGGAAAAATACCTTGGCGCAATCATTTAACGGGAAGCGAACAAGGATGCCGCTCACGCTTCACCCTGCCATCCCATGCTCCGTGCCGAATTGTTAAGCCAGCAGGGGCGGGAAGTACGCTCGGGCGCTACAGGCTGGCGGTGATTAAGTAATCAGTATTTTGCTGTAGCATACCTATGGTACTCTCATCCTTTCCTGTGGAAAGCTCGGATAGCGTCTCTGATCTATCGGTGAGATTGTGGATGCGTACCTTATGACTGGATAGGTCGAGCTTTATGCTCACATTCTGGGTATAGGGCACGTAGATGGCCAGGCGGGAGCGGGATGCATTCGCCGCTGCGCGAATGGTCTCAGGCGTCCCTTCCTTGAGCAGCTCTTGGGCGGGAGATAGCGTGGCAAGCTCTTCTCTCTCTACAAGGGATTTCAGGTGGCAGGCATCCAGTGCTCCAGGGAGCCGAAGCGCTTCCCTCCAGTCCAGAGGAGTCCCCCAGAAGTTTTCCGCGCAAAACGGCACTCCCTTTCTGTGCCAGTTCCACACGCCATGAGCCCCATACGCCGTCCCTCCCATGCATCCCGATAGCAATGCCCACCACAGCGCGCGCCGCACTTCGAACGCGCTGAATCTGGCGGTACTTCCCGCATGGCGGAGCGCCTCGTAGCACGGTTCGCCGTTAATTATTGGTCGTTTTATAGCTTTTGCCCAGCGCTCTTCCGCTTGTTTGTAGGCGCCTGCCTGAGTGTCTCCCCCATGCCCTGAATACATCAGGTAAATATCTGGCCACTCGTCTGGCAGTGGTTCAGCAGCGCCATGGTGAAACATGCACAAATGCCGCGGAGTGAGTTCGCGCAGCCTGTCCAGAGCAGCCTTATACCAAGGCAGTACGCAATCGGGCAGGTTGGTGTCTCCGCTCACTATCCAGATGGGGTTGTATTCGGCGAAATACCGCACAACTCGCTCGACATACTCGCCTACTTTTTCCAGCGGCATCGGATGGGTTTTGAACGTGGTATTTATCCAAGTCCCAGGCACCAAATCCCCCCACAGCAAAATCAGGGCTGGTGTGAACCCGTGCTTAACTGCCGTTGCCGTCATTCTGGCTGCCCGCTCAAAGTAGGCTTCATTGGGGCGATTAAAGTCATAATGGCCCTTCTCGTCCCTCGCAAAGGGGAAGGGGTTCGCCCAAGTATTGTCCGAGCGATCACCCTGGGGCATGATATTGATTTGCAGCGCATTGAACCCCTGCCTCCTCCGAAAACCTAAATATTGCTCCCATTCCTCTTCGGTTGGGTTGGTAAAGGCGCTCCACGCTGTGTCAGCAAGGTAAAAGAAGGGCTTTCCGTCACGTGTGAGAGTGCGTGAACTTGGGGCAATACTTAAGGGGCTCATGATCATCGAGAGTGGGGAGAGTTTTTTCTAACCAAAAAGAACTAAGCATACCCCAAAGTTTTATCCCGACCATGGCAAGCTCAAGATTGCTCTAGCCGCCTGCAAATCCGTGCAGCTCCAGCATATCCTCAGTGACGTTTTTTAGGGCAGGGCGGAGAGGGTCACGCGCGCCTAGTTCCGCGCAGCAGCTCACATAGCCAAGCTTGGCTGAGAAATCGGCGCTTTTCCCCGTGGCTTTCAGGTGGGCTTCCAACACGGCAACGGCAGCAACCCACTCCGATACGGAGTAGGAGGAATCATCTGCCGCCGCTCGGAGAGCGGCAGCGTGTTCAGGCAGGAGAGGCGCTTCCATTCGATTTTTGCACAATAGCAAACGCATCTTTGAAAGCAACACAAGCCAACTGCGGCCAATCACGGATACGCATACTTTTGCTTAAAGCCCCTATCCCGTTGCTGCAAGATAACGTGTCTTAGCCAGCAATTCAAAATTTGGAAAAGATTTTTGTTCCACGCCTGCAAGTTTAAGCAGGTTTGCAATTGTAAAATCCTTAACACCAATCAGTTCGATTCCTACAGGGATATTTTCGGCATCACGGTCTACCGTCACAAGGTATTTCGATTCGCTGATCACCTCAGTGTGATGCACGGGTTTATTCGTTAGGTAAATATAGGCGGCTCCTACCGTAGTATCTACCTCAACTACAGGCGGTTTACTGAAAACTATAGGTCCTAGTTTAGACCTTTTTCTAGTTCCAGTAGCCAGTAATGAAGATACAGTGCGCGCCTTTGGTGACTTCCGCGATGATGACGAGCGTCCGCCCTTCAAAAGACCTTTTGAACTGATACGTGATACCGCCATGTTCTCCCTTATAATTTTGGATTTTCTTATGAGTGGGTTCCTTAACTGTTTTTTCAAACTGTTCTTGGCTGATTCCTCGCTGTTGCGCTCTTATTTTTGCATGGCCACTGTAGTCAAAACTGGTTAGTGCAGTGGGTGGTATCTACTTTTATTAATAGGACTTTTAGATGTCTAGTCCCTCTTTCATGTCGCCGCAAGCTTCCCTTTTGCTTTCGTAGAAAATCTTGGGCTTCTACTTTACGATTGTCTCAATTCGTCAAACTTTCACAATTTTTCGCGTGAAAAATGGCAGCTTTTGGCTTATATGCTTACTACAACCGTGCAGGAATTTAACGTCCAGCTCAGGGTTCCTGATCTTTGGCAGCAAGAAGCCATCCGCGCCCTCCAAGACGGCAGCGACGTAGTCGTCGATGCCCCGACTGGATCGGGTAAGACGTATATTTTTGAGTTGTTGGTGGAAGCTGGGCTCCATGGGCAGGCCGTCTATACAGTGCCCACCCGCGCTCTTGCTAATGACAAGCTGTTGGAGTGGCGCCGAAGGGGCTGGAATGTGGGGATCTCTACGGGCGATATTGCCGAAAATCTGGATGCCCCAGTCTTGGTGGCTACGCTGGAAGCGCAAAAGCACAGACTCATTTCGGGCAAGGGCCCCACGCTATTGGTCATAGACGAGTATCAAATGATTGCCGACGCGGCCCGAGGCGTGAACTACGAGCTGGTTATTGCCATGCTGCCGCTGGACACGAAGCTGCTTTTGATGTCGGGCAGCGTGGGCAATGCTGGAGACGTAGTGGGCTGGCTAAAAAGGCTAGGGCGCAAGGCTACTCTGGTGTCCCACCGCGAGCGGCCCGTGCCGCTGGAGGAAATCCATGTTGAGGGCCTTCCCAATAATATTCCCACCAGCATTCATGGCTATTGGCCTCGCCTCGTGGCCAAGGCGCTCAAGGCAGGGGTCGCGCCGCTTTTGATTTTTGCCCCCATGCGGAAGACGGCGGAGACCATAGCGCGGCAGCTTGCCGCAGCCCTTCCCGAGGAAGACCCCATCGTGCTCACGCCTGAGCAAAAGGCGCTCGCGGGCGAGACGCTCACGCGCCTGCTGAAGGCCCGCATCGCCTACCACCATAGCGGTCTGGATTACAAGCAGCGCGCAGGGCTTATTGAGCCACTGGCCAAGGCCGGGCAGCTTCGCGTGGTGGTGGCCACTATGGGTCTCAGCTCAGGCATCAATTTCAGTCTCCGCAGTGTGCTGGTTTCCGATAGAGAATACAGGGGAGGGGAGCGCTACCATCATGTACGGCCCGACGAGCTTCTGCAAATGTTTGGCCGGGCGGGACGGCGCGGGCTGGATAAGAAGGGCTATATACTCGTGATTCCCGATAAGCCACGCTTTGCGGAGGCACGCCCGCTCCAGCTCAAGCGGGCCTCGCAGGTAGATTGGCCCGCCCTCATCGGCCTCATGCACAAGGCCATCTCCGAAGGCGGAGACCCCGTGGATGCGGCCCGCACTATTACGGGCAGGCTTTACAGCCAGGAGCGGGTTACCATCGGGCTCGCCGAGTTTCTCAGCCGCAAACGCGAGCCGCTTCCTGTCGCCCCTTCCGAGCTGTCTGCCAGTGCGCCTGCCCGCCAGACCTATGTTGAAATCCTCAACAGCGAGGGCAAGTGGGAACGCAAACGCGCGCCTGTCCGCGTTCCGCTGGGGGATGCGCTGGTGTTTGATGGCGGGGAATACAAGCCCGCGCTCGCCAGCGCAAGAGTGCTGGAGTCCGTGGCGGCGGGATTGGGGAATGTGTGCAAACTTTCCGATGGCCCTCAGCCCCGCTACGGGCGAGAGCTGCCCATTGCCCGCCTCGACCTCTCTGAAGAGGGGAGCGCCTTTATCCTCACAAAGTGGGTTACCAAGCAACTTGGCAATTTCCCCAACTTTGCCCGTCGCCTCAAGCAAAGCCATTGGACTATCGAGCGCCTCCAAAACGAAATCCTGCCTCTCTTGCCCACGCTCACGGGCGGTGCCACCCCTGTCGCTCTCCGCGATAGGCCCGACGGCGTGGTGGTCTCCCGCCTGGACTATTCTTCGGCTCCTATTTTCGCGCTTGTGGATACTATCGGCAAGGCCCTCATCGATCCGCCTTCCAGAGAGCTGGCTGCCGAAATGCCCATGAGCTTCCGCGAATTGATGGGCGCTCCGATTGCTCGTAAGCCAGTCCCTGTCTCGCGCCCGCAGAATAGGCAGGCACCCCAAAAGAACGCTTCCAACACCGCTGTGGAAGCCTGGTATCAGCTCGGCCTGATCGACGAGTCCCTGCGCCCGACCCGCAGGGGAGTGATTTTTTCTTTCTTCAATCACGGTGAAGGCCTCGCCGTAGCCGCCGCTCTCGAAGATCAAGACTACCCGCTCGAAGAGCTCGTCTTCGACCTTGCCAATCTCCGCGCAGGCCACCGCTTTTCCGAGCACGAAGAGTATTCAGGCCGCTTGGGCAACACTTGCCGCATGACTTATCGCGGCGCGAATTTTCCAGGCTACCTTATAAAGGGCCTCCCTACTGACTACGGAGACGGCGCCGCAGAAATCCTCCAAGGGGTGGCCGCCAACCCCAACAACCGCCACCAATTCGTGGGCGATCACCTTTCCACGGGAGACATTGAGCGTGCCCAGCTCGAATGGCGCAGCCTCCTCAACCACATTGCCCATGCTCCCGACTACGATTGGGACCGCTGGACGGACTTCCGCCGCACCGTTCGCCACCTGCTTGATGGCCTCCCCCAGCGCCCATTCTCCCTTACGGATTTCCCCGCCCTCACCGCCCAACAAATGCAGCGCCACAAATCCTTCTTGAAGTTTGATTAAGGGAGGAGGCAAATTTTCTTAAAGGATTTAGTAATGATAACGTAGCTGTGCGATTTCAAGCGTTTCGTTCTGCACTCTATATACCATCCTGTGTTCTTCCGTGATTCTTCTCGACCAGAAGCCACTGAAGCCATACTTGAGAGGTTCTGGTTTGCCAATGCCTTCGTAGGGGGCACGGGATACGTCCTTGATGAGGTCGTTGATCTTTTTGACAACCTTTTTGTCCGTTTGTTGCCAGTAGAGATAATCCTCCCAAGCATGCGAGGAAAATAGCAGCTTCATACTTCAATCAAGTCCGCTAGCTTCTTCTTGATGCCTTTTCTTTTATTCAGCTCTTCAATGGATTTCGTGAGGCGTTTGGCATTTGCCGGAGAGCGGAGCAAGTATGCTGTCTCCTGAAGGGATTCATAGTCCTCCAGCGAAAGCATGACCACGGATTGATTGCGGTTTCGTGTGATGATAACTGGATCGTGATCTTGGCACACGCGATCCATTGTCGAAGCAAGACTCTCTCTCGCAGCGGAGTAAGTGATGGCATTCATATGTACAAAATATCGTCCAATTAAGGATGCAGTCAAGGAGCTAGTGCTGCGTTGGCCATAGTCCTTGGAATGGCGTTTCCCCTAACTAATTTAGCGACATCTAAATTTGCCAACTTTGCTTTGCATTAAAAAAGGAGTGCGAATTGCGATTTACCCATCGTGACCACAAACAGCTTCTCTTTCGGCTACAGCTTGCTGCAAATCGCATTTGTTTCCCGAATCTTTCTAATGCCTCTCGTGGAATTTTGAAAAAACCTGTTGATAATGTGAAATCCTGAATATAGGGTGAGGTTGTTAAATACCTACCCTAATTACTCACCCCCTAGTTCCAAATGTTTTCCTTACCTCGTAAAGGGGCGGCTTTAGCCGTCTCCGCTTTGTTTTTCGTTACGGCCTCTCCATTTGTCGCTGCACTTGATGTCATTTCTGTGGACGCTGGGCAGCCCCATCAAACCATTGAAGGCTTCGGTACCAGCATTGCGGCGTTTCAAAACCAGTCCGTCATAGATACGCTCTACGATGACGACTTTCGTAATACATGGGTGAACGACCTCGGCTGCACCGTCCTGCGCATAGACCTCTGGCACGATACCCTGACCACTCCCATCGCCAACGTGGAAGACATTACATGGGACAAATTCAGCAACCACGGCATTACCAAGACCAGTGTGGATTTCGCGTTGGCTGTCCACGCAAAGAATCCCGAGGTAAGGGTGATTGCGTCTGCATGGAGTCCGCCCGCGTGGATGAAAGAAAACAACAGCGCGCGCGGAGAAACAGCTTTGCCAAACAAGCTCAGGGAAGACAGGGAAGATCACTTCGCGCGCTATGTAGCCCAGTATTGCCTATGGTGGCGCGATCATTGGGAACTCCCGCTCTACGGTGTCTCCATCCAGAATGAGCCAATGTTCGACGAGCCCTACGGCTCCTGTGTTTACGACAAGGTGCAGTATGGCAGAGTCTTGGCAAAGGTTTGTGCTGAACTTATTGCTGCAGGCCTCACGGACATAAAAGTCTTCGGCCCTGAGCACATGACTTCTGATAGCCCGAATAGTAAAGCAATGCTGGAGGCGGCCATTGCCTACCCTGAAGTGAAACAAATGCTCTGGGCAAGTGCAGGCCATGGCTACGTGGATGGCGTTCAGGCCGATCAGAATCCGCTCAGCGCGGACCGGTTTTGGACAGATATCGCTCTGCCAAACGAAGTTCGCTACTGGATGACTGAAACTTCTGGTGAAGCGAAAACGTGGGAGGATTACAGCGCCGCTTACCCAGGCGCTCTCAATGGAATGGCTGGCAAAATCCACCAATCGCTCACGGGGGGGAATGCCAGCCTCTACGCCTATTGGCAGATTACCGATCCGATCAAGGATGTCTTTACCGACGATGTTTACACAATGATGAACCTGAAGGTACCTCACAAAAAATATTACGCTGCCAAGCACTACTACAAATTCATCAGGCCCGGGGCAGTCCGCGTCAATACTAGTCCGGTGAGCATCAACAAAGTGGATACTTCTGCCTTTTTACATGAGGAGGACGACAAACTCACCATCGTCATACTCAACCGCGATACCGTGGAGCGTGCACTGGAGCTAAACGTGACTCCGCTCGCAAATCTCGGCACATTTCAGGCCTACCGCAGCAGCGAAACGGAGAACTTCGAACAGATCGCCGATGTGACTGCCTCCAACTCCGTGCTCAGCGTGACATTGCCCGCCAGAAGCATGATTACCCTGCATGGCGGCGCTGCTGGACTTACTGTCCCCGAGTTACCTGCTTTGGCCGATACGGTTTTTCTTAGTTCTACGGGCGAAGCCCAGCCTCTCGCCATAGGCGGGGAGTCCTTCTCCAAGTGGGGCATTTATAAGCGCTCTCCCTGGGTGCAGCCCAATCCTGCCGAGACAGTGAGCGGCAACTCCACCCTCATGGTAGGTGCCCAGAGAAACCGCGCTGCCAATAGCCGTACCAGCTGGATAAAGGTAGGGCCTCACCGCGTGAATGTAGTGCAGGGCGGCGCTTCACTGTTTGAGAGTTCCGACTTAGGGTTCGGCTGGCGTATCACGCCACTGGGCTTTATCTGGGACAATCTCGCTCCCTTCTACTACCATGCCACATGGGGCTGGTGCTATGCCTTCCCGGGCGGAGAGCCCGACGGCTTCTTCATGTATCGTTTTACCAACGCAGACTTTATCTTCTACGCCGCTCAAGGTCCCTATTACTATGCTTATACTGAAGCGGGTGGCTGGACGATTGAGACTGCCGAATAGCCCCAAAAATCCGAAATCAATTTCCTTGCTTCCCAGGCAGGCATTTGAAAATATGGAAATCTTTCTCTGTTGCCGGTGATAGTGGCCCGTATGCCTCCATCCCTCTGGTTGCATTTTTATGTGACTGGAAGTCCGCCGGCCTCCGTGGAAAATCCAAACAAACCCAACAACGAAACCTCAACCCGCCTGCCCGCGCTCTCGGCTACCTTAAACTATTTCTCACGTGGCCCCGTAGGCAGTCGGCATTGATACGTTCCGCATACAAAAATCCGCAAGGATACTACGCAACATGTCTGTAATGGCAGAACTCCTGGCCCAAAGCCAGCAACTCATCCCCTCCGAAGGGGAGATCATCAAAGGCACGATCACGGAAATCCGTCAAAACGAAGTAGTCGTCGATATCGGTCTTAAGGCCGAGGGCATTGTCCCCACCAATGAGTTTATCGACCCGAACGAGCTTCAAATTGGCGCCGAAATTGAAGTCTTCCTCGAAAAGCGTGAAGACAAAGACGGCAACCCCGTCATCAGCTATGATAAGGCCCAGCAGAAGAAGAACTGGGAAAACATCCTGTCCAAGTGCGGTGAAGGCACCATTGTGGCAGGCCGCGTAAAGGCAAAGGTAAAGGGTGGTCTTATCGTGAATCTCGGCGTGGATGCGTTCCTGCCTGCTTCTCAGATAGACATCCAGCCCCCCAAGAATCTGGACCAGTATGTTGGCCAGACCTACGATTTCAAGGTTCTCAAGATCAACAGCGATCGCAAGAACATCGTTGTTTCCCGCCGCGAGCTCATCGAAGAGCAGCGCCAGTCCAAGCGTCGCAAGCTGCTTGACGATATTAAGCCAGGCGATCTCCGCCGCGGCGCCGTTAAGAACATCACCGACTACGGTGCCTTTATCGATCTCGACGGTCTCGACGGTCTCCTCCACATCACTGATATGTCCTGGGGCCGCATTTCTCACCCAAGCGAAATGCTCAAGGTGGGTGAAGAGATCAATGTCATGATCATCGAAGTGGATCGTGACCGCGAGCGCGTATCCCTCGGCCTCAAGCAGACCACGCCAAATCCGTGGGATGGCATTGAGCAGCGCTACCCTGTTGGCGCCCGTGTGCGCGGCAAGGTGGTCAACCTCGTCAACTACGGCGCCTTTGTGGAGCTGGAGCAGGGTGTTGAAGGCCTTATCCACGTTTCCGAGCTTTCCTGGGTCAAGCGCGTTGCCAAGCCAGGCGAAGTCCTCAAGGTCGGCGATGAAGTTGAAGCTGCCGTTCTCGGCATCAACAAGGAAGAGCAAAAAATCTCCCTCTCTCTCCGCCAGCTCGAGGCCAATCCATGGGATATGGTCCGCCACAATTACCCTGTTGGTGCCCGTGTGCGCGGCAAGGTCCGCAACCTCACCACCTACGGCGCCTTTGTCGAACTCGAAGAAGGCATCGACGGTATGGTCCACGTCTCCGATATGTCTTGGAACCGCAAGGTCAATCACCCCTCCGAAGTCGTTAAGAAGGGTGATGAGATCGACGCTATCGTTCTCGATGTCGATTCCCAGAACCAGCGTATCTCGCTCGGCATGAAGCAAATCATGAGCGATCCCTGGAGCGAAATCGATACCCACTACAAGATCGGCGACGTTATCCAAGGCAAGGTTTCCAAGATTACCAGCTACGGCGCGTTCTTGGAGCTCGATCATGGTATCGACGGCCTCGTCCACATCTCTCAGATCAGCGAAGAGCGTGTTGAGAAAATCAAGGACGTCCTCAAAGTCGGCCAGGAAGTTAACGCCCGCGTTATCAAGATTGACCGTGAAGAGCGCCGCATCGGCCTCTCCATCAAGGCTGCTCACTACGACGAAGACCAATTCGCCGCTGAAGCCGCCAGCTTTGAAACCCTGCGCGGTGACGAGCTCACCAACCTTGGTGACATTCTCGACGAGGCTACCCGCTAGTCCTTCCTTTCAGTCAGAGGCTTACGCCTCTCCTACGAAAACCCCTCCATCTCGGAGGGGTTTTTCATTTTTTGACTCACTTCTTTTCCTCAAAACTTACAAATAAACTATCGGAAACGCCTCTTTGGTTTGATTTTTACAAAAAAAATCTGCATTGAGTTGAAAAACAAACTCGCAGGGTAAAGACAGGTTCTTTACTCTTAGCTGGATATTACGGTATATTACCCACTCACCTTAACTGTTTTCGCTTAAAGCTCTGCAATGAAAAAGGTAGTCATCATAGAAGACCAGACCGCAGTTCGGGAGATGATTTCACAAATCGTCAAGATGGAGCCCGGCTTTGAAGTACTCGCGGAGTGTGGCGATGGTCGCACTGCCTGTGATCTCTGCTTAGAGGTGAAGCCAGACTTTGTTATTTTGGATGTCATGCTCCCTGGGCTAAACGGTACTGAGGTGCTGCGTCGTTTCTCTAAGATGCTGCGCAAAACTCGCGTCCTCGTTTTTTCTGGCTACCAGGACCCAGCATTGCTCCGCGACCTGCTGGAAGCAGGCGCCCACGGTTTCGTAAGCAAGAGCGCTCCTCTCGCTGAGCTTAAAAAGGGAATTCATGTCGTGGCCAACGGTGGCAGTTATTTTGGTCCCGAAGTAGCCGATATTCTTCGTGAGGCTATGGCCAATCCCGTTTCCGCTGCCAAAAATGGCATGACGGGCCTCACTCCCCGTGAGCGCGAAATCCTCCAGCTCATTGCAGAGAGCAATAGCACCAAGGAAATTGCTACCCGCCTCAATATCAGCGTGAAGACGGCGGAAAATCATCGCACGAATTTGATGAAGAAGCTCGACCTCCACGATGTCGCTTCCCTCACTCGCTACGCCATAGAGTACGGCATCATCGCCCCGCCCAGCCGCCCAAGTTAGTCTCTGGCATTAGTTTTCTGTCGGTCAAATTTGCCCTTGGGGTTGACGCACCCGCCCTCTGGCGTTTCATTGGTTAGTATATGAACTACTACGAATCCGTTCGCAATCTTCGCCGTTTTTGGGAAAAGGCGGTCAAACTCTATCAATCAGGCCAGCGCGGTTCTGCTTCTTTCTTCACTGCCCCAGAGGTCGAGCAACTGGCTGCACTCGCCCACACCCCACAGGAAGTCTACGATTTTGCGGAAGATTTCTGCAACGGCGGCGAGCCCACCCTGGAAGACTTTATCGCCATAGCCACAGCTCGGCTTGATTACTTTAATGTGGTGCAAAATCGTGTCCATAGCAAAAACGTTATAGATATGGACAAGCTTCCCTCTAAATCGGAATCCTTGAATGGCATTGTGTGGCTACCACGCATCCTTCCCAAAGCGCGCGCCAAGCTACGTGGCGAGATGCCGCTGGAGCTCATGTATGGCTGCGGTGGCGATAGGCGTTTCTTCAAGGAAAACAACATCCACCCCGCCGAGTTTCTCCGCCACGTTTGGAGTAAGATGGACGATGACCAAGCTATTGCCGCGTGGGTTGCCGAGCGTCGCAAGCAATCCGCCTAACAGCACATTTTTTTGCGCTGTAGCTGCATTTTCCCAGATTTTTTTCTTGGCATAAGCGGCATTACGGTATGTTTTGTAACTTTCGACTTTAGTGGTGGAATATCCAAGTGGCTAAAGGGCGTGGACTGTAAATCCATTCGGCATTGCCGTTCGTTGGTTCAAATCCAACTTCCACCACCATTTTTCTCCTTACTGCATCAGTGTGTTACTGGATAGCATCGTATTTTTTGGGTCGCTGCACGCTCCTCTATGTGTAGCTTTCTCGCAGAATGATTGTGCCTCAAACGACAGTCGCCTCTGGTCTGGTTCATGATGTGCCCGATGATTTGCGTTATGCTCTAATTTCTTCTGAAAACATTCTCAATGCATGGAATAGCCTAACGCCTATTTCGAGAAACGAATGGGTTTGCTGGACCATCTCCGTGAAAAAACCTGAAACCCGCGTGAAGCATATTGAGCGCTTAAAGGCAGACCTCTTGAAGGGCAAGCGTCGCCCCTGTTGCTGGCCAGGCTGCCCTCATCGCTAATTGTTTATGTGCACTCTTCCTTCCTCATGCTTGCGTTTTCTTCAATTTGAATACCATTAGTTATATGACACTGGCAGATCTACAAAAGGCTGCTTCTGGCCTTACCCCTGAAGAGCAGGATCAGTTAATCGCACTACTTGTTCATCTCAGGCAGCAGCGGGACTCCTTTATCCACGAATGCCTTGAGCGTCGCGCCACCGACCGCGGCTGTGGCAAATGGATGACTGTCGAGGCCTTTGAGGCCAAGCGTTCAAATGATTAAGCCCTTCATTCACGGATTGGCATTCAGTATTTTACAAAGATGAACTACGTGGTCTATCTGCACACCGAGCTGCTTTCGCTCTTTCCCCCCATGGGGCAGCAGTATGGCCTGATTATTTGCCACCTGCGTTCTCTGGCCGCACACCCCCTCCAGACTGCGGATTTCACTTATACCGACGGCGCAGGCAATCAGGTATCCATCAAGATCGTTTGGCAATACGCCCTTACCTACATCGTCGATGCCAATCGTCGCTGTATTCGCGTAATCGGTTTGGAACGCGCCGTCACTGCCTAAGCATTGTTAGCTAGGCCATGCTTAGAACTCCCATGCGAATTTGACGAATACACTGCGTGCATGGGCAGGTAAGCCGTTCGGGTAGGTGATGCCGCCACCGAGCACGCCCGGCAGTGAAAGGTAGGTGGCATCCTCGTCAAACAGGTTATTTACTCCCGCTTGTATGCGAAGGCCATCGTGCAGCCAGTCGTTTATATTGAGCAAAAGCGTGGTGGTATGGTATGCCGATATTGGTGGTGCCACTCTGCCAAAGTTGTCCGTGTAGTTTTGCGTCTCGCCTACGTAGCGCCACCGGAGCACTGCTTCCAGATGCTTGGCTGGGCTGATTGCGGCCTGAATATGCCCAAGCATTTTCTGTGTCCCTGGGACAGCCCTGTCCGCGTCCGCATCATCTGTTCGTATCCATGCCCAATTGCCAGATAGTTTGAGCCACTCCGTAAGGTTGTATTCCGTTTCCCACTCCAGTCCGTAGGAGATCACATTTCCCCGATTGGTGTAATCCAGGATTTTTACAGGATCATAAAGCCTCCAAATCAAGTTCCTGAAGTCTTGGTAGTAAGTCGTTAGCCTTGTCAGACCGTTTTCATAGCGGTAGATGATGCTGGCATCCACTATGTCAACCGTTTCAGCGGTCAATGGTCGCGGCTGGAAATTGTTGAATTGGTAGAGCTCATACAGTTCTAGAAAAGATGGTGCGCGAAATCCCCTTGTGTATTGCAGCTTTGCCTGGAGATTATTGGTCATTTGCCAGGCTACCGAAAGCTGCGGCGACCATACGCTTCCCGTGTCTTCGACATCCTCCATGCGGAAGCCTCCCGTGAAGTATAGTTCCTCACTTACTTCCCACTGATCCTGTATCGTAATGCTCAAGTGGTTGCGGTTTGCGCCGCTTGGCAGCCAGGTTTCATACCGCACGGGCACAAAGGGCGGATTGATTATATAGGCTTCGTCCAAACGCAAATTCGAATATTGGGCGAGCAGGTAAAGCCTATGGTTGGTCCATCCAGTCCAGAGCCATTCCGTGGAAGCCTCCCAGCGTGTTTCTTCCTGTACTCTTCGGTTTATGTACGCCTCTGCCAGTACTGCTCCTCCCGCGGGGTGCGTGGGCGGCAGCGGAGATACCACGCCTGCAGGGATCAAGTAATGCTCGTTTCCAAAAAAATCGTGCTTCTTACCGTAAAGCTTTATTCCGCCATGCAGCCCTTCGATCCACTCGCGCTCATACTTCAATCCCGCGTGCCAGAAGCGGTCACTGCCCATTTCCAGGCTGCCACGCGGAGGGACCGCATCTGTTCCGTAAAAATCGCCAAATTGTCGTTCCACATAGCGGCCTTCCAGCGTAAGCCCTTGCCATTCCATTCCCGCGGAGAAGAAACGAGATTTTTCTCTGTCATCAATCGGCTCAGGAGCAAAACTGTTTCCTGTCGGGCTGTAGGGATCGCTTTCGATTATTTGGGCAGAGCCATCCGTTTCATAATGGCTGCCCGCCACATAGAAATCCATTTCATGCTTTTCGATGCGCCAAGCTGCCCGCCCCCCAAAGCTCCAAGAGTCGAAAGACCCCCTTTCACTCCAGAAAGCGCTTCCTTCCTTTTTTGTTATGATGTTAATGACTCCCGCCGTTGCGTCGGCGCCAAAAAGCACGCCTCCTGTTCCGCGCAGGACTTCTACTCGCTCAACAAGCTCCACTGGAATGGTCAGGTAGGCCATGCGTTGCTCACCGCTGGATTCCATGGCCACGCCGTCTATGTACACTTTGTTGAAGGTAAAGTGTTGCTGGTAGCCCAACCCGCGAACACCCACTATCAACTCTCCAAAATTATTTTGGGCCGTATGAAATCCCGGCACCAAATCCAATGCGTCCCAGACCGTGCGCACGCCCGATCGCCTTAGTTCCTCGCCCTTCAGCACAGTTATGATGCCAGGCAGAAAATCGGCGTTTGTTCTTTCTTTTATCGCCGTTTCGGTTTCTTCGTCCAAAACAGCCATTAATGCGTAAAATTCTTTTGTTTCCTCTGAAATGGCGCTCAGTGGAAAAAACAAAAGTCCCAATCCCGCCAACGATGGCCCTATAAGTTCACGAATTGGAAGTGACATGCGAGTGACAGACAGATGCGGTTGATAATGCCTTAATCGTCATAAGGTCTTAATTTGTGGTCAAGTGCAAAGAGCCAATTAGTCCAATAGTTCAGGGTGTTTTACCCTAGAAGAGGCGGCCCCCTGAAAATACTTCATGCCGCTCATGGTGTGTTTCTCATTTTTGCGGGTGCTGCAAAATTGTTCTTCCTGTCAACGTCAGCAAAATCTACAATTCCCTACTTAATAAGCCGACCTCTCATTCTTGGCCAGACGCACGTGCTCTCCGAGATCGCAAACTGGTAAGACAATGCCTCGGCTTCCCTTATCAACATGAACACACTTTCATCCCCAGCCGACCTCGCGCTGGATCACATCCGCTCTTTGCACGCCTATGTCCCGGGGCTTCAGCCTCAGGAAAATGGCTGGATAAAACTCAATACCAACGAGAATCCCTATCCAGCCAGCCCTATGGTGGGCGAAGCCATCACGAAGGAATTTTCCAGGCTCCACCTCTATCCTGCCCCCGATAGCAAGGGGTTGCGTCAAGCTATTGCTGAGCGCCACGGCATAGACATAGCTTGCGTGATTGCGGCCAATGGCTCAGACGACACCCTAAACATGCTCATGCGTGCCTACTGTGGCGTTGGCGCCGAAACCGCTGCTGGGTGGACAGTGCCAAGCTACTCTCTTTATCCCACGCTGATTGGTATTCAGGGCGGCCAGATTATTGGCATCCCCTTCGAGCGCTCTATGGAGTTGCCTGTTGATGCCATCCTCAAAAGCGAGGCGCGCATCTTTTTCCTGACTTCGCCCAACGCTCCCACTGGGGTTACTTTTTCCAATCAGGCCCTTAGCTCTATCCTCGATCACTTCGAGGGTGTTCTCGTGGTTGACGAAGCCTACGCGGACTTTGCTTCGGAAAATGCTGTGCCCTTACTGGCCAAGTATCCTAATCTCGTTATTACGCGCACTTTTTCCAAGAGCTACAGCCTGGCTGGACTCAGGGTAGGCTACGGGCTGGCCCACCCATCGGTAATTTCGATCCTTGATCGCGTGCGCGATAGCTACAATCTCGATCGCCTTGCCCAGGCAGGTGCCATTGCCGCTCTCAAAGATCAGGCTTATTTCTGCCAAACGGTCGCTAAGATTATCGCCACACGCGAGAGCTTTTTAGCCACCATTCGCGGGCTGGGTTGGTTCGTTTATCCTTCCAAGACAAACTTCGCCTTTTTCGAGCCACGCGATTCCTCTGGTCGCACAGGCCCTGCGGTTGCCAAGTCTCTCTTTGACTTTCTCCTGTCCAAAAAAATCCTCGTCCGTTATTTCCCTAACCACCCAATCACGGCTCCCTTCGTCCGCATCAGCATTGGCACAGATGCCGAAATGGCCAAAGTGGAAGCCGTCCTTAAGGAGTGGCAGGGGTAGCAGGGTGAGTGGGCTCTGAAATCATTTTCAGGATCTTTGAATATGGAGCGATGGTATCTCACAAAGATGCTATTAATATTACCACCTAGGGAACCGATTTGAGATCTCTAGTAATGAATCCGTTGGGGACGTTTGCGAGTGTTCATATGCACTCCTAACGTAAAAGGATAAACACTTGATTACAGGGTGTGATTTGTGGAAAATTCCAAAAATACTATGGATGATCCTCCCTCGCCCGCTTCGCAGCCCAACGGCGAAATAATCTTTTACCGTTCAGAAGATGGACAGATTCGTGTTGAATGTCGGCTTGTCGAAGGTGCTCTTTGGCTTACTCAAAAGCTAATTGCAGAGCTATTTCAAGTGAGTGTTCCTACCGTTAATGAACATCTCAAAACCATCTACTCCGATAAAGAGCTATCCCCGGAGGCAACTATTAGGAAATTCCGAATAGTTCAAATTGAGGGCAATAGGCAAGTGGAGCGTTTGGTCGATCACTATCGATTGGAAGCAATAATCGCTGTAGGATACCGCGTAAGAAGTATCCGCGGTGTTCAATTTCGGCAATGGGCTACCAC
Organism: uncultured Puniceicoccaceae bacterium; assembly: GCA_964533835.1. Classification (GTDB taxonomy): domain Bacteria; phylum Verrucomicrobiota; class Verrucomicrobiia; order Opitutales; family Oceanipulchritudinaceae; genus CAZHQD01. Next base: position 2,359 of record CAZHQD010000046.1, on the reverse strand, counting down.
GAGACTGGAGGAATACCTTCGCAAGGGGTTTACTTTAGATGATGAGCGGCTAAAGAATCCGCCAAGTCATGGAGTGGTTGATTATTTCGATGAATTACTTGAGCGCATCCGCGATATTAGGGCAAGTGAGCGGCGTGTTTATTTGCAACTCCGCAACATCCTTGCGTTGGCTGCTGATTACGATCCTACGGATACAGAAACTCAGAGATTTTTTCAGATCACGCAAAACAAACTTCATTTTGCTGTTACTGGAAAAACGGCTCCTGAACTTATAGCTGAACGCGCTAATGCCGAACTGCCCAATATGGGGCTGACAAATTGGAAGGGTAACTGGGTACGCAAGGTAGATGTTACTATTGCTAAAAATTACCTCAAAGATAAAGAAATCACTGAGTTAAACCGTATAGTGGTAATGTTTCTCGATTATGCAGAAGACCAAGCAAATCGGCGCAAACAAATCTTTCTTCAAGATTGGAAAGAAAAGTTAGATCAATTTCTTAAGTTTAATGATCGTTCCGTATTAACTGATAATGGGCGCATAAGCCGAGAGGACGCATGTCATAAAGCTCATGAACAATACGGTATCTTTACTCTCAAGCGACGTGAGGATGCCGAGACTATCGGTGAACATGATGCCATAGCGCAATTGATGGATTCTGCAAAGAAATTACCTGCAAGAAGAAAACGCGAAAAGTAATGTAATTGGCAGCCCCCATTCAAATTAAGACGAGTGCACTGCACCTCTAAAGCGGCAATTACAAAAGAAGTAGTCTGTTATCACCCCCATTCCTCCCTTGCGCTCAGGCCCCCTTCCTCCTATTGCATTCATGTAATGGGCTTTGAGCAGCAACTGGTTAGAGAATTCTTCGAGCTGCATGGGTTTTCTGTGCGGCAGACACCAAACACCGCCCCGCGTTCGTTGGTAGATATCGAAGTGTTCAATCCCGCGCCTGATCCCGGGCAATCGGTCGATTTTATGGTCTTTCCCAATCAGTTGGCAGGCATCAGGCAGGCGCGCATTCTTGCGCGTGGTTGGCAGGCTCATCAGAAATACAGCTTGGCCCAACTTAGCAAGAGCGAGAGCATCTTGCATTTTATTGAGTCCAATCTCTCGAAAAACCCGAGTCCCGTCTTTACGGAAGCCTCTCAGGATTCACTAAATCTACTGCTCCTGCCCAGCCTGCCCACTAGGGAGCCTGCTCGCTCCCGTGCCACGGAAAGCCTCAGGCGAGAAGGCGTTCAGGGAGTGCTTTCATTCCTCAGTATTCTTCGTGCGCTTGTTTCAAGAGCCGATCGTTTCCCGTCAGCTGCGGCCTCAGATACGCTTCGTCTCATTCGCATTTTAAAGAGCTTTGATCTTCTCAAAAACCAACAGCTCGAAATAGATTACGAGAATACTGCCAACCAATAGGTTTCCTCCTTAAACGTAGCTTAACTAACTGTGTGCCATTTTTTTCTTTCCTTTTAATCAATGACTCCGTCAACAGTAAGCCCCGATGCCCAAATCGGCTCGAATGTCGAAATCGGCCCCTACGCCTTTATTGCCGCAGGAGCCGTAATTGGAGAGGGTTGCCGCATTGGGCCGCACGCTATTGTTTGGGGTAGTGCGCGTCTGGCGCAGGGGGTGCAGGTGGATGCTCACGCCGTGATTGGCGGCGACCCACAGGATATTAAATTCGACCCCTCAATAGCAAGCTATGTAGAGGTGGGGGAGGGCACGCGCATTCGTGAGGGCGTCACGATTCATCGCTCCACGAAAGCGGGCGGCGTTACCCGCGTAGGCAAGTCCTGCTTTCTCATGGCGCAATCCCATGTGGGGCATGACTCACTGGTGGGCGACAGATCCATTCTCGCAAACCAGGTCATGTTGGCAGGCCATGTGGCAGTGGGCAGTGATTGTTTTGTTGGCGGCGGCGCTGGGATTCATCAGGGAGTGCGCATTGGCGATGGGGTCATGGTCAGCGGCCTTGCAGGCATCTCTTATGACATTCCTCACTATTGTATGGTTGCCAATCGCAACGAGCTGCATGGCCTTAATCTCATCGGTCTCAAACGGCGAGGCGCGGACCAGGCATCCATCAGCGATATAAAGGCACTCTATCGCTTTGTTTTCTGGCATAGCGGAAATGTGCGTGTCAAAGCGCAAGAGGCATTGGCCGCTGGGCTCGGCGTTACCGAGCTTGGACGTCGCTTTTTAGATTTCTTGCTACTGCCCTCTAAAAAGGGTTATGTTGAAAGACCACGATCCACTAATCCCAAGGAGGAAGTTTTATGAAAAATCCCCGTATCGCGATTACGTGTGGCGACCCTGCGGGCGTGGGGCCTGAGACAATTACCGCTTGGGCAAAAGCACAGGCGG
>CAZHQD010000045.1:2854-21018 GCA_964533835.1 uncultured Puniceicoccaceae bacterium | reverse complement strand
GTGAGGGCGGAGATGTCGAGGGTGCCTTCGGTTTCGGTTTTGAGGGGGCGGGATTTGTTTTCGAGGTAAATGGCGCTTTCGAGTTTGTAGGAAAAGATTTGCTTGGCGGCTAGCTCGCGGAGGAGCGGGGCGAAGCGGAGATTTTGCAGGTTAAGTTGGACGGTCTGGGTGGCGGAACCGAGGCGGGGGACAGTGGTTTTCTGGTCGGTAAGGCCTTGGCCTACATAGTGGCCATTGAGGTAAAGCTTGTGGGCGCCGCCGTCTATGGCGATGGGCGTAGGGCCGCTATTTGAAATGCGGACGTCTACGGTGAGCTGGGATTCCAGAAGAGTGGCGTTGGCGAACTGAAGGTTGATCACGCTGACTTCAACGTTGGGCTGGGGGGCGGTTGCACAGCCGGAGAGAAAAACCGCGACAAAGAGGCCGAGCCAGAAAAGGCGCAGGGACAGGAGCTTATTCATACGGGAAGTATCGCCGAAAGAAGAATTTCGGCAAACGAATTGTCAGGGCGGGCCGGATACCTATGGTGGAAAGCAGAATGAACCTGCTGGACGTGCGAACACTCTACAATGGGCTGAGGCGGAGCAGCTTGACGCTGTCGCTGCTGGTGGGAGCAGCGTTGCTGGGGGTAAGCGGGAGCGGGACGCTGCGAGGGTGGCTAAAGGAGGCAGGGATAGCGTGGTGGCTGGCGCTGGTGTTGCCATTTGTGATTATTGCGCTACTATCAAAGTGGGAGATGCGGTTGCCACTGAGGGAGAAACTGCGGCATTGGCTAGCTCTAGGCATTGTAATCTGCGCGGCAGCGCTGGCACGGCTGCTGGGCTACTATGAGGAGTGGCTCACGAAGGATTTGCCGCCTCCGCCACCGACCGCAGTGGAGGAATTTGAAAAACGAGGGCCAAGGAATCGCTGAGAAAAACCGAAAAAACCGATTGTGCCCGTGAAAGGATTGGGCATTGTGAAACGACATAATTTAAGCAAAAGAACAAACGCCAAATAATACTGATTTTATGGAAAACGTATTGATCATCGGAACGGGATGCGCGGGGCTCACTGCCGCAGTTTACACCGCCAGAGCAGGCCTGAATCCCCTTGTCATTGAGGGTGCACAGCCAGGGGGCCAACTGACTACCACCTCTGAGGTGGAAAACTTCCCAGGGTTTCCCGAGGGAGTAGATGGCTTTGAGCTGATGGATCGCGTGCGCAAGCAAGCGGAGCGCTTTGGAACCCGTTTCCAGTATGGGCTGGTGGAATCCACCGATTTTTCCGGTGGCGTGAAGAAACTAACGATTGATGGCGCTGTAATCGAAGCAAAAGCAGTGATCATCGCCACAGGGGCATCCCCACGCATGATCGGTGTGCCAGGGGAGCGTGAGCTCTTTGGCGGCAAGGGAGTAACAACCTGCGCGACCTGCGACGGCGCATTTTACCGAGGCATGGAAGTAGTAGTAGTAGGCGGTGGGGACTCCGCGTGCGAGGAAGCACTGTTTTTGACACGCTTCGCCTCCAAGGTAACACTCATTCACAGGCGCGATACGCTGCGGGCCTCGAAGATCATGGCAGAGCGCACGCTAGCCCATGAGAAAATAACTGCCGTGTGGGACACCGTGGTGACAGAGGTACTAGCTGGGCCAGATGGCTTGTGCCGTGGAGTAGCGGTGGAAAACCTGAAGACGGGAGCCAAGGGCGAAATACCCTGCAAAGGGGTGTTTGTGGCTATCGGGCATGTGCCGAACACAAAGCCATTTGCCCAATGGCTGAAGACGGATGAGCAAGGGTATTTTGTTCCTGAAACGGGGAGCCAAGTGCGCACGCAAGTGCCAGGCGTATATGTGGCAGGGGATTGTGCGGATCATGTGTTTCGCCAAGCCATAACGGCTGCGGGAATGGGCTGCCAAGCCGCTATTGAGGCCGAGCGGTGGCTGGCAGAAGAAGGCGAATAATTGAAATTAAGAATTAAAAGATAAAAATTAAAAATTACACCCAAAAAGAACGACAGGAATGCAAATGCCATTCAGAGAAGTGAGCAAAAAAGGGAAGAATTACACACTAAGTGAATAAAATGTATAGACCTGTGCTTGAGCATTTTGGGCATTGTCCGCGGTGTGGGCGGGCGGAGCCTGAGCGGATGGGGATAAACCAGATGAAATGCGGCGGGTGCGGGTTCAATCTGTTTATCAATCCGGGAGTGGCGGCGGCAGTGTTTATAAGGGACACAAAGGATAACTTTCTGCTGATACGGCGTGCGAAAGAGCCAGCGAAGGGAAAGTTGGCGTTTTGCGGGGGATTTGTGGATATGGGAGAGAGTGGTGAGCACGCGGCAAGGCGCGAAGTAATGGAAGAGCTAGGGCTGACCTTGCGCGAGCTGAACTACATAACGTCTCACCCGAATGACTATTTCTACAAAGAAGTGCACTACAGGCCGCTGGATTTGTTTTTCGAGGCAGTGGTAGATCACTTTAATACAGTGGCAGATCAGGAGGAAGTATCAGGAGAGGAAATCATGCCACTGAGCAAAATTGACACGGAGGAGCTAGCCTTTCCGTCTATGCGGTTGGCATGGCAAGACTACCTGAAATGGCGCAGTGACGGCGTTAAAAGCTGAAGAATGTAAGTAAGGTGTCAGTTATTAGCCAATTTACATTACATTTGCAAAGAGAGTGAAATCTCTGCAACAAGAGTGGCATGGACTTGGCTTACTCTGGCCGAGTGATATACATCCCGAATCGGATGCCTAAAAACCTGGAGCGTCCGCCATCGCCATGAACATGCAAACCGCACCCTACCGACACACAAAAATCATAGCTACCTTCGGGCCAGCGGTGAATAAGCCTGAGGTGTTTCAAAAGCTGCTGGCACATGGGGTCGATATCATTCGACTGAATATGGCCCATGCCAATGATGAATGGGTGCGGGAGGTCACAGCCATGATACGGCGCGAGTGTGAAGCAGCTAAGAGGCATGTTGCCATAATGATGGACGTGAAAGGCCCCGAAATAAGAACGGGGGATGTGCCCGAGACCTACAAGCTGATGGAAGGTGAGGTATTTGATTTTTTCACGAGCGAAGAAGCGCAAAAAAATGGCGCAGAGGAAGGCATCCGCCACACGACGGTCAACTACCCGAATTTGCCCAAAGATGTGAAGCGAGGCGACACGTTGCTGGTGGATTCGGGCCTAATACGCATGGAGGTTCTGGACACGACGCCAGAACGGATAAGGACAAAGGTAATCATACCTGGAGAGATGGGAAAAAGAAGGCACATCAACTTGCCTGGAATAAAGGTAAACCTGCCATCACTAACGGAAAAAGATAAGAAGGATATCAAGCTGGGCATAGAGTGTGGCGTGCAATTCTATGCGCTCTCATTCGTCCGCGAAGCGAGCGATATTGAGGTAATGCGCTGGTATATGAAGGAACAAGGCTCTAATGCGCATATCATTGCGAAAATAGAGGATCAATGCGCGGTGGAGAACTTGATGGAAATTATTGCCGCGAGTGACGGGCTAATGGTAGCGCGCGGGGACTTGGGGATCGAAGTGCCGTTTGAGAAATTGCCGATCATACAGCGCACGGCCGTGCAAGCCTGCCAAACGGCGGGCAAGCCAGTAATAGTGGCTACCCACATGCTTGAGAGCATGATCCAATCGCCCATGCCCACACGCGCGGAAATATCTGACGTGGCCAACGCAGTGCTGGAGCATGCAGACTGCGTGATGCTCTCGGGGGAGACATCGGTAGGGAAATATCCAGTGGAGTGCGTGAATGTGCTCAACCGCATCATACGGCAAATTGAAGGAACCCCTATGGAGCCGCCACGCTTCTTCAGGGCGAAGACGGCAAAGACAAAGATGATGGTGGCGGCCGCACACCTGGCGAACGATCTGGGAAGCGCAGGCATAGTGGTCTTTACCCGCAGCGGGGATCTAGCGCGAGGCCTTTCAGCTTGCCGCCAGAGGCGGAGCCCAATCTTTGCGTTTACGGATAACCGAACGACTTTCTATGAGTTGCTCATAGTCTGGGGTGTGGAGCCCTTCTATATGCCGTTTTCCGATGATATGGATCAAACGGTGCAGAATGCCATCAACACACTAAAAGAGCGGGGATGGAGCAAGGCGGAAGACTTGCTCGTGGTGGCATCGAGCATGCCCTCGCTGCAACCCACAGGCACAGTGGAAGTAGATACGGTGCAGTTGCGCTGGGTGAAATAGCACGATTTGCATAGACGGGCAGATTTTTGATTTTACCATATTAACGTTAGGCTGTATGGTAGAAGAAATCCCGCCTGTCATGAAAAACAAACGAATACTACCTATCGCAGCGTGTGCGCTGCTCGCTCTCACAACTGCAGATGGATTGGGGCAGGTCGAATGGACCTTTCACAAGACCGCAGATGGCGCTCATCCCGATGGTAATGAGCAAGAGATGATGTGGCTAATGAACCGCGCCCGAGCCAACCCAACAGAAGAGGGCATGTGGCTGGCAAGCGGAGCGGGAAGCGCGGAGGTGAATAGCGCAATCAATTTCTTTAATGTGGATACGGAGGTATTGCAGAATGAGTTTGAAGCCATTGAGGCAAAGCCGCCCGCAGCGTTTGACGTGCGACTCTACAATGCGGCCAAGGCACACAGCGAAGACCTGATTGCTCGCGATGCACAAGACCACAACGGTCAAAATGATAAGGTTACGCAGTATGGGTTCGTGCGGAATGGGGCGCGCTACAGTGTGTTTTCATTTTCCAGAAACCCTGTGTATGCTCATGCCGCGCTGAATATTGACTGGGGAAATGGCACGCCAGACGGGATGCAGGTAGGCCGCGGGCACCGAGCGGCCATAATGTCTATTGGCGGCAATTACACAAACGTGGGAATCGCCATGGTACCGGAAAGCAACCCCGCAACGGAAGTAGGGCCGTTGGTATTCTCCGGGAACTACGCACAGGCAAGCAACAACGCAGCAGATCACTACAACCGCTTTTTAGTGGGGACAGTTTGGGATGACACGAATGAAAACGGCAAGTACGACGCGGGAGAAGGACTGGCGGGAGTGGAAGTGCGCCCTGAGGGAGCGGACTATTTTGCCGTAACGGGAGACGCTGGCGGCTTCTCCATTCCCATGGATTCTGGAACCTATTCGGTGGCCGTAACAGGCAGCGCGATAGGGGGACGCCAAACACACAGTGTAAGCGTGGGAGAAGTAAGTGTGCTGCTCGACATTCAGGATGAGCCAACTGAAGCGGAGGTCGTTTTTGGAGACATAGATTACTACGGTAACAACATTTTATACTCACGCTGGCTTGGGTATATGTTTGATAGTTACTACCCATGGATAGCTCATGCAGAACATGGATGGCTGTATTGCGTAGGTGAGTTTCCCGTGGTATTTATCTACGATCTAGGGCAGGATGCCTGGCTCTACTCTACTGAGGGAGTGTATCCCTTCATGTATAACTTTTCACTTGGGCTATGGCAGTACTTCCTTGGCAAGAACGAGAGTGGCCGCGTTTTCGTGAACTTTTTGGAGGGTGGAGGAACGGAAACAATCACCATACCCTAACGCAAAATTACTTTACGCCTTTAGAGCGGGGGTGGTATTTGCGATGCTCTTCGACGAGGCGTTTGCTCTCGATGGAGGTATAGATTTGGGTGGTGGTGATGTTGGAATGACCGAGCATTTCCTGAATGGAGCGGAGGTCTGCGCCGCCACTGAGGAGATGGGTGGCAAAGCTATGGCGAAAGAGGTGGGGCTTCACTTTGTGGCCCAGGCCGCAGAGGGTGGCGTAGCGCTTAACCCAATACCAAACGGTCTTTCTACTGAGGGGCGCGCCGCGCTCGGAGAGGAAGAGGCTGCTGCCCGTTTTCGGTTTCACAAAGGCCGGGCGCGCGCGTGTGAGGTAGATCTGGAGGGCATCTTTTGCCTGACCGCCAAGGGGAACCAACCGCTCTTTTCGGCCTTTGCCTGAGAGAACACGGACGAACTGGTTTTCCAGATCAACATCTTGCAAGGCAAGCGCACAAAGCTCGGAAATACGCAGGCCACTGCTGAAAAAAAGCTCCATAATGGCTCTATCGCGCTGGCCTTGGGAGGATTCGGCAGAGGGCGCTTGAAGCAGCTTTTGGAGCTCCTGAATGGAGAGGACGCCAGGCAGCTTGCGGGGGACTTTTGGGACGCTCACAAGCTCGGCAAAGTCGTGATTAGTATATTCCTCGCGCAATGCGTATTTGGAGAAGGTGCGAACGGCTGCCAGCTTGCGGGCATTGCTACGAGCGGAAATCCCTGCGGAGGAAAGCGTGTGAATCCATGATTCCAAGAGAGCAGAACTAACCTTACCCCAGCTATCAACCCCCTGCCCTGTCAGGAATGAAACGAATTGGGCGAGGTCGCTCTCGTAGTTATACAAAGTGTGCTGAGACAAATCACGCTCGGAGCCAATGAAGGAAAGAAAGCTATCAATCGCATCGGCAAAGGCCTCGGGGAGCTTGTCTGTTTTCGACATAAAGAGGAAAGTAGAGAAACCAAGGCAGGCAGCAACTCTTCTTGCCAGCGGGCCGAGAACCCCTAATGCTAGGTAACGCTGTAAAACTATGGCTTATGAGATAGACAACCCAGTGCGCCCATCGGATTTGCGCGGCATTCTGAAATACGTCCCACAGTGGCGTGGGCGCATCTTTGTGATTGCGATAGACGGCGCCATCGTGGAGGACGAGAACTTTGCGAATCTGCTGCTGGATATTGCAGTATTGCGAAGCCTAAACATTAAGCTGGTAATTGTAGCGGGGGTAGGAAAACAACTGGAGCGACTGGCGAAGGAAAAGAACTTGCCGCTCTCCGATATGCGCGGAGAAGGGCCAACCGATGATCTAACCCTGCGGCTAGCAATCGAAGCAGCAGGCATAGTGACGCACGAGCTACTGCAAGGCCTGACCACCACGGGCTTAAAGTGCGCATTGACCAATGCGGTGCGGGCCACGGAGGTAGGCGTAATTGGAGGTGTGGATCAGCTCTGGCGTGGCAAAGTGGAAAAAGTAGAGCTAGGATTTCTGAGCACGCTGATAGACAACGATATTATACCGATAGTGCCAGCGCTGGCGTTTTCAAGAGACGGGAAGGCCTTGCGGGTAAATTCTGACCTACTGGGCAGCGAGCTGGCGATCGCGCTAAAGGCATCGAAACTCATTTACCTGTGCCCGTATCCCGGGCTGACAATAAACGGACACTACAGCCTAAACGTGCCTGTGGAGGAGCTGCGGGCCCTTCTGGCAAAATCGCCCAACTCTCTGGAGGAGCGAGTGCGGAGCAAAGCGCTGTTTGCAGTAAAGACGGTGGATGGCGGAGTGCCACGCGTGCACATTATGGACGGCAGACTGAATGACGGGCTGCTGAGCGAGATATTTAGCAAGGTGGGCGTGGGCTCTATGGTGTATGGAAATGAATACCAGCAGATACGCCCCGCGCGGAGAAAAGATGTGGCGGCAATCTACAGCATCACAAAAAGCGCTGTCAAAAACGAGGCGCTGAGGCACCGCTCCAAGCAATCAATTGAGCGGGATATTGATCACTTTTACGTGTTTGAAATCGATGAGAGCGTGATCGCTTGCGCGGCGCTTTTTCCAAACGGTGAAAGCGCAGAGATCGCATCTGTATTAGTGTCTTCAACTTACCAGAACAGAGGCATCGGGAAGACGCTGGTGGAGTTTATGCTGCAAGAGGCAGCGCGCAAGGGAATGAGAAAAGTCTATGCACTGACCACTCAGGCCTATAGCTTTTTCCGTACGATCCTGAACTTTGAGGACGCGAGGCCCGATGAGCTGCCCGCCGAACGCAGGGCGCTTCTGGAAAAAAGCGGACGCAACTCAAAAGTGCTGGTAAAGCACTTGCTGTAGCCAGACTAGAATATGAGGTCTAGAATCTGAGCAAGGCCCTTATCTATTTCAGGCTTGCCGCGGACAAACTTGATAATGTCGCGGCATTGATAAGGCTCCAAGACGGATTCGTCTGCCATCAAGACCTCACGCTTGGAGTAGGAAGCGCCTTGAGCCACAAGCTCGCCCGCGAGCTTTGGAGTAATGCGGACAGGGAAGCCATAAGCCGTTAGCTCAATCTCGAAGGCGGCAAGATTTTTTTGCGGAAGCGGCCTAGTAAGGAGCTCAGGGTAGCGCTTCACGAAATCCGGGGCATAACTTGCGGGCACGCGGACAATCGCGGCGACAGGCAAGGTATTGAGGTAATCACGCATAGTGGGGAAGGACTGCGCCCTGCATTTCTCGAAGAAATCGAGCGGATCGAAAGCGACGAGATTCATGCCATTCCACACACCATGGACATTTTTGGAACCGAAGCCCTTGCCGTTATACCAGGTTTGAAAATCGTTGGTAAGGCGAAAGCCAATCTCCAGGTGCAAATGCGCTCTATCGCGGGGAATGGCATAGCCACCCGCGCTGCGACCCATGGTGCCGATGATTGTACCCTTGGGAACGGTTTGCCCAACTTGCAGGCCCGGCGCAATAGCGGCCAAGTGGGCATAAAGCGAATACACCGCGGGACGAGTAACGGTGTGCTCAATCACCACATAGCGGCCATAGCTACTTAGGCCAGGCTTGGCGGAAATATGAACCACTTTGCCGCCAAGGAGCGCATAGATAGGATCGGTAGCTTCGCCTTTTCTATCACGCTCTACGGGCGTGATGTCTATACCCTCATGAAATTTGTAGCCACCACTGCGGACACAGCCGAAGAGGCCAGACTTGGGATCGCCGCTTGCGGTGGCCTGCACCCAAGATTGCCAGCCTTGGCCAGAAGTGAAGCCCGTATGAGGCGTGGGCCAAATGGGCTCAAGGCGAGGCTGCGCAAGCAGAGAAGAAATTGCGAGAAATGCAAAAAGTGAGGCCAGCGCACATGATTTTCTAAAAACCGACAGCATCATGCAGGGCAACTATGAGCAAGAAAGCGAAGCGCTCAACAGAATTATACAAAAAATCTCTTTTTATAGAGAATCTTGTTCTGAGAGTAAATTATGAGATCTATCTTCCCTGTTCAGAGATTATGCGAAGGAAATTATCTCTGGAAATAAGGGGCCAAGCAGCGGCATCGGATTGGCATACCCGCGCTTTGCTTTCCCGAGCGAAGCGTTGCCAGCCGAAATCGGCAGATAGGCCGTTGTAGAGCTTCAGGCTGTAATCGCTTCCCCAGAGAATTTTCTCAGGGCCAACACTGCTTAGAACGGAAGACCAAACGCGATCATCATAGAGACGGGGTGAGGCGGCAGTATCGTAATAGACATTGTGCAACCGGTTGCCCACGCGAGGATTCATTTCAAAGAAGGGCAATCCCCCACCCCAGTGAGCTAAAATAATGGGCAGCGAGGGAAAAGACTCTGCCAACCACAGGTATTCAGCAAGAGGAGTCTCCACGCGACCAGGATAGGTGTGCCCAAGTGGATCAGTGACATGGAAATTGATGGGCACCTTTTTGCCTGCGCACCACTCGCAAAAAGAGAGCCAGGAGGCGTCGCCCCTGAGGGAATGGCCATTGAGAAAAGGCAGGCACTCGCCAAAGCCAACGGCGCCATTATCAAGAGCAAACTGGGCAAAATCCAGTGCGGCTGAACCTGCAAGAGGCTGTATGGGCGCGAAAATATAAAAGCGATCAGGATAGGCATCGCGAAGCCGCAAGTAATGCTCAAACTGCTCCTCGCAAGTGGATTGGCGCTCCCAATACCAACCCAAGAGAACAGCTCTCTCAATTTGAGCGGCGTCCATAGCCTGAACAAACTCAGCAGCAGAGGGCCAAGCCTGGAGGGTATTTGGAAAGCCGGCCAAAACAGTCTTGGCCCAATGCAGTTCACCGCGAGCCGCAGACCAGCCGAGAGGATCGCGGGCAATAGATTCGGCAAAAAAATGCGTATGGGCATCAATCATGAAGATGCGGCATCAGCGTGTTTTGTATTCAGTATCCGCGTTTGCCGGAAGCTCGTGGGGAAGGACAGCGTAGTAGCCTGCCAGCCAGATGCTGCGGGAAATTTTATAGAGGAAAAAAGGGCCAAGAGCGGCGCCAAGAAAAGCCAGAATAGCAGCAGGCCAGTCCCCGATAATTTTGAAAAGCCAAAGGAACGCGATGGGAAAGATCCAACCGAAGGCGACTAAGCCGTAGAGAATGGCCAAGTAACCCGCGTAGAAGCCATCCTCCTTGTCGAAATTCATGCCGCACTTGGAACAGACGGTGTGCATCTTGAATGCAGAGGCGAAGAGGGTTTTCTCCCCGCAGTTGGGGCATTCCTGACGGATGCCTCGCTTAATAATCTCGCAGACAGGAACGGGACGGTAATCGTTGGCATTCATTGACGAACTACTTATTGCCAAATTTTTTCCAGAGCGCAGCGGCCACATTGGTGGGGACAAACTTGGCCACGCGCTCGGGAGCAAAACGGGCGACCTGCTTAACTATGTTGGAGCTGGTGTAGAAATAGTCCTGACTCGGCATGAAAAAGAGCGTCTCAACCTCGGGATCGAGCTCACGATTCATTTGGGCCATTTGAAACTCGAACTCGAAGTCGGAAACCGCACGCAAGCCACGGACCAAGGCACAAGCGCCCTTTGCTTTGGCGAAGTCCACCAAAAGGGTATCGAAAGTCTGGACATCGGCGTTGAGCGAGGGAGGAAGATTCTCGCGGATGAGCTCAATGCGCTCCTGAAGGTCGAAGATAGGGCCTTTACCACTGTTTGGAGCCACGGCCATGATAACATGGTCGAACATGCGACAGGCCCTGTGCAAGACGTCCAGATGGCCATTGGTAACGGGGTCGAAGGTGCCTGGGTAGATTGCTATGCGCATGGGAAAGAAAAGATAATGCCCTAGGAGCGGAAATTACGTTGCCGAAGATGGTGGAATGTTTTTACGGTCTTGGCAATCCATGCTGTCTGATCGGAACACATTCTTTTTCGGATGAATCTCCCCAACTGCATAACCCTCTCAAGGCTAGTCTTTCTTGCGCTGAATGTATGGCTGCTTTTTGAGTCATGGCTCGGAGCAGCAACGCTAAACTGCATACTGGCCATCCTGGCAGCAGCAACGGACTGGCTGGACGGGTATGTGGCGCGCAAGATGAATCTGGTATCCAATCTGGGCAAGCTAATGGATGCGCTGATAGACAAGGTACTGGTGATAGGATTGTTTATAGTGCTGTTGATAGCCGATTTGCTACCACTGTGGACGCTGCCGCTTATAATCGCGACATTTGTGCGCGACGGACTAATAACGGGCATGAGAATGGTGGCGGCGAAAAAGGGAGTGGTGCTAGGGGCCGACAAGTGGGGGAAGCGCAAGACGACCTGGCAGCTTACCAGCATTTGCGTGCTGCTATTTTTCAAGGCGGTGAATGATGACTTTACCCGCTGGCTGCCGAATATTGATTGGCAGGCATTTGGCATCTGGGTGTATGGGAACGGGCTGCTCTTCTTTCTGCTGGCAGCCGTCCTGACAATCTACTCAGGAATACGCTATGTGGTGACCTATGTGCCTGTGCTGAAAGGGAAACCCAGTGAATAAGTTGCTGCTCTGGACGGTCTTCTTAGGGAACGGCACAGCCAAGCGGCTTGCCACGCTGGGACCAGTGGGCTACATGCGACCAGGGCCGGGAACCTGGGGATCTCTAGCGGGGCTTGGGTGGTATCTGCTGTTATTCCACTATATGCCGATTTTGCTGCAATTAGTGTTGATAGGAATAACGCTGATCATTGCGGCAGGCATTTGTGATAAGGCGGAAAAAGCAATCGGAAGAAAAGACCCCGGGGAAGTGATTATGGATGAGTTTGCGGTGATGCCTATTTGCTTTTTGGGGCTGCAATACGCTCTGCAAGGAGCGCTGCTCTTACCCGGATTACTGGCGGGATTCGCGGTGTTTCGAGTGTTTGACATATTTAAGCCATTCGGAATCAGCAAACTGCAGGGCCAGAAAGGCGGATGGGGCGTATTACTGGATGACGTGGCAGCAGCGATGGCGACCTGTGCCCTACTACACGGGCTCTACTGGCTGTGCCGAGTGCTGGGATGGATTGGCTGAGAAATGCCTGCACCCTTTGCGGGATTGAGGAAAATAAGCTAGCTTCCACCATGCCTGATTCTCAGGACAATACCGCTCTACCCTCACCTCCCAGCTTTGCGCTGTGGCGCTTGACAACACTGCGCCATGCGAGACTGGCGTGGAAGCAAACGCTGACGCTGATACTGATCCTCTCTCTGGGTGTTGCCACATACCTTTCCATCCGCATGGCGGCAAGGGCGGCGGCAACGGGATTTTCGGACTTCACGGAGACGCTGACAGGGCAGACTGATGCCACAGTGACGGCGCCTGCCGGAGCCATGCAAGAGAGCCAGCTCAGGTCGCTACGGCGAGCGCTTGGAAATGAGCCAGCGCACATCGTGCCAGTGTTGGAATCCACTGCGGCATTTCCGAACTTGCAAGAATATGGAGGCCCCGTGATACAGCTGCTGGGGCTGGACTTAATCGGAATACGCAATTTGCAGAGCAATACGGAGTGGGATTTCGGGCCAGGCGGCGAGCAAACAGAGGAGAGCGCGTTTTGGGGAGCGCTGCGGGGGAACCAATCGGTATTCATTTCGGAGGAGCTAGCCACGGAGTTTGATTTAGAAAAAGGCGCCACAGTAACGCTGCTGGTGAATGACCGACTGAAAACCGTAAGCGTGCAGGGGATTTTGCCGCCTCAGAAGAGCAATCCACTAGGGAGGCTGATGGTGATGGATTTGCCCACGCTACAAACACTCACTGAGCGGGCGGGACAGATAGACCGAGTGGAAATCATTGTGCCACAAGGCACAACCTACAAGGAACGCAGCGAGCGCGTGCGAGAGAAATTACTGAGTGGCGCGGAGGCTGGGGGATGGGTTGTGCGCGAACCTATTACGCGACGCGAGCAGGGAGAAAGGCTAACGCAGGCATTCCGACTCAATTTACAGATACTTGCTCTGATTGCTTTGCTAACGGGACTGTATCTTATCGCACAAGCGATGGATGCCGCTGTGGTGCGCCGAAGGCAAGAAATCGCGATATTGCGCTCTCTAGGGGTCACGCCAAAAGCGATTCAGAAATTGTGGCTGGTGGAGAGCCTGATACTGGGGCTAGTGGGGAGCGTAGCAGGAATTGCGCTTGGCGCAGCAATGGCGCAAGTAACCGTGAAGGCCGTCTCCACAACGATAAATGCTCTCTACAGGGCAACGGCTGTGGAGAGTGTCACACTAACGACTACAGACGTGATGATTGGATTTGGGTTGGGAATTCTGGGCAGTCTCATCGCAGGAATTATTCCCGCGAAAGACGCTGCAGCTACCCTACCCGCACAATCATTGGCGGCAGGGAATCAAAATTTTGGAAGTCGCTTTCTTCATCACCCACGGCTGGGGCTCGCGTTATTGGCGGCAGGGACGGCGTGCCTGCTCGCGGGGCCTGTGGAATTGGAAGGTGGCGCAAGGTTCCCCCTGTTTGGGTATGCGGCGGCATTCCTCTGGCTATTGGGGGGCAGCCTGCTGCTGGGAACCCTTTTTCCACTAATCGGCAAGGCCACTGGGGTATTGCGGCACCGATCGGCAACATCCCTTTATGCAGGCTCACGCCTGGCAAGAGCGGGCAGCAGGCATAGACTGGCTGCGGCAGGAATGCTCGTGGCGATATCCATGGCGGGCGCCATGAGCCTTCTGGTGGGCAGCTTTGAGAAGACCATGGTTGACTGGATCAACGTGCGGTTTCAGGCAGATATTTATCTATCCAGCGCGGGAATGCAGAGCGCCAGCAGCCAAAACTACATAAGCCCAAAGACATGGAAAGAAATCGCGAGCCGACCAGAAATCGAAGCTGCTGATCCATTTCATGTGGTTCCCATTTCAATAAGAGGCATGGACACCTTTCTGGCGGGGTCAGACCTTTCGTTGCTGGGCAACCGGCAGAAAGTGCTTTGGCTGGAGCAGCCGCTGGATGAGAGTGTAACCCCTCAAGAGGCTGATACTGTAGGCTATATCAATGAGAGCTTCAGCTACCGCTTTGGAGTGAGCCCCGGGGAAACGATAGCCATCCCAACGCCCGCCGGGCCAAGAAGCGTCTTTATCAGAGGGATGCAAGCCGACTATGGCAATGAGCGTGGCCTAATCTGGGTGGACCGTACGCAACTCTCAGAATGGTTTGCGACCGATTTCATCACGAATCTTACATTATTCATTAAACCAGAATATGTGGCTGAGGATGTGGTGAATCAACTGAAGGCTAGCTACCCGGAACTACAGATAAGAGGCAACCAAGCGCTGAGAGAAATCGCTCTCGGCATCTTCAGGCAGACGTTTGCCCTTACGCATGCGCTGAAGCTAATCGCACTGGCAGTGGCACTGGCAGGGCTTGCGCTGGGACTTATATCAATACTGCGAGAGAGCTTGCCGGAGATGCAAACTTTGCGGCGAATGGGGTTCACCCAAGGAGAACTGGCCAAGGTCACCGCATTGGAAGGGCTCGGCATCTCGCTGGCGGGATTGCTATCGGGTCTGGCATTGAGCGCAGCCCTGGGATGGCTTCTGATTTATGTTATAAATCGACAATCGTTTGGGTGGACACTGCAAATCGCCATGCCATGGGCTGACTTGTTGCTGCTGAGTATTTCCATTATTGCCGCAGGGTGCGGGCTTTCCTGGGCAATAGGGAGATGGGGAGCAAATCTCAGAGTCGAAAACACCGAAGAATAACAACTATGCGCCACGTATTAATTTGCATCACGATACTGCTTGGATACGGGCTCTGCCATGCGGAAAGGATTCCCGAGCGGACAGCGGAAGGCTTTATGGTGCCGCAGCCAAATACACCGCTGTCCTTTCCGCGCAGCCATGCCAGCCACCCTGAGTATAAAATAGAATGGTGGTACCTAACTGGGCATATTTTTGACAAGGGAAAAAATCGACATGGATTTCAGGCGACATTTTTTCGTTCCGCCGCGCCATTGCGCGAAATAAAAAACGAGGCAGGCACCTTTGGCGGGGATCAACTTTACCTGGCGCATATGGCGTGGACAGATGAATCGGCTGGAACTTATGACTACGAAGAAAGGCTGAATCGGGACGGGTGGGATGCCGCAGCCGCCACTGAGACACTCGATCTGCACAACGGAAACTGGACACTCCGAATGACCGACAGTGAGCGGGAAATCATGCAGCTCGCCTGCACAGTGAGGGGAGAAATCCGCTGGGAGCTGACCCTTACGCCTATGAAACCACGTGTGCAGTTTGGTCAGGACGGCACTTCTCGCAAAGGGGCCGCGCCCGAAGCGAGAAGCTACTATGTATCGTTCACACGCCTAAAGGCCGAGGGCAAGTTGCACAAAGAAGGCAAGGAACAGGCAGTGCGCGGGGAAGTCTGGATGGATCATGAAATCGCAAGCCAGCAACTGGATGCCAGCTTGGCAGGCTGGGATTGGACGGCTATCCAGCTACGGGACGGAAGAGAGACAAAGGCGTATTTGCTGCGCAAACTTGACGGAACGCCTGACGCCTATTCTTCGCTAATATGGATAGGGAAAAACAATGAACTCACCTATGCAGGCACAGCGGATTTTGAGTGGGAGAAGATTGGTTTCTGGAAAAGCCCGCATACAGGAACGAGCTACCCTACCCGTCTGGTTATAAGAACCATCGACCCAGATGACGGAAGAAAAGTGAGCTATCGGCTGGAGCCGATCTTGGATGATCAGGAGTTTGGTGGGCGGCTGGGAGGGCCAACCTATTGGGAGGGGGCGTGCCGTGTATTTGACGCAGAAGGGCAAGAAGTGGGGAGCGCGTATCTGGAACTAGTGGGTTATGATAAGCCCGTAGGGAATGAACTGCGCTGAATGCGACAATTAACAAGAAACGCCAAAGCAATAGGACTGTGCTCGATTATGCGGAGAGAAGACTGTGTATTTGGACAGGATTGATACGTAATTTTGTTGCAAGGCAGCTGAGGGAAAACGATAGTCGCTGACTACTTCATCCTTAGCTAAACAA
Source organism: uncultured Puniceicoccaceae bacterium (assembly GCA_964533835.1). GTDB lineage: Bacteria > Verrucomicrobiota > Verrucomicrobiia > Opitutales > Oceanipulchritudinaceae > CAZHQD01. The sequence goes on along the minus strand of CAZHQD010000045.1, from coordinate 4,989 downwards.
CGATTATGGCCACAGCCAAAAAATCCTCCACAAAGAAAGCTGCCCCCGCAAAGGCAAAAACTGGCAAAAGCAAGGTGAATCCTGCTGCCGCCTATGAGAAGCGACTGACGGCGCTCGTGAAGGACTACGAGAAGTTGGTGACAGCTAAAAACGTGCCTGACACACGCTGGAATAATGGCTGGTACACACGCTACAAGAACCCCGCGGTAACCAATCGCCACATCCCGCTGCACTGGCGCTATGATCTTAACCCCGCCACAAATCCCCGCCTGCTGGAGCGCTTGGGCGTGAACGCTACATTTAACTCGGGCGCCATAGAGTTTGACGGCTACAACTACATGATGGTGCGCGTGGAAGGGTTTGACCGAAAGAGCTTCTTCGCGCTCGCACGAAGCAAGAACGGCGTGGACAATTTCCGCTTTGTGGGCAAGCCGATCGTGCTGCCTGAGCCTAAGGACCCTGCTGCCAATGTTTATGACATGCGCCTGACGCGCCACGAGGATGGCAGCATCTATGGCGTGTATTGCATTGAGCGCAAAGACCCGAACGCCAAGCGCGGCGATCTCTCCAGCGCAGTCGCCCAATGCGGAGTAGCCCGTACGAAAGACCTGGAAAACTGGGAATTTATCGGCGAAGTGAAGACCCCCTCCCCTCAGCAGCGCAACGTGGTGCTGCACCCAGAATTTGTAGACGGCAAGAACTATGGCTGGTACACACGCCCGATGGACGGCTTTATTGAGGCAGGGTCCGGCGGCGGCATCGCATGGGGCGTATCGCCCACGGTTGTGAACCCAGTGCTGGCCAAGGAAACCATCATAGACGAGCGCGCCTACCACACCATCAAGGAAACCAAGAACGGCGCAGGAGCTCCACCGATAAAGACGAAGGATGGGTGGCTACATATCGCTCACGGCGTGCGCGGGTGCGCGGCAGGGTTGCGCTATGTGATTTATGCGTTCCTTTGTGACTTGAAAGACCCCTCAAAGCGTATCGCGCTACCGAGCGGCTACTTTATTGCTCCATTTGAAGAGGAGTTTCTCGGCGATGTGGGCAACGTGACATTTATCAACGGACTCGTGACGCGCAAAGATGGCACGGTATTCATCTACTATGCCTCGGCAGATACGCGCCAGCATGTGGCCGTGAGCGATGTGGATACGCTTCTCGACTACGTGAAGAATACGCCAGCAGATCCGCTCCGCACAGGACTTTGCGTAGAACAGCGCAATGGCTTGATTGACGCTAACATGAGCTTCCTGAAGACCAAAGCAGGCGCCACAGCGAAGAAGCTGCTCAAGCTCTAAAGCAAGACACTTGGCAGTAAAGAAGCCATGAATTCTGAATTTGGATAAAAAAGAAAGGCACCCTGCTCATGGGTGCCTTTCCTTTTACTGTCTATACTGTCATCAACTGCCTGTCTGTCTAACTAACTGTCATACTATCTGCCTAACAATTTGTTACCCCAAGACTACTAATTACTAACTCCTACACCCTATGAAACACCTACCTAAATTAAAAGTTTCACAAAATCGGCGATTTCTTCAGACCGAAGAAGGCGCGCCTTTTTTCTATCTGGGCGACACCGCCTGGGAGCTATTCCATCGGCTTAATGAGGTGGACGTGCAGAAATACTGCACGAACCGAGCCGCCAAAGGATTCAATGTGATACAGGCTGTCGCGCTGGCTGAGCTGGACGGGCACAAAACCCCGAATGCGAATGGGCATTTCGCGCTGATTGACGATGATCCTGCGAAGCCGAATGAGGACTACTTCAAGCACGTGGACTTCACTGTGAACTATGCCAATAGCCTTGGCATGTATGTGGGACTGCTCCCGTGCTGGGGGAACTTTGTATGCACGGACAACTGGAATCCGCTGGGGCTGATCACGGAAAAAAACGCCTATGGCTATGGAGAGTTTCTAGCCAGGCGCTACAAGGAAAACGGCATCATATGGATACTGGGCGGGGATCGTCCCGCTAATGGCTATGAGAAGATATGGGAACAAATGGCGCTTGGCATACGCTCCGTGGTGGGTAACACGCAACTGATTGCCTACCATCCACGAGGCTACCAGCGGTCCTCAGTATGGTTCCACAACGCAGCGTGGTGCGACTTCAATGCCATTCAATCAGG
>CAZHQD010000045.1:0-2754 GCA_964533835.1 uncultured Puniceicoccaceae bacterium | reverse complement strand
CATCCCTTTTTTAGCCGTATCCCTGATCAGTCCGTGATTATTCAGGAGAACGACTGGAATGGCTCCGATTACAAGGGGTTCCCAACGGATTATTGCTTAGGCACACGAGACGGAACAGTGGGCAAGAACGATGCTACCTATATCATGGTGCACACGCCCAGGATTGTGCCGTTTTGGGTGAATGCCAGCCTGATACCCGCCCAGAAACTGCGCTGCTACTGGTATTGCCCGCGCACGGGGCAGTGCTTCGTGGAGCCAGTTCGCGATAATATCCCCAAGCTGGACCCGCTGTGGCATCATCGCCCCTGGCACGTGAAGACTGAGGGCATGGACTGGGTGTATGTGGTGGAAGATGCCTCGAAGAATTATCCGCTACCGAATACGTAAGCGGTACTTAGGAATACAAGTTGCTGCCCAGAGGGAGTATATTGCCCGTGGTATTTGCGCACGGGCAGTATGCTGCTATGCTATCAATAATGTTTCATATGAAGTCTATCTCTCTGCTCTTGGGTGTAATGGCGGGCTGCTGCGCTCTCGGCATAAACGGCGCCCTGGCGGCGCCCAAGCCAGATGCCACGATCATTGTGCCAGACGGGTTTAAGGCCTACCGAGTCGCTGAGAATGTGGGGCGGGGGCGGCATTTGGTGCAGCACCCAGAGACGGGAGTGATCTATGTGTCTCTCAAAGGATCGCCCGGGGACAAGGGGATGATAGCGGCGCTAACGGATAAGGATGCCGATGGCAGCTACGAGACAGTGGCCTACTTTCATGATAAGCCCGGGACGGGAATCGCGATTGGCAACGGGTATCTTTACCACGGGGGCGATGACGGGGTGGTCCGCCGCTGGAAGCTATCGGCAGACAGTGCGGTGCCCACGGAGGCAGCGGAGGTGATCGTGACAGGGTTGCCAGACCATCGCCAGCACGAGGCAAAGTCCATCGCGCTGGATGGCAAGGGGAATCTCTTTGTAAACATCGGGGCGCCCTCCAATGCGTGCCAGGAGAGTGATCGGTCGCCGGGCTCCAAGGGGCAGATGCCTTGCCCTCTGCTGGAGACGACGGCGGGGGTGTGGCGGTTTAAGGCCGATGTGCCGAACCAGACGCAACCCAAAGACGGCCATCGGTATGCCACGGGGCTGCGGCACTGCGTGGCCCTGACGTGGAATCCGCTGACCAACAACCTCTATGCGGTGCCGCATGGGCGGGACCAGCTCGACTCTTTGTGGCCGCGCTACTTTACTGCGGAGGACAACGCGGAGCTGCCCGCGGAGGAGTTCCACCTGCTGAAGGACGGGGGCAACTATGGGTGGCCCTACACCTATTGGGACCCACGGAAAAAGCAGCGGGTAATCGCCCCTGAGTATGGGGGCAATGGGGAGCGCACGGACACTACAGGGCGCTACGAGGACCCGCTGGTGGCTTTCCCAGGGCACTGGGCGCCGAACTCGGTGGTATTCTACACGGGCAAGCAGTTCCCAGAGAAATACCAAGGAGGGGCGTTTATTGCCTTCCATGGCTCGTGGAACCGTGCTCCCTTGCCGCAGCAGGGCTATAACGTGGCCTTTGTGCCCTTTAAGGACGGGAAGCCAGTGGGGAACTACTCCATTTTTGCGGACAACTTTGCGGGGAAGAAGCCGCTGCCCAGCCCACGAGATGCCCAGGCCCGCCCGTGCGGGGTGGCCGTGGGGAAGGATGGTTCGCTATTGATTATTGATTCTCTAAATGGGCACGTGTGGGCGGTGAAGCATGACGGGAAGTAGCCCTGCCCTACTCGGGCTTGTTGCCGAGAATGGTTTCGATGCGGGCCATGATTTCGGTGGTTAGTTTTGGGAGAGTGTCGAGAGACTTTAGATTTTCTTCGAGCTGGACGACTTTGGAGGCACCGAGGATGACGGTGCTTACATTTGGGTTGGCGAGGCACCAAGCGATGGCGAGGCAAGGGAGGGAGGAATCCAGCTCGTCGGCGAGGGATTTAAGCTCGCGGAGTTTTTGCATGTAGGGCTGGAATTCGCCGTCCACGCGCTCGCGGAGCCAACTGAGGTTTTCCAGGGAGAGACGGCTATCGGCGGGGATGCCGTTTAGGTATTTGCCCGTGAGGAAGCCGCTGGCGAGGGGTGACCAGATGGTTGTGCCGAGGCCGATGCCTGAATAGAGGCGGGCGTATTCTTTCTCGAAGCGGCCACGGGTGAGCATGTTGTATTGGGGTTGCTCCATGGTGGGACCGATGAGGCGGTTATCTTTCGCCACGGTCACGGCCTCCTGAATCTCCTGGGCGCTCCATTCGCTGGTGCCCCAGTAGAGGACTTTGCCTTGGGCGATGAGGTGGTTCATGGCCCAGACGGTTTCTTCGATGGGGGTTTCGGGGTCGGGGCGATGGCAGAAGTAAAGGTCGAGGTAGTCCACGCGGAGCCGATTGAGGGCGGCATCGCAGGCTTCGAAGACGTGCTTGCGGCTGAGGCCCGTTTGGTTGGGCTTTTTGTGGCCCCAGGGAGCGCTGCCAAAAAATACTTTGCTGCTGACAACGAAGGTGTCACGCGCCCAGCCCTGTTTTTCGAGGATGGCGCCCATGACTTCCTCACTTTTGCCAGAAGCGTAGCCTTCGGCGTTGTCGAAGAAGTTTATGCCCGCTTCGTAGGCGGTGACCATGAGGTCTTCGGCTACGGCGTCGCTAATTTGTTCACCAAAGGTGACCCAGGAGCCCAGGGAGAGGGCGGAGACTTTGAGGCCTGATTTTCCAAGACGGCGGTATTGCAT
>CAZHQD010000044.1:11768-21187 GCA_964533835.1 uncultured Puniceicoccaceae bacterium | reverse complement strand
TGTCTTCCCAACGCGAATACTGGGCCTTCTACTGGCCGCTCACGCTCACCAGCGCGGCCATGCTGCTGGGCCACCAATTCCAGAACGGCATCCTCGCCCGCTACCCCGATGCCGAGCGCGAGCTGGCCATCTTCGCCATCGCGGGCAGCCTGAGCTTCACCTTCGTTTCCGCCCTCGTATTCTTTCCGCAGCTCGTCAACGTCTATGCCCGCTCCCGCGAAGCCACCCGCAAGGTCTTCTGCTTTAGCGTAACGCTGGGGGTGCTTCTGGCGCTCCCCATGCTGCTCGCGGCCTACCTCCCCGCGGGGAAGGCCCTCCTCGGCAGGCTATTCCACGTGGAGGGCGCCATGCTGGAGTCCGTGGCGAGCTACCTCGGCTACCTTGCGCCCCTGGTGCTCCTCGTTTCGCTGCGTGCCTACTATTCAGGACTCCTCGTGCAGGCGCGGCTCACCAAGCTCGTCACGCTCACCCACTTTATCCAGCTAGGCACCCTCATGGCGCTGCTCCTCACAGGCAAACACCTTGGCTGGCCCGCCGTGGAAACGGTTGCCTTCGCGAGCGCCGTCAGCGGCCTCCTGGAGCTAGGGGCAGGCTACCTCTTTTACCGCCTCCGCTACAAAGCCCCCGCCGAGGAAGAGCACCACTCCGTCACCTACCTCCAGCTCTTTAATTTCTTTTGGCCCACCGCCCTAACGAGCCTCATGTTTTCCGCCAGCAGGCCCGTTATCTTCTCCTTCATGAGCCAGCTCCCCAACCCCACGCTCACCCTCGCCGCCCTCCGCGTCGGCTTCGATTTCGGGATGCTCTTCTTCAACCCCCTCAACCAGTTCCGCCACTTCTTCGTCACCTTCGGCAAGGATGACCCCGCCGAGATCAAGCGCTTCATGGTAAAGGTCATGCTCGTCACCATGGGCCTCATGCTCCTCACGGCCCTTACCCCCGCCAGCCACTTCTTCCTTGGCAAGCTCCTCGGCATCCAGGGCGAGACCCTCACCATGGCCCGCCAGGTCGTCGCCGTCCTCTGTCTCGTCCCTCTCGCCATGACGCTCCGCAACTACTACCACGGCCACCTCATGACCTCCCGCAAGACCACCCTTATGGGCGTCGGCGGCGTCCTCCGCGTCCTCGCCATCTACGCCTTCTGCTGGGCCGCCCTCCACCTCGGCCTCCTCAACCACTACACCGCCGCCTTCGCCCTCTTCATCGGCTTCGCCACCGAAGCCCTCACCGTCAGCCGTACAAAGAAATTAAAAATTACGAATTAAAAGTTAAGAATTACAAACACCTGATTCAGGAAAATTATTGCAAGTTAATACACCCCATTTCATCGAACAGTCTTCAATTACACCTGCCTTATATTTCTTCCTTCTTCCTTCTTACTTCTTAATTTGCCTCAATCCTTCATACGTCGCAATCCCCACGCTCGTGCTCAGGTTTAGCGACCGCAAGCCCTCCCCATACCGCGGAATCGTGAGCCGCTGGCTATCCCCGATTTCCCTGTGCAGCCATTCGGGTGCGCCATGCCCCTCATTGCCAAACACCAGGCCATCCTCATCGGCATACCGCACGTCCCAGTAAGATTGCGTGGCCTTCGTGGTAAATAGCCACAGCCGCTTCGGTGCCACCGCAGACGCCCGAAACGCTGCCCAGTCTTCGTGGATATGCAGATCGAGACTATACCAGTAGTCCATCCCGCTCCGCTTCAGGTGCTTATCCGTAATCGTAAACCCCAGCGGCTTTATCAAGTGCAGCCTCGACTGCGTGTAAGCGCACAGCCGCCCCACATTCCCCGTATTCTGCGGTATCTCAGGATTGAATAATACAATATGCAGCATCGTTCAAAAAAGTCGTAAGGGCTCCGTAATCACGCCTGCTTTCATTTCTTCATTCATCATTCTGCATTCTTACTTAATCCTGTTGTACCGATCCATTTCCCGCTTCGCTTCCTTCTCCTTAATATCATCGCGCTTGTCGTGCATCTTCTTCCCCTTGCAAAGGCCCAGCTCCACCTTCACCAGCGCCTTCTTAAAATACAGCCGCAGCGGAATGATCGAGCGCCCCCCCGTATCCAGCTCATGCTTCAGCCGCAGGATTTCCCGCCTATGCAGCAGCAGCTTGCGTGGGCGGTAGGGATTGTGTTTCACATGCGCGGAGTGGGAATACTCCGCGATATTCGCGTGGTAGAGCACCACATGGTTCCCATCGGGCCTCGCAAACGCATCGCTGATCTGTGCCCCGCCTTCGCGGATCGCCTTCACCTCGGCTCCCGTCAGCACGATGCCCGCCTCCAGCGTTTCCTCCACAAAGTAGTCCCTGTGCGCCTTGGCATTGCGCACCTCGCGGAAGCGGTCGGCATTTTTAGCTTTCGCGCACATATTGGGTTCGGTGTCTTGTCTCTGGAAAAACAGAACCGCCCCGTAAGGCGGTTCCACGTTCCCACCCTTATCTTTTGGGGATAGGGTCGAGCTGGTATAAAGATTTTCCTCGTTACAGGTTACTACGGTTTCGTTACATACAAGTCGTAGCTGATGCGGCCCTCTATGATCTCCCGCAATGCGGTGTCCTCAGGGCTTAGGCGCTCCAGCGATTCCACAAGCGGCTTATTGCCAAACTTGAGCTGCTTCACACGGCGCGACACCACATTGATCAGGATGTTCGGGTCGGTTATTACTTTGCTGGCTTCTTTTAAGTATTCGTCTCTCAAGGCGGACCTCCTGTTGGAATTCTCGGTTTCTGAAATGGTCTAAACGGTAGAATATTGAGTACCTTCAACCAACTTGCAAGCTCTTTTGCTCCCTCCATTTCGTAAATCATGAAAACAGGTTACTAAGAAAGAATTCCTGCTTTATTTCTTTTGCGGCCTCCTCTGCTTATTTTATTTGCCTCGCACGCCGCACTTTTCCCATCTTAGCGGTTATGACTCGCACTACCGTTGCAGCGATAGACTTGGGGGCCACCAGTGGCCGCGTTATCGTCGGGGTATTCACGCCAAGCGCGGGCTTGCAGCTCACCGAGGTGCACCGCTTCCCCAATGGCTTTAGCCAGCTCGGCTCCCATTGCTACTGGGATGTCGGCGGCCTCTACGCTGAAGTGGCCAAGGGCCTTACTGAAGCCCGCAAGCTCTTCCCCGAGCTGGCCTCCTGCGGTATCGATGTATGGGGCGTGGATTATGCCCTTGTCAACGAGCAGGGCCGCCTTGTGGCCCCGGTCCATGCCTACCGCGACCCCCGCACCAACCCTATCGCCGAGGCCATCGCCGCATCCCCGGACGCCACCCACCTCTATGAGTGGACGGGCCTCCCTCCCGTAAATTACAACACGGGCATCCAGCTCAAGGAGCACCTTACTGCCTTCCCGCAGCTTGCGTCCATGGCCAGCCGTTGCCTCTGGTTGCCCGATTATTTTAACTACCTCCTCTCTGGCACGATGGTAAACGAGTTTTCCATCGCCAGCACATCGATGCTCCTCGATGCTAAGAGCGAGCAATTCTCCGCCGACGCCCTCAAGTATTTCGGCATCCCTGCCCACTGGTTCCAGGGCCCCGCCAAAGCAGGGCAAAAGCTAGGCAAGGTAAAGGGCATTGCAGGGCTGGATAGCGTGGAAGTCGTCCTCGTCCCGGGGCACGATACCTCCTGCGCCTACGAAGCCGTTCCCCGCACGGGCAAAGACCTGATCATCAGCAGCGGCACATGGGTGCTGGCAGGCGCCATGCTCGATCGCCCAATGCTAGGAGAGCAGGCCTTTACCATGGGCATCTCCAACGAGCGCTGCGGTAATGGCGGCTACCGTCCCCTGAAAATCCTCATCGGCCTCTGGCTCCTGGAGCAGGTCATGAAAGACTTCTCCGAGCGCCCCAAAAACGAGGCCGAGTGGAGCGCCCTTATCCAGGCTGCCGAAGACCAGCCGGCCCCCGCTGTCTTGCTCGATACAGAGGACCGCGCCCGCCTCTTCAATCCTGCCAGCATGAGGGCCGCTATAGACGACCAGCTCCGCGCCAAGGGCGCTCAGCCCCCCGCCGCTCTGGCTGGCTACGTCCGCCTCATTTGCGATTCCCTCGGTCGCACCGTGGCCAATACCGCCAAAAGCTTCCAGTCCATCTGTGGCGAGACTTTTGAGAATATCGTCATCGTGGGCGGCGGCGCGAAAAACCGCCTCCTCTGCCAGCGCATGGCAGATGCCGCTCGCATCCCCGTCTTTAGCTACAATCTGGAAGCCACCTCCGTCGGCAATATGGGCTATCAGCTCAAGGCGCTTGGTGCCGTGGCCAGCATGGAAGAGTTTCACCAGTGCATCCTGGGCGGCCTCAATAAAAAGGTCTACACCCCCGAAGCTCTTTAAGCTCTCTCTTACAGGCTCCACTCGACAGCCATCCCCCATTTGTGCTATCTTTAGCGGCATGATATTGCCCAACCGTCTCTTGGCGTCTGCCCTCTTCCTGGCTCTTGCCAGCCATGTGGGATTGGCCGACATCACGGTCAACTTCTTTGCCGATGCAGGTACTAAGCGCCCCCACCGCGCCGATGGTCAGCCCCTGGAGGATGGCCAGATCGTTCAGGTTGGTGCCTTTTCCGATACCTTCGATCCATTCGCGCCCAACCTCACTCTCGTTGACCTCCTCTCCAATTGGCGGCTCTTCGGCCAGACCTTCACGGAGACCAATGATATTGCCCCCGCAGGCAGTTTCTATGGCAGCGCTATTGGGCCCGCCGCTGGCTTTTCTAATCAGCCGGCCTACCTCCTTTTCGTACGAAAAAGCACCTCCAAGCCCCTCAGTGTCCTTGCCGACGATGTTCTTGAGTTCGGCCTCTTCACAAAGCAGGATTTCATTAGTGGCGAGATTTGGCTCTTTCCCGAAGACGGCGATCTTTTCCCTTACATGATGAACGCCAGCGAGGCCAATTTCACCACGGGTAACCTTGGCCGCCTTGAGGGAGATAAGCTCGTCCTTCGCACCTATGATCCCGCACCCGCCCAGCGCAAAATCTTTGGCGACTTCGCCCGCTATGAGGGAGACTGGCTCTTCTCCGTCCGCTTCGGATTTCTCTGGGAATCAGCCACTTACCCATGGATTTACCACCTCGACCTCGGTTGGCTCTACCACTTCGGTCTCGATGGCGGCAACCTCTGGGTCTGGTCCCCGGACCGCGGCTTCCTCTGGATCAGCCTCCACCCCTACATCTACAGTGCCGAAACAGGCCAATTCTTCGAAGCCCAAAACCCTTAACAGGTGAATCCAAGTTCACTGTTTGCTTGTCTTTAATTTTTAATTCTTAAATCTTAATTTTTAATTTCCCGCAAGAACTGCATCCATCTCCCCATTCTGTGCGTATAATGGTTTGTAACATAATTCTGGAAATTCACGTTGCAGACTATCAGCACAGTAATACCGTTGCAGTTCATTCCGACCATTCCCAGGCAAGTGGCAGAGAGGACTACAACACCCCGCGTTGCTGCCGCTGGCAGTCAGCAACACGAAGATCAAGAGCTCTTGCGGCGTATTGCTGCAAGGGATAGGTCGGCGCTCGCGGAAATCAACACCCGCTACGGTGCTATCCTTTTCTCAATTGCCTACCGAATGCTCAATGATCGGCGCGATGCCGAAGAAGTCCTTCAGGATGCCCTCGTCCGCGTCTGGAAACACGCCCCCAATTACGAATCCCGCAAAGCCGCTGTTTACACTTGGCTAGTCACTATTACCCGAAGCCTCGCGCTGGATCGTCTCCGCTCCCGCAAAAGCAATCCCCTCCGCGGCAGTAATCATACGAATCTGGACGATGCGCCACCTCACCTTTCCATAGAAGAAGATACCAGCGCCTTCGGGCGCGATATGTCGGCCACCGTCAACGAAAAACTCCAACTCCTCCCCGATGACCAGCGCTCCGTCTTGGAGCTTTCCTATTTTCAAGGCTACACTCAGGCGGAAATTGCCGAAAAGCTCGGCGAGCCCCTCGGCACCGTCAAAGCACGCATCCGCCGCGGCCTCATTCGCCTTCGTGCGCTCTTGCCCACCAACTAATTTCCCTTATTAAAACTTAATCCCTTTTTAAGCGCCTCTTTTCAGCTCAATGATTGACATCCAAACAGAAGAACTTGCCGCACTCTATGTGCTCGACCTCCTCAACGGTCGGGATAGGCAAGCTTTTGAGGCTCGGATGGATCGCGATCCCGAGCTCTGCCGCTACGTGCGTAGCCTGGCAGACGATACCGCCATGCTCGCTCTGGCGGCCCCTCGCGTAAAGCCCCCTGCCGATATCATGGTCCGCGTAGAGGCCGCGCTCGACTCGCAGGATTCTCCCAAGGTAATCTCTTTTTGGAGCGCCATTAATCGGGTTCCCGCCGCATGGCCTATGGCTGCCTGCCTCATGCTCACTTGCACGGTCTTTTTCCTCATGGCCGAGCGTATTGCGGATAGCACAAGCGGCAATCTCTCAGCCTTCGACCCCAAAAACGATCCCGTCACCATTCGCTACGAGCTAAACGAGCGCATCCGTCAGCTTGAACAAATGGAGCTGGAAAATCAGCGCCTCAAGCAAAGCCTCTCCCAAATAGAAAACTCCATCAAAGCCCTTTCTGGCTCCGCTCTCGCCTCATCCCAAGTGGATGATGAGCTTTCCGATGGTGCCTCCGCTGGCCTTACTCGCGAGCAAATCCGCCTCCAGAAAGAGGTCGATAAGCTCGTCCAGCTCGCCGCTATCTACAGCGATTCTGGCCCTGGCCTCGCCCGCCTCACCGTGATTGAATTGAGCGACGAGCCCCCGGGCGATTACCCCTCAGGCTTCGCCGAAAATGCCCTCCGCCTCCTAGGCGAGCAGCTAAACTCTGCTGTCGGTGGCCCTTCCATTGCCGTCGCCCAGAGCCCCATCAATCCCCAGCAGGCCGTCCCCGCCAATAGCCCGCCCGTTCCCGAAAACGCCAACGTCAAGCCCGCCGAAACGATCACTCTCGACGAGCAAACCGCCAAAAACCTCGTAGGCGGGGTCAACGCCGTGGCGTCAACCAATACCGATACATCTTCTGAAGACGGCGTTTATACGGGCGACCAAACCATTACTCTGGCTAGCGCGGGCAATTCGATCAATGCAGTGGGTACTATCACTGGCACCAGTTCCGCCTCCTTCACCCATCAGACGGATGAAGGGGACCGCATCACATTGACTGTCAACAGCCTTGGCAACAATGTCTCTGCCCGCCAGATTGCCGACGGGCTACAAACCGCATTGCCCTCCAATATTCCTGATGATTCCGTAATCGCAGGAAATGATAGCACACCTTTTTACGCGCCCAGCGGCTTCGTGGTTTGGGACGATACCCGCCAGGTCGGCACCATCGGTTTTTACGATCTCCAAAGAGCTCCTGATGGCCAAGTCTATCAGATATGGGCTGTGGATCCCACCCGCTCCAAACCCGTGAATGTCGGCATCTTGCCGGATATCGAGAAAGATGCCGCTTACCTTAATGGACGCATCTACTTCACGGTAGAAAATACCAAGCTCAGCCCCACCAATATCTTCATCACCGCCGAGCCCACTGGCGGTAGCGATACCCCAAGTGGCCGTCGCGTCTTGCAGGGTCCGTGGGGCGTTTCCAGCAGTGGCTCCCAGCAGCCTTAGGCTATTGCAAAGCCACAAATTTCAGGTCCACCACTAGGTCCGCAGCAATTTTTTCCATCTCCATGCGGATTGCTTCTGTGTCAGCCCCAACGGGTACCAGCAGCCGCGCCTTAGCTTCAAACAGCGGCTCGCCAGACCACGGGGCGCCCTTCAGTCCTGTCGAAAGCTCCTCGATGTTCACTCCGTGATTGCTCAGCGCTCGCGTCAGGTGCGCGACAATTCCAGGCCTGTCTTGCCCCACAACTTCAAGCGAGTGCAGCGCCCGTACTGGCTGTATCTCATGGCTCGGCTCCACCGATGTGGTGATATGTAGCCCCCGCTTGCGAAGCTCTTGCAACCGTACCAGCAGCTCAGGCACTCGCTCCATGGCTACCTCCACCCGCAGGATTCCCGCGAATTGCCCGCCCAAATGGCTCATGCTGCTCTCCAGCCAGTTCCCTCCTGTGTGGGCCACACATTCGGCGAGGCTGGCCACCAGCCCGGGATTATCTTCGCCCAGCAAAGTCAGGATAAGCGCCGTTTTCATGATCCTATTCGAGCGTTCTTGCAGCCTTTTGGCAAGTAAGTATTAAAATGCCCTAAGCCCGTCGTTATTTGCGCCTCCGCAAGAAGACCAGGCTTCCCAGCATTCCTGCGAAAATCGCGTAGGTTGTCGGCTCGGGGACTACCGTCCATCCGATATCCTCCAGTATCGCCACATCCAGCTCCGTAAAGTATTTCCGCTCCCCGCTTCCTATGCTGGGGGACATCGCGGGCTCCTGCGCTATGTTCTGCGTAAAGATATCGCTGCTCAGTGAGGCATCCACGTGCCCATCGTCAAACAACAGCACATTACCGCCATTGGCTGCCACGGAGTTGCTTCCCGTGAAGAAGAGATCACCGTTGTCCACGATGATTTTGTTCTGCCACGAATCCGCCCCGCCTATGCCTAGCGCATGGCCAAGCTCATGCACAGCCACTGAGTAAAAGTCGATCTGTGAGCCTCCGCCATCATAAGAAAAATCACTCACATCACTGTCGAAATACCAGTCTGTGTTCGTGTCAAAGGTGATGGAGCCGCCCCATAGCGAGAAATCCGTTGCGCCCGCTCCGTTCGTCACCCCTTGGCCCCGTGTTTCAAGATTGTCGAGAAAGCTCACGAAGCCTCCCGCGCTAAAGCCCCCTGGCCCGCCTTGCCCGAGTGTGTCTCCTCCCAAGTTATACCCACCTGCATAGATAATTATCGTGTCTGCACCTATGCTCAGGTTGCTTACACTTGCCTCACTCCCATTGCCAGGATGCGAAAAGATAGCCGTCCAACTGTTTGGCCCCCCTGGCGTAATCGCCGTAAAGCTATCCCCAAGTATCGACTCAAAAAAGCCTCCCGCCGCCTCCAGGTAAGTCCTTCGCTCCACATTCGGACCGCTGAAAAAATTATTCGTATCAAACGAATAATCGAACTGGATGCTGATTCCGGCCTGCGTGGCCAGTTGGGCGCTGAGTATTCCAGCCAACGCGAAGTAGGGTGTTTTCATAAGCAACAGATGACAGTTTTACCTATTTTCTTTCAATAATAGGCCATGGCAATCTCAAATAACCATCCCCCACTTCTCTTCTCCGAATCATAAATCCCTACAGCCCGTGTATCGCCATCTTGTTCACGGCAAGCCCTGCTTCCTTTAGAGACTCAGATAGGGTGGGGTGGGCGTGCACCGTCCTGCCCATATCTTCCGCGCTGCCTCCGTATTCGATATGCGTCACGGCTTCCGCTATCAGCTCGCTCGCGCTGGCCGCCACAATTTGCACCCCCAAAAGCTTGTCCGTTTTCGC
>CAZHQD010000044.1:4272-11668 GCA_964533835.1 uncultured Puniceicoccaceae bacterium | reverse complement strand
CCCTGCTTCTTAAAGAGCCGTTCGGCAAACTTGCTCACATCCTCGTCATACCCTGCCGCTATATTCGGCAGAAACTCCACTACGGTCACCTTGCTTCCAAGTCGGCTCCACACGCTGCCCAGTTCCAGGCCGATGGCGCCGCCGCCTACCACTACAAGTTTCTCTGGCACTTTTTGGAAATTGATTCCCTCATCGCTGCTCACCACTGTCTCGCCGTCAAACTTCATAAACGGCAGCTCCACGGGCACGCTTCCCGCAGCGATCACTATATTTTTCCCCGTTATTATTTTCGCCTCCCCCTTGCTGTCCACGCTGCCATCTTCCTTCACTGGGCTTACGGACACCTGCCCGTTCCCGCGCAATTGTGCCAGTCCGCGTACTATCGTTATTTTCCGCGCCTTCACGAGTTGCTCCACACCCTTTACCAGCTTGGATACCACTTCGTCCTTGCGCTTTAGCAGTGCGGGTAAATCCAGTTCCACGTTGGCCACCTTTATGCCATGCTTTGCCCCATCAGCCTTCACCGTATGGAATAGCTCCGTGCTGTGCAGCAGCGCCTTGCTTGGTATGCACCCTACGTTTAGGCAAGTCCCTCCCAGCGTTGCTCGCTTTTCGATAAGCGCCGTCTTCATGCCGAGTTGAGCGGCGCGTATCGCGCAAACATAGCCCCCGGGTCCTGCCCCGATTACGATAAGGTCATAGTCCATACCGCTATTGTTGCTAGAGTTTCCTCTGCAAATCAAGCACTAGCGGCTTAAAATCGTTGCGATTGCCCTGCTACTCCGCGTTTGCCTCAGGCTTTTCCTCAGGTTGTGCTTCTGCCTTTTTGCTGGAGCGGGTCCTTGGCTTGCTCGCCTTCTTGGGCTTTTTCTCCGCTCCTTCGCTAGAGGAGCCATCCGCGGGCTTCTCCTTGCTCCTGCTCGGGCGCTTCTTTGCGGGCGCTTTTTTGCTTTCCGTAGCTGCGGTCTGCGGCGGCGTGGGTGGCGGAGCCTCTGCCTGAGTGGCTGCCTGAGTCACTTTTGGCTCTGGAGGTGGTGCCTCGCTTCTCGGCGCTTCTTTCGCTACAGCTATGCTTGGCGTCGGCTGCGGCCTTGGTTGCTGCAAATTCATGCCACCCTGCTGAGTCCGCTTCACCGATCCTCTCGGCAATACCTTGCGCTCTTGGCGCGGTGGCAGTGGCACAAATTGCTTGCGCGGGTCTTGTGCGGGCAGCCTGCGCTGGCGTTCCCGTTCCCGCTCCATCCAGTAGCGCTCCTCATCTGCCCTTCTGCGGGCTTCCATCCGTTGGATGCGCTCCTGCTCCAGCCGTTTCAGGCGCTCTTCCTCTGCTCGCTTGTAGGCATCCCTGTCTGGCCGTTGGTGCTGTGGCTGGCCCTGTGGTTGCCCCTTCTGCTGCGGGTAGCGTTCCTCACGCTGAAATCTTGGGTCTCTCTGCTCGCGGGAGTCTCTCTGCTCTCCATGCCTTGGCCCATGCTGTCTGTGCTCGCGCTCTGGTGGCCGCTGCTGGGGGCGTTGTGCCTGTTGGGGGCGCTCACGATCCTGCGGCCTCTCTTTGGGTGCCTCTTTTGGTGCTTCCTGTGCGTTCTCAGCTTCGCGCTCAGGCGCTTCCCTATTCTCGTTTTCAGGTGATTCCTCTGGCTGTTCCCCCTGCTCCGATGGCTCTAGGCCATCCTCGTCATCTTTTTCATCCTCTTCATCGTCAAAGTCCTCCGCGCTCTCCGCGCCTTCCTCATCCTCTTCAAAGCCATCCTCCAGCGGCTCGCGGTAGCCATCATCTTCCTCGTCATCAATATCATGGTAAGTCCTCGGCCCGGTGGGCAGGGCATCTTCCTCTTCATCTTGCTCTGCTGGCTCGGCGGCGCTCTCTGCGGCCTGTTGGGCGGCACGCTCAGCCTGTTCGGCTTTGCGCTTCTCCTCTGCCTCTTGGCGTCGGCGCAGCTCTTCTTGCCTTCTGGCCTCACGCTCCTGCCTTAGCTGCTCCTCGCGCTTGCGCTGCTCTTCGCGGCGTGCCTGCCGTTCTCTTTCGCGCTCGGCGTATTCTTCCTCCAGCGCTGCCTTTTCCTCGGCTTCCTCTTCGGCTCTCGCCTGCGCACTGGCAGCAAGCAGCGCCTTTGCGGTAGAGGGCCCATACGGCTGCTGGTCCAGATCTTTGCTTGGGGGAGGGTAGGGCAGCGTTACGGGAGCAGGCGTCGGCTTTTCGATATACCGCTGCGGCCTGATCACCACCTCCGCAAAGAGGTTCCCCGTCTTGTTGCTTATTATGTCCACCACCGCTTGCGCTATCACATCGGGGTCTATCTGGCTATTCGGGTGGTCTGGCAGGTTGCCTGCCTGTGCTGGTAAGTCCGTCCTCCTCCTGTTCGCTTGCGGGAAAATCGTAGACACCTTTACCCCGTAGTCCCTCTCTTCCTCAAACAGCACTTCAGACATCCACCGCAGCCCGCCGGAGGCCGCGGCTCCTGCTGGCCCGCCCCGTGCGTTTTCTGGGCTGTTCACCGATATGTTAATTATGAAGCCCTGCGTCTTTCTCAGTCCTGGCAGCAGTTGTTTCGCCATTACCAGCGGGCACAGCAAATTGATCGCCAGCACGCTCTGCAACTCCGCCGAGCTGCTCTCGTCGAGCCCCTTCGGCAGGTAGCGTTTCGCGTTGTTTATCAGCGCGAGCACCGTGCCTTCCTTCTCCAGTATCCAGTCGATCTTTTCTTCGATCTGGAGCGGGTTGGAGAGGTCGCACGCTACGGGTATGAAATGATGATGGTGGTAGGGGGTCTCCGTGTAATTACCGCCGAAGCCGTAAACACGCAACCCAAGCTCCACTAGTCGGCGGGCAATAGCCAGCCCTACACCGGATGAGGCTCCGGTTACTATCGCGGAATCCATGCAAATTCGAGAAAATGGTGAAAGTTGGAAAGGTTTGGCGGGTATGCGGCGGGGTGACAGCCCCCCGCGGTTCATGCCCGTTTCGTTGATTCCGATCAATGCTGATGCGAAAGAACAACAAAACGCACAAAACAGACTGCTTGCCCCCTGCGCAACTGGAAAACGCTTCCCCTCCTAACAATTTCCCTCGGCCTTCCTTCCTTCCCAAAGCAAAACAGCCGAAACCCTCATCGGATTTCGGCTGCCTTTGTTTAAAGCCTTATGCTGCTTCCTGCCTTACTTGCCTGCGCCTTCGCGCTTGCTCAGCTCAGCCTGGATAGATGCGGCCTCCTCAGGAGACACAAACATATAGATGTAAGACTTCTCAACCACGAGGCTGTAGTTGCGGTTCAGGGAGAAACCATAGGTTTCTGCCATCTTCTGGTTGTCGTCATTGATCTTCTTCATGGCCTCGTCGATCTCAGTCTGTATGCGGCGCTTCTCTGCGCTCGTGCGAGCTTCTTCGAGCTGCTTGTTCAGCTCAATGATGCGCTGGCGTTGGGCCTGCATGATCTGAACATTGCGTTGAAATTCGGCATTAGCCTGCACGCTGTTTAGCGTCGCTACCCGCACGAGTTGCTGTTGGGGCTGGGCGGCGGATACGCTGGGTGCATTGGTTTGGGCAATCGCGGCGGCGACAGTCAGGAAGGCGCTGGCGATAGCGAGTACGAGTGTGCGATTTTTCATATAGTTTTTCTGCTGTAACAAACGATTTGGTTACGTTTAAGGGTGACTTTAGCGGTTGCTAAAGGTCCCATAAAAGGAGAACTCCCCTTGCGAGTCAACGGCAAAGCCCTACCCCTTCTCAAACCGCCCTTTCCCCCTGATTTGAGTGTTGCCGTGCTCCCGCCTATCTCTACTATCACGCTTTTTAACAGTGCGGGCCTGCTGTCCGCCCTTGCATTCTTCCGCATTTTTTACAGTTCATCGGTAGATTTTTTTATGAGCGATCAAGAACAACTTCCTCTTCCAGACAATTCCTCTACCCATGGCGACGCACAGTATGATGCCGCCCAAATTCAGAAGCTCGAAGGCCTCGAAGGTGTTCGCAAACGCCCCGATATGTATATCGGAGACACTGGTGAGCGCGGCCTTCACCACTGCGTTTTTGAGCTCGTTGACAACTGTATAGACGAGGCCCTCGCTGGCTTCTGCAAAAATATTAAAGTAACCATTCACGGAGACGGTTCCTGCTCCGTGGAAGACGATGGGCGCGGCATCCCCGTGGATATGCACCCGGTCTATAAAATTCCCGCTCTTGAGCTCGTGCTCACCAACCTCCACGCTGGGGGCAAATTCGGCAAAGGCGCCTATCAGGTTTCAGGCGGATTGCACGGCGTCGGTGCCAAGTGCGTAAACGCCGTCAGCGAATGGTTTGAGGCCGAAGTCTCCCGCAATGGCCAGGTCTACCATATGGCCTTTGCCCAAGGCAAAACCACGGAGAAGATGAAGGTCATCGGTACCTCTAAAAAGACGGGTACTAAGATTAGCTGGATGCCCGATCCCGAAATCTTTATTGCCATTCGCGATTTCAAATACGACATCCTTGCCAAGCGCCTCCGCGAGCTCGCCTTCCTCAATCCGGGCATCAGCATCGAAGTGTCTGACGAGCGCGTGAACAAGGTCGAGCTCTTCCGCTTTAAAGACGGTATTTCCGAGTATGTCCGCTACCTCAATCGCTCCAAGACTACTCTGCATGACAAGGTAATCTCCTTCCACGATGAAGTAATTCCCGATGCCGATAAGCCCACCCGCAAGATCATTGTCGAGTGCGCCATACAGTATAACGATAGCTACGCCGAGCTCGTCTATGCCTACGCAAACAGCATCCACAATGTCGAGGGCGGCACTCACCTCTCTGGCTTCCGCACCGCTCTCACCCGCGTAATCAATAACTACGCAAAGGCTGAGAACCTTCTCAAAGACAAAGACCCCTCCATCACGGGAGACGACGTTCGCGAGGGCCTTACCGCTGTTATTTCCGTCAAAATCCCAGAGCCCCGCTTCGAGGGCCAAACCAAGACCAAGCTCTCCAACAGCGAGGTCGATGGTATCGTGCAAAAAATCGTCGGTGAAAAGCTAAAGTATTTCTTCGAGACCAATAAGAACGTAGCGCGCTCCATCATAGACAAGGGCCTGACTGCCGCCCGCGCACGTGAGGCTGCCCGCAAAGCCCGTGAAACCGTCCGCAAGGGCGCTCTCGTTGGCGGCGGCCTCCCTGGCTCTCTCGCCGATTGCTCCGAAAAAGATCCCTCTCTTTGTGAGCTCTTCATCGTAGAAGGTGACTCCGCAGGTGGTTCCGCCAAGCAGGGCCGCGACCGCCGCTACCAAGCCATTCTCCCCCTCTTCGGAAAGCCCATCAATGTCGAGAAAGCCCGCTTGGACAAAATCCTCAACAACAAGTCCATCCGCCTTCTCATAACCGCTGTCGGCACAGGCATTGGCCAGCACGAGGGCGATGGCGCCTTCGATCTCTCCAAAGCTCGTTACCACAAGATCATTCTGATGGCCGACGCTGATGTTGACGGCTCCCACATTCAGACGCTCTACCTCACCTTCTTCTACCGCTACATGCGCGGTCTTATCGAGGCAGGCTACATCTACGTCGCCCAGCCCCCGCTCTACAAGATCAAGCGCAAGAAGCGTGAGCAATACGTGGACAACGATGAGGAAATGAACCGCATTCTCATTGAGCTCGGTTCGGAAGATGTCACCCTCGTCCGCCTGCGGGATAACCATGTCTTCCCGGGCCCCAAAGTAGATAAAATTGTCGAAACCCTCAGCCGTTTGGAGCAGCTCGGCGGCGGCGTTCGCCGTCAGGGGTGTTCCGTTCCTCTTTATTTAGATCACCAGGATCACAAGACGGGCCTGCTCCCCAAATACATCGCCCGCATCCGCACGGGTAATGAGGAAGTATTTCGCTTCCTCATGAACGATGATGAGCGCTCTGCCTTCTACACCGAGATGAGCTTCGAGGACGTCTTCAGCGATACCCTCGTCCGCCTGGTTCAGAAAGATGGTATTCAGGCCAATCAGCGCATCACTCTCCACGAAATCTTCGAGGCTAGCCAGATGAGCAAAGTCCTCCAGGAGCTTGATAAGCTCGGCCTTGATGTCCAGCACTGGCAGGCTTCCGAACAGCCTCGTTACAAGCTCATCGAAAACAAGGGCGAGAAATCCGAGCGCGTCATTGAGCTGCACAGCATCCTGGAGCTTGGCAATGCCATCCGCGAGCTGGGTCGCCGCGGCCTCTCCATCCAGCGATACAAAGGTCTGGGAGAAATGAATCCCAAGCAGCTCTTCGAGACCACCATGGATCCCGAAAAGCGCCGCCTCCTTAAAGTCAAAATTGAGGACGCCGCCGAGGCCGAAAATATCTTCTCCATGCTCATGGGCGAAGATGTTCCCAGCCGCCGCGCTTTCATCGAAGACAACGCTCTCAATACAAGCTATCTGGACGTCTAGCCCGCTCCCGCGGTTGTCTCCGTATTCCACTGCTTTCCACTCTTTTTTAAGGCGATTTTTCCATGTATTCTGAAAACGAAAAGCTTATCCCGAAGAACATCACGGATATCATGCAGACCGCTTACATCGATTACTCGATGTCGGTTATCATCAGCCGTGCTCTCCCCGATGCCCGTGATGGCTTGAAGCCCGTTCAGCGCCGTATCCTCTACGCCATGCTCCGCGAGGGACTTCTCCACAACCGCTCCTTCGATAAGTGCGCGGGCGTTGTCGGCGAAGTCCTCAAGAATTACCACCCTCACGGTGACTTGGCGGTCTATGATACCCTCGTTCGCATGGGCCAAAACTGGGTCATGCGTTACCCCCTCATTGACCCACAGGGTAACTTCGGTTCTGTGGACGGCGACCCTCCGGCTGCTTACCGTTACACTGAGTGCCGTCTCACCGAGCTCGCCGAAGAACTCCTTCGCGATATCGATGAGGATACCGTGGATTTCGCCCCCAATTACAAGGAGAGCACCACAGAGCCCACCGTTATTCCTGCGGCTCTTCCAAACCTCCTCATGAATGGCTCCACGGGTATTGCCGTCGGCATGACCACCAATATTCCCCCCCATAATCTCGGGGAAATTGTGGACGGCATTTGCGCCCTCATTGATAATCCTTCCATCACCATAGATGAGCTCATGAAGCTCATCCCTGGTCCCGATTTCCCCACAGGTGGCGGCATTCTCGGGCGCGAGGGCATCGAAAAATACTTTCGCACGGGCCGCGGCATCGTTCGTATGCGCGGCGTCGTCCACACCGAAGAGCTCAAGAACGGTAAAGAGCAGCTCGTCATTACCGAGCTTCCCTACAGCGTTAATCGTAAAACCCTCGTCGAGCGCATCGCCGAGCTCGTCAACGAAAAGACCATCGAGGGCGTCTCCGATCTCCGCGACGAATCTTCAGACACCACCCGCATCGTTATCGAGCTCAAGCGCGGCGGCCCTCCTCCCCGCGTAGTGGTGAA
>CAZHQD010000044.1:0-4172 GCA_964533835.1 uncultured Puniceicoccaceae bacterium | reverse complement strand
AATCGCGATGAGGCCAAGCAGCGCCTCATGGCCAAGTATCCTATCAACGAGCGCCAAACCGATCACATTCTCGACCTTCGCCTCTACCAGCTCACAGGCCTTGAGCGCGAGAAGATCGAAAAAGAACGCGCCGAGCTCCTCCTTGTCATCGCTGATCTTGAAGCAATTCTGGCCCAGGAATCCGTCCTCCTCGGCGTCATCAAGAAAGAGCTTCTTGAGCACCGCGAGCGCTTTAACAACCCTCGCAAGACTCAGTTCCTCGCCGCCGATGGCGAAATGCGCATGGAAGACCTCATTGCCAACGAGGGCTGCATTATCACCGTCTCTCACAACGGCTTCATCAAGCGCACCCCCGTCTCCAATTACCGCTCCCAGCGCAGAGGCGGAAAAGGCGTTATTGGCACAGGCTCCTATGAGGAAGATTTCGTTGAGCACCTCTTCACCGCCAGCACTCACGACTACGTTATGTTCTTCATGAGCAATGGTCGTGTCTACGTCGAAAAGGTCTACGATATCCCCGAAGGCACCCGCACCAGCAAGGGCCGCTCCATCAGCAACGTCCTCGAAATGCAGAAGGACGAGAAGCTCGCCGCCATGATCTGCATCAAGGAGTTCTCTGAAAACGAGTTCCTCATGATGGCCACCCGCCAGGGCCAGGTCAAAAAGACCGCCCTCAGCGAATACGTTAATTTCCGCAAAGGCGGCATCATCGGCATCAAGATCACCGAGGGCGATACCCTCATCGGCGTAAAGCTCCTCAAGCCGGAAGACGAGGTCGTCCTCATCACTCACGAGGCCATGTCCATCCGCTTCAAGGAATCCGATGCCCGCCCCATGGGCCGCGATACCCAAGGCGTTCGCGGCATCTCCCTCGGCGATGGTGACTTTGTCGAAACCATTGAAGTGGTGGACAAGGTTTCCACCCTCCTTGTCGCCGCTGAAGATGGCCAGGGCAAGCGCTCCGATTTCGAGGAATACCGCGTCCAGGGCCGTGGCGGCTCAGGTGTCCGCGCCATGAAGCTCAAAGAGGGCAGCGCCGTCGCTGGTGCTCTCAGCGTTCGCGAGGAAGACGAAATCATGATGCTCACCCACAGTGGCCAGGCCGTCCGCACTCGTGTTAAGGAAATCCGCGTCATTGGCCGCACCACTCAGGGCGTCCGTCTCATCAATCTCGCCGAGGGCGATAAACTCATCGGCATCTCCAAGATTGTTGAAGTGGACGAAGATGAGGCCTAGTTTCTTTTCCTGGCATCATGCAAGCAGATACCTCGGCATTCTCTCCGCAGCCCCTCGTCATTGCGGGCAAATCCTTCCGCTCGCGCCTCCTCATGGGCACGGGCAAGTTTGCCTCGGGCGAGTCCATGCGGGCCGCCCTCGCCGCAAGTGGCTCCGAGCTCGTCACCGTAGCCCTCAAGCGCGCCAACCTCTCAGGTGCGGATGATCCCTTTGCGGACATCCTCAACTGGCTGGAGCCAGAGCGCTACCTCCTCCTGCCCAACACCGCAGGCGCCATGAACGCAGAGGAGGCAGTCCGCATCGCTCGCCTTGCCGCCGCTGCGGGCCTCCCCCAATGGGTGAAGTTGGAAATCCATCCCGACCCCCATTACCTCTTGCCCGATCCCGTCGAAACCCTTAAGGCTGCCGAGATTCTCGTCAAAGAGGGCTTCACCGTCCTCCCCTACATCAACGCCGATCCCGTTCTCGCTCTACGCCTTCAGGATGTCGGCTGTGCCACCGTCATGCCCTTGGGCGCTCCCATCGGCAGTAATCGCGGTCTGGATACCCGCTCCATGATTGAGATCATCATCGCTCAAGCCCGCGTCCCCGTCATTGTGGATGCTGGCATCGGTGCCCCCTCTCATGCCGCTGCCGCTCTGGAGATGGGCGCCTCCGCCGTCCTGGTAAATACCGCCATTGCCGTCGCGGGCGACCCCGTGTCCATGGCCCGCGCCTTTGCCGCCGCTGTGGAGGCAGGCCGCACCGCCTACGAGATTGGCCTCCCTGGCAGTAGCCCCCGCGCTAGCGCCACTAGCCCGCTCACTGCCTTCCTCGGCTAGTCAGGCCCTGCCCTGTTGCCTCCTTGCTGCCTGCCTTTTTCGGCTCGTAGCCCAATTTCTATTTTACACGCTCTTCTATTTTTCCTCTAATCTCGAAGATTTAGTTTTATTTTTAGGCCAATTTCTACCACAGCCATCTAATGTCTTCCTCTCAAGCCATTCTCGCCCTCGAAGACGGCAGCTTCTTCGTAGGCACTGCCTTCGGTGCCAAGCGCACTGTCACTGGTGAAGCCGTTTTTAATACCTCCATGACGGGCTATCAGGAGATTATCACCGATCCCTCCTATTTCGGTCAGATCATTACCATGACTGCCCCCCAGATCGGCAACTACGGTATCAACCTCGCCGACATCGAGAGCGATACCCCAAAGGTGGCTGGCTTTGTCGTCCGCGAGATCAGTCCCGTTTACTCCAACTGGCGCGCCACAGAATCCCTTCCCGATTGGCTCGCCCGTCACGGCGTTCCAGGCATCTCTGGCGTAGATACCCGCGCCATCACAAAGAAGCTCCGCGTCCAGGGCGCCTGCAAGTGCTGCCTCAGCACCGAAGGCCTCAGCCCGGAGGAAGCCGTCCGCCGTGCCCGCGAGTGGTCTGGCCTTGTCGGTCTCGACTACGTTCGCGAAGTCACCTGCCGCGCCCCCTTCACATGGGACTCTGATAAGCACGACGCCACCCCCTTCACCGTCCCGGGCACAAACATCCGCCCCGCCGCCCTCCCGCGCGCCCGCAAGCGTATCGTCGCCTACGATTTCGGCGCCAAGCACAACATCTTTCGCAAGCTCGCCTACCATGGTTTTGATGTGGACATCGTCCCCGCAGATACCCCCGCAGAGGCCGTCATCGAGCGCAATCCCCAGGGCGTCTTCCTTTCCAACGGCCCGGGCGATCCCTCTGCCGTCACCTACGCTCACGAAGCCGTCCGCAAGCTCATGCCCCGCTACCCCATGTTTGGCATTTGCCTTGGCCACCAGATGATCACCCACGCCCTCGGCGCGGGCACCTACAAGCTCAAGTTCGGCCACCGTGGCGGCAATCAGCCCGTAAAAAATCTGGAGACGGGTGTCGTCAGCATCACCTCCCAGAATCACGGCTTCGCCACCAACCCTGAAGAGCTCGAAAAGCGTGGCGGCGTCGTTACCGAAATCAATCTCAACGACGGCACCGTCGAGGGCCTCCGCCACAAAGAGCTCCCCGTCTTCTCCGTCCAGTATCACCCCGAAGCCAGCCCGGGCCCTCACGATAGCGACCCGCTCTTCGATCAGTTTTACGAAATGATTAAGTAAGGCCCCCGCCTTTCCTTATTTCATTTTCCGTATAGCTTCCCGTTGTGCTCTTCCTGTCCGACAACGGTTCCCTTCGCCCCGATAGCTACCGCAACCTCAGGCGGGTGGCCGCTCTCCTTTCCGCCCGCATCGGCCAGCCCGTCCTTCCCGCCAGCGTCCTCCATAGCGACAAGATAGCCCCCGCCTTGCTCGACGGCCAGCCCGCTCTCACGCTGGAGCCCGCCCTCCGCCAAGCCCTCGCCGCTGGCCACCGCCACTTCACCATTCTCCCCTTTTTCTTCGGCCCCACAGGCGCCCTTACCTGGTATCTCGAAGAGCGCGTAGCCATCCTCCGCAAAGAGTTTGGCCCCTTTGAGCTATCGGTCTTCCCCTTTCTCTTCGCGGGCGACGGCCACGACGACGGCGCCCTCGCCACCCTCCTTGCAGAAAACACCCGCGAGCGCATCACCGCCCTCAATCTCCGCCGCCCCCCTGTCATCCTCGTGGACCACGGCTCGCCCGCCCCCCAGGTCACCTTCGTCCGCAACTTCCTCGCGGGCCAGCTCTCCATCCTCCTCAAAGAAGACGCCCTCTGCGTCGGCGCCGCCTCCATGGAATCCCGCGAAGGCGACCAATACGCCTTCAATCTCCCCCTCCTCGCCGACAAACTCCGCAAGCCCCCCTTCCATCAGGGAGACGTCATCGTCACCATGCTCTTCCTCTCCCCGGGCCGCCACGCAGGCCCAGACGGCGACATCGCCTCCATCTGCAAACAGGCTGAAGCCCAGGCCCTCTCCGAAAACCGCCCCCTCCGCACCCACATGACCCACCTCGTCGCCCACGACAACCGCAT
>CAZHQD010000043.1:16073-21259 GCA_964533835.1 uncultured Puniceicoccaceae bacterium | reverse complement strand
AAAACAAAAAAGGCCCGAAAATCGGGCCTTTTGAGGAAAAATAAACTGGGGTGAAAAGACTATTCGTTGAAGAAGATTTTACCACGATTGTCGTGCTGCCCCGGATTATCGGCTGTCCAATAAACATCGCGGTAGATTTCTTCTTCGGGCGGATAAGGAGATTGCTCGGCAAAATCCGCCGCGCTGTTGGCCTCATTTCGAGCGGCCGCATCAATTTCCTTCACCTTGGTCTCGTCCAGCACGCCTTCGTCGAGAAGCATTAGCTTAAAGAGATTGAGAGGGTCGCGGGTTTCCCGCATCAAGCGAATTTCTTCCTTCGTGCGGTACTTCTCGGCATTGGCGTCGGCAATAGAGTGCCCGCGATAGCGGTAGGTCTTCAGCTCAAGGAGGGTTGGCAGGGATTCCTCGTGGGCACGTTTCATGGCCTTGGCCACCCGCGCACGGACCTCGTAGATATTGTGGCCATTGCCCACATCCCAATGCATCGCATACCCTTCGGCACGCTTCGCCAAGCACTCCGTAAAGCTGCTGGAACGGGCCAAGCTGGTGCCCATGGAATAGCCGTTATTCTCGATAATATATACTACAGGCAGCTTCCACAGTGCGGCCAAATTGAGCGCCTCGTGAAAAGCTCCCTGATTGACCGCTCCATCGCCCATAAAGCACATTGCGCAGCCTTTTAAGCCCTTGTATTTGAGCGCGTAAGCCAGGCCTGCACCCAGCGGTGTCTGCCCGCCTACAATGCCGTGGCCACCCCAGTAGTTTTTGTCGGGAGCGAAATAGTGCATTGAGCCGCCTTTGCCCTTGGAGCAGCCCGTATATTTGCCATATAGCTCGGCCATGAGCGCATTCGTATTCATGCCCACCGCTATGGCGTGGCCGTGATCGCGATAAGCCGTAATGACGTGGTCATCCTTGCCCATGAGCGAGCAGGCGCCCACGGCCACACTCTCTTGCCCGATATAATCGTGAAGAAAGCCGCCGATCTTCCCCTGCTGATAAGCGCGCACAGCCCGCTCCTCGAATCGGCGTATCCGCACCATCGTGGTGTAGAGAGCCACCTTGCTTTCCGCTGAGAGCGACTTATTGGCCGCATCGGTGGCGTATTCCTTAAATTCGGAAATATCAATCTTGGCCACTACTTCGTCTTCAGTAGGAGCGTTATCAGGTTTGGGCTGGCTGGCAACGGAACTCATTGTAAAGCTATGTTAAGTCTATAATCCCATACTTCAAACAGGATTCATGCCTTTTGGCCAAGGAAAATCGGTTTTTCTACAAATTTCAGCGCCTTAATCTCTCTCATATTTCAGGTTATCGCATAAAAAACCCGACCTTGCGGTCGGGTAATAAAGAGGAACAGCCTATTTAAATGGGCTAGTACGAGTACCGCCCTACTTGATGATCACAATATCCACGCGGCGATCGTTGGCCATGTCAGCATCGGTGCCATTGACGGCGGCTTCAAGGTCGCCCTTGGAGCTTGTCTGTAGGCGAGTGGGATCTACGCCAAGCTGCACAAGGTAATCCCGCACGCTGGCGGCGCGCCGCTCACCAAGGGCCAGATTGTATTCGGCGGTGCCGCGCCAGTCGCAATAACCTTCAAGAAGGAGGGTATCCGTAGGATTGGCAAGCGTGTGCTGGTAAGCTTGGTCCAGCTTGGGGCGCTCACTAGCTTTGATGGCAGCCTGGTCAAAATCAAAAAACACGGAGGGAATCACGCCACGAATACCATTGACGGCGTTGGCCATGCTGTTGGGATCGCGATTTTCCAACCCGTCTGCGCCGAGACCTGAGCCAGCAGAAAACGGATCACCGGCACCAGTAGTGTCTCCAAAGCCAGCGCCGCTACCGTCACCATAAGCACCGCTACCCATCACACCAGACCCTGGGTCAGCGCGTGTCATGTCGGGAGAGGGCTTCTTCGTTTTGCACCCTGAAAAAATCAGGGTGGCGGCTAATACGGCTATAATGGCAAAATGGCGGATTTTCATGTGCTGCTATCGGCAAGAAACATGACAACGGATTAAACGGGTGCGTGGCAAGAAATAAACCGCGCGGAAAAGAGAGTTTTTAACTAAAATAGCGCAGGGCCTCACTAAGCCACACTTTCTTGGTGACTTTCACTTGCAGTTTCAGGCTGTGCAGTGATGCGCGCCAAAGCGCAGAGCGCCTCCTCCAGTGGCGGCAGAAATGGGTGAAACCGACGCTCCCATTCAAAGGACCATGCTCCGCTGTAGCCATCCTGCCAGAGAAAGTTTAGCAATTCAAAGATAGGGAATTTGCCATCCCCGGGCAATGAGTAAGCCACATCGTAGCGGCTAAAGGTGGTCGGCACGCTGTCTTTGAAATGAACATGCCTGACCCATGGAGCGATGGCTACCCATGTGGTGTCTATCGCCTCATGGCCCTGGTGCCACGTGCAGTGCGTATCCCACAAAAGGCCCATCGGCTCATCCAGGCCCGCTTGGAATTCGAGCAGCAAATCCGAAGTAGTAAGAAAATCTGATGTCTCCAATATCAAGTCTACCTGCCATCCTCGCGCGGCACGCTCAGCACGCCACCATCCGATAGCCTCCCGAAGCTTTGCGTAATCTGGGCGCCCATCTGATCCGGGCGCACCTTCGCGCACACTGATGTAACTTGTGCCGCAGCCTTCCGCCCAGCGAGCGAGCGCCAGTAATCCTTCTTTTGCCTCCTCCTCTAAGTTGGCCAACGGAGCGCGACTATTCATGACGGGCACCCGAAGACCTCTATGCTCCAGTGCGGCCCACAAACGCTCTGGTGTCTGGAAGCGATCCTCAAAGTAGCGCACTAAATCCGCCCTGCCTTCCAGAAACGAGAGTTCCACCTCTCCCACTCCAAATTGAGCAGCGAGTGAAGCAATTCCGTCTATATCGTATTCATGGCAGCCGAGCGTGGAGAAACACCAACGAGGTCCGGTAGGCAATTTTGTAGCATTCATGGCAGGACGCCATTATACGCCCGCACCCCAGTAAATTCACGGTATATCGGCATTTTGGGGCACATACTATTTACCTGTAAAGTGTCCCTACAATACTCATTTAGGCATAACGCCCCATATTGTTTCCACAAACGTAAAAATCTTGAGAAAAATGCCGCATTTGCAAACGCTTCGTAACGCCCTTCTTTGAACGAAAACTCCCAAAAACCTGCTGATTTTTGGGCAAAAATCGCCCTTCCTTCCATCTTTTCTTGTCAAGTAATGAGCGTTATTAAGGTCAACTTTGAAATAATTTTTAAATCCTAGTCACGATATTTTAGTAATTTATTATTAATAAATCGCAAATCCTGTTTGCTTTCGCAAGACTGGGCCATATCACTAAACGCAAATGATGCCCGAACCAGCAGAGTCTATCCGTATCCAAAAATACCTTGCCGAGCGTGGCGTGTGTTCGCGCCGTGAAGCTGAGCGCATGATTGCCGAGGGAGAAGTGCTGGTGAATGGCAAGGAGGCCACCCTCGGCCAGAAGATTGTTCCGGGAAAAGATCGCATCGTAGTGCATGGGCGTGGTGTGCCCGTACAGCGCGGGAAGGTAGTCACTCTAGCCCTCAACAAGCCCACCGGCGTCGTATGCAGCAACTTTGATCCCCACAATGCCCGCACTGTCTTCGATTTTGTGCCTTCCCCTTTCAACAAGGAGCGCCTTTTCTGCGCGGGAAGGCTCGACAAAGATTCCGAAGGGCTCCTCATCATTACCAGCGACGGCACGCTGGCCCAAAAGCTCACGCACCCCAGCTACCGTGTCGTTAAGCGGTATCAGGTCACACTCACCCGCCCTTTCGACGCTGCCCACATACCCATCATGCTCAAAGGCATGGAAGACGAAGGAGAATTCCTGAAGGCTGAGAAGGTTTTCCGCATGCAGGGCGTGAGCGATGCCGACCGCCGCGTAGAAGTGCACATGGAGCACGGCAAGAAACGCGAAGTGCGCCGCCTGTTCGAGCGCATGGGCTACTTTGTGGAACGCCTTGTGCGAACACAAATCGGCGGCCTCACCCTGCGCGGCATTGGAACTGGCAGAGTAAAGCTGCTGACAAGTCGGGAGATCGGCCTGCTCTTTCGCGCCTAGGCGCTACTGCAAGGACTTAGGGAGCAGGATGTTGTCGTTCTCGACTTCGCTGAAAAAGATACGCTGCTCTTCATACTCTCCGAAGTAATACATCCATCCGTGCGTCTTGAAGTTGTAGATCCAAGGATAATAACTTTCGTTCACGTAGAGCCATTCTACCTCATCCAGGAGATCATAGGCAAAGAATGAGTCTTGGTCTATGGCTACGATATACCAGAAACCTTGGTTAAAGCTGAAGATCCAAGGGAAATCGGTGTCAACGATATACCCGAGGAATGCGTCTTTGATAGTAGTACCTTCCAGAGGGGTTAACTCGGCGAAAGGGTTTAGGGGCGCCACCTCCTCGGCGTGAGTAATGGTGATGGTGCGCGTGGTTTCGTCTGGGAAGTAGAAGGTGACCTCATAATCCCCGTAATACGCGCCATCTATGGTGAAATTGCCGTTGGCGTCGGCAACGCCGCTGTCACGTGTCCAATAATCGTGGAGAACCCGCTGCAGGAGCACGTCGCCACTTTTCTTCATTTCCCAATCTCTCTCGAATATCGGGGCGCTATCCTGCCAATGCCTGCGATCCCAGAACCCCCAAATTTGGAAGGCTACAAACTCTGGACGGCTGAAGACAGACGTGTAGAACTCGTAGGCCCACTCAGCCTCAAGCTCGGGAGTCCACCCGCTGCCATACATATCGAATTCAGTGATTTGCAGGTCTATCCCATCCTTGGAGAAGACGTTGATGATGTTGTGTAATTCGCTGTTAGATGGGCGTGTGCCACTATTCCAATAATGCCCTTGAAAACCCATGCCGTTGAGAGGACCGCCGTTGTTCAAAACGTAATTCATCTGATTGGCATAGACTCGTGCCTTTCCAATCCCCCCAAAGTGAAGTATGTCAAAATCATTCAGGTAATACTTGCCGTTTGGAATAGCTTCCTCCGCCATCTTAAACCAACTGACCAATGTGGGTGAGCTATCACGCCTGTTAGTGCCGTCTATAATGTCTGTCAGCACGTTCTCTTGAAATTGTTCATTTACCACATCCCACTCAGTTATGGTATTCCTGAATGTCTCTCCCAGGCTGATGATATGCTCCTCCAC
>CAZHQD010000043.1:1196-15973 GCA_964533835.1 uncultured Puniceicoccaceae bacterium | reverse complement strand
CGCTCACTCACAGCCGTTCCAAATCGAAATTCTGGCCGCTTCATGCGCACATCCACCAGGGCATCAGGCACGACCGACCCGTCTTCACGAGTCGCCTTTATGCTCAAGCTGGCTGCTCTGTGCTCTGCTATCCTTTGCTGAGCATCGGGCAACCATGTCAGCCCCTCACGATTTGGATCCGCAATGGTGTAGCCGATATCATCGGCAAAAAAGCTTGCCCCATTCGTGTAGCCCTTGAAGCCAAATTGCTCTACGGTGGCCGGAGGGCCAATTCGATCCTCTATTGCAGTATTCAGGCTGCTCTGGGCAGGCAGAAGCGGGAAGCGATAGGCGCTAATCTTCTGCGTGATCACCCAGCGTTCGGTATCGGCGCCATTTACAATTATTACCAGATTGGCGTGCTCGCTACGGGCTGGCGGAATGTAGTGAAAATGCACGGTGTATTTTTTATTGGCCTCCAATGGCACGGTGTTCGCTACTGCGCTATCTGAGGACTCTCTCCCGCTCGCTAAAATAAGGCCCGCTTCTGTCTTCTCAATTTTGAAGCCAACAAAGAATTCTGGTGGTATGAATACGGCAAGATCAGATTCTTCAGCGGCATTAACATAATAGCCAAACTCCACTGCAAAATCTTCTGCAACCGGCCCACCATCGGTCGTCACAATGATTTTAGCGCTGCCTGTAAGGACGTTATAAGTGGTGAGCGAATTGAGCCCTTCCTCAGTCAAGTATTGCGCGGGGGTGCCCTCTACAAATACTGCCGCCCCACCCACTTCGCCAGATGCTAGCCCTGCGTTATTGGTGGCGCTGTATCCGAAACCTCCGGAGCCGCCCCAGTCCGATGGAGCCGTGGCAAAGTTTTGTTTCTGCAGTGCGCCAACTAGAAAAACGTTAGGCAAAAACACGCAGGTCAGGATGGTAGATAAACGTAGGTATTTCATAAGTGTGAGTAGTAGGAACTCTCATCTTTGCAAATAGGAACAGATTGTAAAGAGAAACGAGTATTCAGGAGTCAGAAATGACACACAAACCGTTACACACTTGTCACATTTCCCGTGCAATAGGCAATAGACAGGCTGCCGTCATTCAATACATTGTCTGGAAACCATTTATTTATCCATATGAAACCAAACGTGCTTATTTTGTGTACGGGAAACTCCTGCCGCAGCCACATGGCGGAAGGCATTTTGCGCGCCGCTGCAGGCGACTTGATTGAAGTCCATAGCGCAGGTTCCAAGCCCGCAGGCTATGTTCATCCCAAGGCCATAGCAGCTCTGGCAGAGATCGGCATTGATATTTCGAGCCACACCTCGAAACACATGAACGATTTTCTCCAATCGCCCATCACCACCGTGATAACCGTTTGTGGCAACGCGGATCAGGCATGCCCGATGTATCCGGGCCAGGTCAACCGCCACCATTGGGGCTTTTCAGACCCCGCTCACGCCACCGGAACGGAGGAAGAAATCATGGAGGAATTCCGCCGTGTGCGCGACCAGATACGCCTTGTCTTTGAAGCCTACGCCTCTGGCCTTCGTGAAGGAAAGCGTATAGCCTAAAAGCAGTAAGCCGCAGCGGCGCTACCGCTGCGGCTAGAGGTAAAGAGGACCAAACAGCCGATTATTTCCTGGCAGAAATAATTGCTGAAACCACGTAGTCCCCCGCATTCTTCCCAGGCAACCACTGATTGATAAATTCGCGGCTGCCACTCTTTTGCTCTACGGTGACGTGAATAAATCCCGCCTCTTTCAGTAAGCGCTCAATCTCCTCTACAGTAGCCGCGCCTGCCACGCAGCCTGTGTAAGCCGCAAAATCATCTTTCAATTCGTGAGGCAATGGCCTTGTAGCCACGATGTCCGAGAGCGCCAGACGACCGCCTTCTTTTAGTACTCGATAGGCTTCTCGGAAAACGGAGGCCTTATCTGGTGACAAGTTGATTACACAGTTTGAGAGAATGAGATCTACGGATGCATCCGCTACAGGCAGGCGCTCTATCTCCCCAAGGCGAAACTCCACATTTGCAATATTGCTTGCGGCAGCATTCTGGCGGGCCTTGGAAATCATTTCGGGTGTCATGTCCACACCGATTACTTTTCCTGTCGGCCCCGTTTGTCGGGCCGCCACAAAACAGTCGAAACCCGCTCCACTGCCAAGATCGAGAATTATTTCCCCTTTGGCGATTCCTGCTATGGCTGTAGGATTCCCGCAGCCCAATCCCAAATCTGCTCCCCCGGGAAGGTTTTGGGTATCTTCTGGCTTATAGCCGAGGGTAGCTGCAGCAGTGCCTCCACAGCTTCCACCTGAGCAGCACCCCGATACTTGGCCTGTGGCAATGGTTCCGTAGCGCTCGCGCACCTGTTCTCGTATTGCGTTTTCGTTCAGTGTAGTTGTATTCATTTTTGGATACCTATGTTGAGGTTCACCAATACAGACGCTCCTACTCTGAAAAAGACGCACACGGTAAATTAATCCATCGACTTGCAGGAACAATCTGCCGCCGCCAAACGCTCGCACTCCACAACTCTTCCGTAGCGGTCTGTTTCAATTTTGCAGCACTCTTCCAATTGCTTGCGAACCAGCGCCCGTGCGCGCTGCACTCTCGATTTTACCGCAGACACGCTCATCCCCTCATTCGCTGCCAGCTCTACTTGAGCCATACCCTCGAATTCTACCTTTATCAATGCATCGCGGTAAATGGCGGGCAGGCCATTTACCACCCCTCGCAGATACTCGTTGAGCTCTTGCCTTAATTTCTGTTCCTCTGCGTCAAATTCATCGCTACGCCCTGTTTCAATATGCCGCTCGATTGTTTCATCCAAACTGCTTAATGGCTTTTTCCGCCTGTAGTAATCAGTGATGGCATTGCGGGCAATTTGGAAGAACCAGCCTGCCAGTCGTGTCTCATCCCTTACGCCGGCCTTGCTCCGAGATGCCCTTAGCAGAATTTCTTGGGTCAAATCTTCCGCGGTGGCGGCATCGCTTACCCTGGCGCGCACAAAGCGCAGTAGCATGCCTCGCAAAGCTTCCGTAGGCTGGGAAATGGAATTGGGTTCTAGTGTATTCATGGAATGGGTTCAGTCGTATAGACGCAACCGTCCTGAAATGGACGCAATCGAATTGGTCCAAGCAATTTTTCCCTAGCCTACCGTAGCGCCTCAATTATTGAAAGCGCTTTGCTCTCACTCTGCCACCGTACCGCTTATCTCCCCCGTGGCAGGATTAAGATTCAAGCCTGAGGGCAGAGAGCCGCTCTGGATGCTCCATTGCAGCGGCGGATTGCCGCCAAGGGGTACCAATGGCTGCGTGTAGGTGGCACCCGGCTCGGTAGATGGCAAATTGGCATCGGTGACAATTATCGGCGTGGTATCCGCTTCGGTGAGCTTGAAGTCGAGTATGCCTACGTTGTGCCCATATTGCCCCAAATAGTGGTACAGGCGAATTTCTACTGGCGTGGTCAGCGTCTCGTAGGCTGCCGTATCTGGGAACGTAAAGGTGAAAGTCTCGTCGGCCTGCGAGGTGAAGCGACCTGTGTCGAAAATCTGCGACCCTACGGCAAAGCCACCCACGCTCGTCATGATGGCCCATGCCCGTGGCGCGTGATAATCCGTGCGCCGCACGCCGAAGCGCATTTGGGCCTTACGGAGATTAAGCACCCTGCCATTCTGCGGTGTAAGCGTGACTCTCCAGTAGGCGTTGTCTGTAATTGCCCTAGCTAGCGTAGAGTCACTTTCATTGGCGAGACCGTTACCGCTAAAGGCCAGTATGTCATTTCCTGTACGGCTTGTAAAAGTTCCTCCTTTTACAAATCCAGAGTAGCCTACATTCGTTGCCACGGTATGCGTTTTTGTCCACGGGAGATTTTGAGAGGGATTAGTCCCTGTGAAATCAGCTTCCACTACAGTGCCCGGGCCGCCAACGGTGCGCACTGTGAAGGTGCGCCACTCAGGATCGCCGTCGGCATCCTTTACCCTGAGGTAAACATAGCTAAGCCCTGATTGCAGCGGCAGGCCCGTAATGCGCACTTTGTTAGAATCGGCGGGCACAGGATCAAATGCCAAGCCTGGCAGCAAGTAACTGCCAATCAGATCAATGGTGCGCGCCCCATTCCCGCCGGACACCGTAATATCCGCCGAGTAGGGCTGCCCTACTAAGCCGAGTGGCAAATTATGCCCTGTCACAAACTGCGGCACTGTGCCAAGCGGTTGGTCCACATGGCGCATCGCGTTGGCTTCATCTATCCAATCCAGTATAAATTGATACTTCACGGATTCGGAAGGTGGTTG
Organism: uncultured Puniceicoccaceae bacterium; assembly: GCA_964533835.1. Lineage (GTDB taxonomy): Bacteria > Verrucomicrobiota > Verrucomicrobiia > Opitutales > Oceanipulchritudinaceae > CAZHQD01. Next base: position 11,690 of record CAZHQD010000043.1, on the reverse strand, counting down.
ATCCAGATATTCCAAGTGCCCCCACTGTCCGTATTTACCCCAAGAGCTCACATCCACAAACATTGAGTGAGACCACAGGCCCTTATTTTTTGCCATGTTCAGGTGGATTCGATAAACGTCGCGGAATCGGGGCAAGCGATTCAGCTGTTCCATAAAGATGGTCACCCCATCGTCGGCATTCGATCCGCCATCAATGTAGTCCGTATAAATGGAGGGGCCTCCTTCGTAGGCAACGATGGGCAAATTGTGCTGTTTGGCCAAATCCCTTGCCCATTGATCATAACCACCGCCCACGCCCACGGCATCAAAGCCTCCACCTTCTCGGGCATCTCCCGATAGCAAACGCCTCGTCCACTCATCAAACACATTATCAAGGTGTTGGGTAAATGTAGTGCTCGTCCAGTATGGATCCGATGGCAGTTTTCCCGTGACCCACCCCATATCGTTCACGTAGTCCTGCACACCATTACCGAAGTAGGTAGTCACAGCCATGATGTCCGCTTTTGTTGCGGGATTTAAGGTTGGGCCATAGCTGGCTATCTCATTTACAAAATCCTGGGAGTAGCTCGAATTCCCCGTAAATATGGCTGCCACACGAACTATGCGCTCCGTTCCGCCAAAGACTGCCTGGAACTGGCTAAATATCTGGGCAAACCGCCGCGCATTCCACCTCGCCTTGCTCAGAGTTGGCGAGGATGCCTGCCCCTGCGCCTCGGCATAGTTGCCTTGTGGAAAAGAATCACCGTTTGACCATATCTCATTGGAATACTCCACATACACGCGAAGATTCGAGTTCAGCGGGGGATACACGGGGTTTGCCTGCACGCTGGTGTAGGGGTTGACGCCATCGCTTCCGTAGCGGATCAGTTGCGCCAACTTAGTAACAAAATCATCGGTGGCTCGGTGAGGAACACACAGCCACAAGTCCTTATTGGTCATGTTGCAAAGCTGCACCAGTTGCTCGTAGGCCATGCCCGAATTGCGATTGCCCGAGAAGCCCGTGGCGGGCGCGCGCGGATTGATAACCCCCGTCATAAACGCATGGGTCGGTCTCCGCCTGTCTGCCCAGTCCTGTTGCGGATTGGCATTGGTATGCAGTAAGTCCATGGCACGGATAACCTTCCAATCCGCGTCGCCAATTCGATCTAGGAAGAGCGGATGGTAAAGCTGGTTTTCCAGCGCGAGATTGTCGGGATTTGCGGGGTCGGGCAGCCATACCTTGATATCAGTTATCGGGTTTGCGGGGTTTATGGCATTGACGAGGATAAACTCCAGGCCGGACGTCCCACTGAAACGGTACACACGCCTCCCATTCACCAGCATGCCCGTGGAGCCGCCACTCGACTCGCCTGCCAGATAGGTGCCTCCGTTTAAGGTGATGTCTGCCTCACCCTTCCATGTGAGCACCACCTTGCCCTTTCGAGTATTATTGCGGACGGGCCAGTGCGATGGCCGATTGCCATAGTTTACATGTAGCCCGTAGCAAATACCACGCAGCTTTTCACCAGGATTCAAATACTGTGGGAATCCATCCGCATTAAACTGCGGAGCCGTAAGCGGTGCAATGCTAGTGCCCCAATTATTGTTCTCCACCCGCAGCCAGCTCCCTTGGTAGAGCGCATTGGCAAAGACCGGATGGCTCCAATAGGCTATGCCGCCAGAGTGATAGACGACCTGCGGCAGCGTATTCGGATCGAAGCTCTGCGCCTGAGATAAGGTGGATATCATGGCCAATACCGGCACGGTAATGCGCAGCAGGGCCCTTATTGGGAGGGCATGAAGTAACATTATTTTAGGAGCTGAATAGGGGAGGTTAATAAGTAACGACATCACTCTAGCTAGGGGATAACCCTGAGTCAAAACTTTTTGCCTTGGGTAAGCTCTACTTTTACTCAGCCCCCATTCGCCACACCCTATTCGTAGTTGCGTATTTACCTACACCTGCCATCAAATCCCCATCCCCATGAGTTTTGATCCGCTCTATGCGCTGCCTCTGGCGAGCGCACTCATTTACTCTTTTGCTGCCATCCTCTTCAAACAGGCAGTGGAAGAAGGCGGGCCTCTGCGCGTACACGTCATCACAAACTGGGTGTGGCTTGTCTGTTTCACGCCGCTGGTCTTTATCCATAGCGGGCCGGTGCATTGGGCTATTCTTCCCTTTGCTCTTCTGGCGGGCTTATTCTATTTTATGGGTGCTGCGCTTAATACCTTTGCCGCCCGTCTTGGGGCAGTATCGGTAGTCACTCCCATTCTTGGCGCAAAGGTAGTCTTCGTGGCGCTCTTTGCCTCACTTCTCCTAAACGATGTCATCCCCCTCAAGTGGTGGATTGGCGCTGCCCTCTGTGCGGTGGCCATCTTCATCCTCAATCCTCCTCGCAAAAATGCCCTCTTTGGCGACTGGCGGCCCGTGTGCCTAGCCCTTGGCAGTTGCACCAGCTTTGCTTTTGCAGATGTAGTCACACAGGGATGGGTGAACCAAATGGGTATCCCCCTCTTTGTCTTTAGTTCCAGTTTGCTCTGCACCACGCTATCCACGGGCATGATGCCCTTCTTCAAGTCCCCTCTCAGCTCGCTCAGCAAATCCTGCCTGAAAAAGACCATTGCTGCTGCCGTGCTCATGGCCTCACAGTTTTTGATGCTCGTCTATTTCTTTGCCAAGGCAGGATCGGCCACTTCCGGAAATATCCTCTACAGCTCGCGCGCCCTGTGGACTGTCATCCTTGTGTGGCTTGTAGGCTCATGGTTTGGCAATCGAGAGGCAGATGCGGGCCGTGGCGCCCTTGTCACGCGACTTCTTGGGAGCTGCATCCTGCTTGTGGCAATTGGCATCATCCTCTACTGAACCAAGGCGCCTTCCTTGGCTTTATCAATCGTGTACACATGCACATCGCGTTGTGGGTAAGGTATGGAGATGCCTTCCGCGTCGAACCGTGCCTTTACCTGCTCGGTGATATCGTAGTAAACTGCCCAATAGTCGGCACCGCTCACCCATGGCCTCACCACGATATTGATGCTGCTCTCAGCGTGAGTCATCATGCGTATGGTAGGAGCGGGATCGGCTAGTACTTTCGGGTGCTTGACCACAATATCAGTTAGGATGGCTTTAGCCTTCTCAAAGTCATCGTCGTAACTTATGCCAAATGTGAGATCCACCCGTCGTGTAGGATACCCATTAAAGTTCACTATATTTGCGCTCATGATGGCGGAGTTAGGAACGATAACCATCTTGTTGTCGGGCGTGGCCAACACTGTGACCAGCATATTGATTTCCTTTACGGACCCCATGGCGCCACCACCCTCAATGAAGTTTCCTACGCGGAACGGCCTGAACAGAATAATCAGAATCCCTGCCGCAAAGTTGCTGAGCGATCCTTGCAAAGCCAGACCGACGGCCAAACCCGCCGCGCCCAGCATAGCGATAAACGAAGTCGTCTCCACCCCTACCTTGCTCAGAGCCGCCAGCAATATCACGGCCATAAACGCATAATAGATCACACTCCCTAGAAATGTGATCAGCGCTTGATCTACATTTCGCTTTTCCATGAGGCCCTTCAGCGCATTTATGATACGCTTGCTGATGAATCGCCCTATGAGAAAAATGGCCAGTGCATAAAGGATGCGAAAGCCGTACTCTGCCACGATGGCGACCATCGTTTCTATGTGCTCAGGAGTGATTTCGAATGATGTAGGCATAACAGCATAACCTAGGGTATTCTAAACCCAATCTCAACCCTAAAGCCCCTCCTTTGTGGAGTAAATCTAACTGGCAGTCTCGGCCAAACGGCTAGCCGATAAACGAGCAGATATACTCGCAGATGCCGCCTTCCACGGAAATCGTGAAACCTGATTTGGCGGGCACATCAAACGTGCTGCCTGCGGCATAGGTCTTTTTGGCAGTTTGCCCATCAAGCACTACGGTGCAGCTGCCCGCTACGATCTCCATCAGCTCTGCCTTGTCCGTTCCGAAATGATAGCTTCCCGGATAGATGAGTCCGAGTGTCTTCTTGGAGCCATCGGCAAACAATAGGGTATGGCTAACGACTTTTCCGTCGAAATAGACATTTGCCTTGGTGCGGGCGGTTACATTAGAGAATTCAGCGGGTATGGATGCCATAAACGGCCAGAGTGTAAGATTGTCCTGTTTTGGTCAACCATCGGATTCATTCCCCACTGTAAAGCCATGCGCGTAGCCATTTTCAACACCAAGTCATACGACAGGCAGTTTCTCGCTGCCGCCAATGAGCGTCTCCAGGCGCCACATGACCTCCAGTGGTTGGAGCCTCAGCTTTCGGCAAAGACTGCTCGGCTCGCCGAAGGGTGCGTTGCCGTATCCGCTTTCGTGAACGACGAGCTGGACGCCGCATGTATTGAACATCTGGCCGCTATTGGTGTGAAGCTGATTGCCCTGCGGTGCGCGGGCTTTAACCAAGTGGATTTGGCCGCAGCAGCTCAAGCCAACATAAAGGTGGTGCGCGTGCCTGCCTACTCTCCCTATGCGGTAGCGGAGCACGTCCTTGCCCTAGCACTCACTTTGAACCGCAAGACCCACCGCGCTCACAACCGCGTCCGCGAGGGCAATTTTTCCATAGAGGGATTGCTGGGCTTCGATTTTCATGGCTGTACCATAGGCATTGTAGGCACAGGCAAAATAGGCGAATGCGTTGCCCGCATCTTCCACGGGATGGGCTGCCATATCCTTGCGTATGATCTCCATCAGAACCCTGCTCTGCTCTCCCTCGGCGCGCGCTACACCTCCCTGGTCGATTTGCTAGGGCAGAGCGACCTCATCACGCTCCACTGCCCTCTCCTGCCCCAGACCTACCACATTATCAACGATGAGGCAGTGGCAGCCATGAAGCCTGGCGCCATGCTTATAAATACTTCCCGTGGCGCTCTTATAGATACCGCTGCCGCCACCCGTGGTCTGAAAAACGGTCAAATCGGCTACCTTGGGCTCGATGTTTACGAGGAAGAGGAGAAGCTCTTTTTTGAAGACCATTCCAGTGAAGTCATCCAAGACGACCAATTCATGCGGCTGCTTACTTTCCCCAATGTGCTCATCACCAGCCACCAAGCCTTCTTTACCCGCAACGCACTCGAAAACATAGCCCAGACCACTATCGAAAACCTCTGCGCTTACGAGAGCAATGCACCGCTCACTAACGAAGTGCGCTAGAGGCTTCCCTGCTCTGTGCCTACGCTCTCGATTTTCACATCCGTGGAGAACTCGTTGTCGAAGTTTAGGGGAGTGAAACGGGTGCGGTTACGCGGGGTGAATGGGTCCTCAAAGGCGACTTTGAAATCGTAAATATTGCTAAAGTCTTCACGCTTGTCCTCTTGGGTGACTCCAAAGACTTCGTATTCAACGAGATTGAAAACTATCTCGCCAAAGTCATCTGTCTTGTAGAGGCCCCACTCATTCAGCAAGAGGCGGCTCATAGGCCCATACTGCTCAAGAGCGTATTCGCGTATGCCTTCGCATAGCTCACGGCCATCCACATGGTTTGATTTGCGGACGACCTTGGACTCCTTGACCTTTTTCAACGTATGGTCCAGCGCCCTACGCACAAAGTGGTAGGCATCTTTGGCATACCGGCGGTCGTTTTTCACGATTACTTCGACCACCTCGTTGAAATCTTTGGCCTCAGCGCTCATCGTTCATTGCTACAATCGCACGATTTCCTTTTTCGTAAAGGGGAAAAAGGTAACAATTGAATGCAATTACTGTGCCTAACCTTGTAAGGTTGCCAAAATTACGTGCAAACCCTTACTTCAGGCGGAGCGCGCTCAGCACCTCGGCCCAAGATAGCCCTGCTACATTGCCGTCGTCATGCACGGCGTAGAAGATGCCTTGCGGGAAGCGCGGGGGCATGGGCGTCGTATCCAGCCAGATGCCATCGGTGTTTTCCACAGCTTCGGCCTCAAAATAGCCCACATAGGACAGGTCTTTGCGATGAAAAAGATGGTAGCGATTACCGCCAAAAGATTGGTTCGTAATTATCCAGTAGCCGTTGCGAAGGTCCAGCGCGATGCCTTCCACTTGCCCATCGAAATGGCCCTTTCCAATTATTGTGCCCGTGAAATTGCCTTGCAGATCATAGACTTTTACGCAGAGCCCTCCAAGGGAAGCATCCTCTTCTTCCTCGGCAATAAGCAAGCGATTATTGGCGGCATCGCCCCATAGGGACTCCACTATGCGCAGCACGCCTGGCCCGCTTGTATCCCCAAAGGTGCGCACCAACTTAGAGCTAAGGCTGCCACCCTGAATAGTTACTTCATACTGGCGTATGCGACGTCCCAACTCGCTGTCTGGCGGTACTTGGTCTTCCACCAACTCGTAGTTGTCTGTAACGTAGACGTGGTAGACCCCAGAAGCTATCGGGTGGACCCAAAGCCCATAGGGCTTAACCAGCTCCTCACTGCCAAATACACCAAGTGGCTTCTTGTCAGGCAAGCTGAAGACTTGGAGGCGCCGATTGTCGCGCTCTACAATAAACATCAAATTATCGGCCACAAATATACCGTTGGGCCGTTCCAGTTGACCTAATCCGCTACCTGACCCACCAATGCGGTCTAGCTCGCGCCCATTCTTGCCGTCCATCACAATAATGACATCGGTCTCCTTCGCAGTGGCCAGCGCCCAATGCATTCCATCAGGGCCCTGCCAACTGGCGGGGGAATCCGTATTGTCGGCTTCAATTCTTTGAGAGAAGAAGGCAGGTGATACCTTTGCTGTGCGTGGCGCGACAGAATCGGGAGAGGATGTCTGGCAGCCGCTAAAACCCAAGCCACCCAGTACTAAGGGCGTCAATAAGGCTAAGGAAAGATAAGAGTGCTTCATGAAAGTGAGAATTAAAATGGCTCTTTGTGATTTGGAAATCAGGCCAGACGGCAATGGCGAGAAAACAGCCGTCTGGCCCGCTTTAGGAATACTAGCAATTAATACTGCCAGCGCACACCTATGTTGGCTGACCAGCCGTATTCTTCATACTGAGACAGGCGATAGGACTCTCCCCAGAAGGCCTTGAGGGGCTCATCGGTGATATTGAGGATATTGGCAAAGATCGTGAAGCCCTCGTAGATTTCGTAACTGGAGCTGATATCGATCTGCACATGATCGTCAATGTAGCGGTCTTCGTCGAAATCGCCGCCCACTTCATCTAGGTATTCACTGCGGAAAGTGGCAGCAATACGGAAAAAGAAGCCGCTCTTTTCGTAAGTCAGAGCAAGATTGCCAATCATATCGGACTGCTTCACGAAAGGCAGCTCGCGGTCTGGGTCACCGAATTCTTGGGCGAGTACAGTGGCATCAGAGCTGGTGAGCGTGAGGTTGGCATAAAAGCCCAAGCCATCAAGAGCGCCCGGGAGGAAGGTAAACTGCTGCTGATAAGCAAACTCTATGCCTGAGATGCTGCCGCTGTCGCCATTGCGAAACTCTGTGAGCTCATCCACCGTGCGACCGCCGATTACTTGGTCGAAGAGGGTTTGTTCATAGATGAAGCTGCTGACTTTCTTGTGGAATGCAGCTACGGAAACGATACCTAGGCTTGGCAGGTAGTGCTCTACCGAGGCATCGAAATTAAGCGCACGATAGGGATCGAGGGCAGGATTTCCCTTTTCCGCATTGTCGTCCTCGAAGAGGATGCCAGGGCGCGCGGCCTCAAAGTTGGGGCGGGCAATCGCCTTGTTTACGGAGGCGCGCAGGATGGTATTTTTGCCCATTTCATAGCGGAAGTGGACTCCTGGGAGCCAGTTGGTGTAATCCTTCTCGAAGTTGACTGAGTTAATTTCCACCACGTCTTCACCAGTGTTCTCATCCTCATATTCTTCATAGGTAAAACCGCTGGTTTGGTATTTGGTCTGCTCCACACGAACACCAAAGATAGCATTGGCCTTGCGGCTGCCGTAGCCCATCATGAGATAAGCAGCATATACCTTTTCGTCGGAATCGTAATCTTCCAGCACAGAGTCATCTACCTTGCGCTCCAGGGCAAAGGCATCCTCGTTTTCAAAATAGAAGCCCGTGAAACTACGATCCACAAAAGGAACATTCGGACCAAAGGCATTGCGTGCGTCAGTCTTCACAAAGCCAGTGAGATCATCCACTTCAGAGGGATTATCGTCTGACTCAAAGACCTCCAGCTCATTGACCTTGTTCTTATCCCGATAAAGGCCACCAAACTGAATGTAGCTGACTTCGCTCCAGCCTAGGTCACGGCGGGCATTGAGCTGGAGTGCCCATTGCTTTTCCTCGGCATTCTGTACGGACTTCTCTACGCCATCGAATTCATAATTAGCGGCATCAAATGGGTCGGTGCCAGAGCCTGCGATAAAGGTGGCACGAGGGTTGTAGGTATTGGTGCCCGAGATAAGGAAATCGGGATTTTCGGTAAAGTTGTCCGCGTCATCACGGATAAGCGCAAAAATACCCTCTACGTCGTCTGGCGTGTCTTCCTCGGCAAGGGAGTAGGAGCCAGTGTAATCTAGCTTCCAATCGCCAAAGGTGTGCTCTGCGCCTGCGGAGGCAACGAAGATAGTCATTGTCTCTGTGCGGTCTTTGTGAGCCCGTGAAACGGGAACATCTCTAGCTACATAACTATCGGGCCCAATATCGCCAAAAGAGCTAATGTTCTGGTCCTCGCCTTCAGCGTCCTCATACTCTTCCCCCAGCATCAGCTCAGCTATCTGCCGCACTTCAGTGTCCTCGTATTCATTGAAGCTAGTACGCAAGAAGAATAGATTATCGTTATTTGGGCGAAACTCAAAGTTGCCACTAAACCCAATACGGGTGCGAGTAAGATCGTATTCGCGAAACTCATAGGTATCGTCATTTATCCAGTAGTCGTTGCCATCTTCACCCTCCTCTTCCGTCCATTCGGCAGCCTCCTGATTGTCGGAGCCGAAAGAGCGTTCCTCATAGCTGGCAGAAACCAGGAAGCCGAACTGCTTCTCACTACCGAACTGCTGACCATAAGTGGCCCCCATCTTTCCCTTCCAGTCGCTGGTGAGATCTGAGTAATCGGTTTGGGCTAAAACACGGGCGGTAATCCCATCGTAATCGTAAGCCGATGGGGTCTTTATATTAATGTAGCCACCAATGGCATCCCCTGGCTCACTGGGGAGTGGAGCCTTTGAGATTTCAATGGACTGGAGGTTATCCGAAGGAATGGTGTCTAGTAGGGTAGCTCGGCTATCAGCGCTCGGAGAAGCCAAGGCAATGCCGTCTATGGCCACGGCATTAAGTTGCGGATCGATACCACGAATGACCACAAAGCGGCCTTCGCCCTGATCGCGCTCAATGGAGATACCAGGGAGGCGATTGACAGCCTCGGCTGCATTTTGGTCGGGAAAGCGGCCTATGGCATCGGCAGAGACGACGTTGCGGTAGTTGTCTGAACTGCGCTGGATATTGAGCGCCAGTGCCTGGCCAAATGCCTGCCCCTGCACCACGTAGGTTTCGAGGTCCACAGTAGTGTCTCCCATCACAATATTAAGCTCGGTGGGTTGCCCCGATGAAATCGCCACGGAACGGGTTTCTGGGGCAAGACCTATGAAGGAGAGGCTGAGCTTTTGGGAGCCCGCCGGGATGCTGGAGAGGGAGTAGAGACCACCTCTGCCAGAGACCGTCTGTAACTCAGTACCCTCGACGGAAATTACCACGCCTTCGAGATTAGCTCCATTGGTGAACTGAGAGATGCGCCCAAATATGGCTCCGGTATCCTGAGCCGAGAGAGAAAGGACTCCCATTAATAACGAGCATGCGGCCAGGAAAAAAGGCCTGAAGGTAACTTTAGCAGTATTCATAGCAGTTGTGCGACAGTGTTTAGCAATAGTTTGCGACACCATCCACACAGCAGCCAAAAGAGAAGGTCAACAGCTGTCGGCCTGTGTTTCCAACTTACTACAAGGCCGTAACTTATGTAACAATAACTGCATGACCGTAACAAGATAATCAGCAGATAAAAAAGAGAAGAGCGCTCCGATAGGAGCGCTCTTCTGATAAGGATTAATCTTTTAAACAGCCTCTAATTAGTCCATCGCCGTAGTGCGATCCACCTCAACTTCGGAAGCGGTGGGGGCTGGATAATGGATATCGAAGTGGGTGTATGGACGGTCCTGCTCCAGCATGATGTTGAACACAGGGACTACCTTGATACTTCCTGGGATACCCATGATACGAATCACACCCGTGTTGATGTATTCCATAGCCGGGATGCGTGGCCAGTTCTGGTAATTTTCGATGACGGAGTGGGTCCAGTAGTGGCTACCGAGAGTGAAGACGGCTGGCGTGTCACCCATGAGGCCGAAGATATCGCGTTCCCAGCTTGGAGTGATAGCGCGGAAGATACGATCAAGCTGGTTGTAGGAATTATCGCCGCCACCAGGACCACCAATGGCTATGCCATTGAAGATGATCAGACCAGGAGGTATGGGCTGGTAACCATTGTAGCTGATACGCTCACCAGAACGTGAACCATTGATGAAGCCATTCAT